>JALVVK010000125.1 GCA_027023445.1 Deltaproteobacteria bacterium | reverse complement strand
CATGGCGCACCCCTTCCGTAAGGTCCAGGAAGTCATATCCCTGGTACCCATCCGTCTGGACGTATCCCTTGAAATCACCCAAAAAGCCAGATGCTACCTTGCCGCCCCGGCTCGGATGATATTGATAGAGCAAGACCGGCCTTTCAGGACCAGCCCTGCAAAAGACCCACATGTACGACCTGGTGGTTGGATCCCTGCCGGGTTCTCTAAGCACCTGGACCGTGGTCTCAACGATATTTATTAAGGGACCTTCCAGTATCTCGTCTTTCAGGAGATTGACAATAGGCTGGCAGGCCTCTGCCACCTTCATGGCCCACCTGCACATAAGGCCCCGGGAAAGATCCACTCCAAGGCGGGCAAACTGCCCTTCCTGGCGGTAAAATGGAAGTGCGTCCACGAACTTGGCAGTGATGATAAAGGCAAGAAGCCCTGGGGTGGCAATGGACTTTGGAATAATCCGCGGCTCAGGAGATGCTGTCTTCACGCTGGGGCCGTCATCCTCAAGGCCCTCGCAGTTCCTGCAGGCATACTTGGGACGGATATGCCGGATGACCTGCATCCTTGCAGGGATGATATCCAGCTGCTCGCAAGTTTCTTCCCCTATGCGGGTGAGCCTGCAGCCACACTGGCAGACCATCTCCTCCTCTGGAATGTCATGAACGACCTCCACACGGGGAAGATTTTCAGGAAGGGGCTTTCCGCCCCGTTTTTTCCGGGTATGAGCCAGGACCCTGACAACTTCTTCCGCCTGTTCTTCCCCGGCATCCTCTGGTTCGGGCATGTCAAACAGGGGAATCTGGCCCGTGTTTTTTGGAGGGATCTTTTCGCTCTTGTGGCCAAATATCCTGGCCCTTAAAAGGCGGATTTCTTCCAGGAGAAGGCTTGTCTTTTTTTCGTAATAATCCTGAATATCGGCTATCTGTTTTTCATGATATGTCTGGAAATCAGCTATGATGGCCTTTAGCTGATCGACGTTGTCAGGCAGTGCGGAAGGTTTGATATTCATGTACAAATACTAACATAACCTGTTAATATTTCAAGTTTTATCTTTAAAAAAAACTGAGTTTTTGACCCTAAAATATCTCCCTGTAACACAGTCTCCCGTGAGCGTTTTCCTGGTAAAGAGAAAGCCCCTCCGTGAGCCATCCCAGGTTCCTTAAGGTGGACCCCATTGTCAAGACACAAAACAGGTCAAATTAAGAGAGAAATTCTCTTTTGTTTTCCAAGTAAAATAATGGTCAAAAGTAAAATAATTTTCCTATCTCTCGTTGGTTTTTTACATACAGTCCTTGATCCGGAGGTAAAGATTGGCGTCCTCTCGCCGTCGGCACCCTCAGGAGCAACATGGTAAGGGGAATCTGTCAAGACAGCTTAACGAAGTGGAGCACCCGAAGGGTCTGGTCTTGACAGATTATCCGTCCATGTTACTACAGGCACCATTGATATGCCTGAATCGGAGTCTTTTGTTTAAGTCCTGCATGTGGACGTTCAGTGTTATAAAAATCAAAATATACATCAAGAGATTCTCTAAGTGCCTGAACAGATGGATATTCTTTCGGATATATTTCTTCATATTTTACGCTGCGCCACAACCTTTCTATGAAGATATTGTCCATTGCCCGTCCTCTCCCATCCATGCTTATCTGAACCTCGGCATCTTTCAGGGTATCTGTAAATTCAGTGCTGGTGAACTGAGATCCCTGATCAGTGTTGAAAATCTCAGGACTGCCATGCCGCTGTAAAGCACTCTCCAGGGCTGATACACAAAATTCACTGTCCATGGTTACAGATACTTCCCATGAGAGTACATACCTGCTGTACCAGTCCATAATGGCTGTCAAGTATACAAAACCTCCAGGCATGGGTATGTAGGTGATATCTGAACACCATACTTGATCTGGACAGATTATTTCCAGATTACGCAGCAGATAAGGATAAATTTTATGCTCTGGATGCGGCTGACTGGTACGGGGCTTGGGGCTATGGACTGGATCGCCATTTTCCGCATAAGTCTTTGCACTCTTTTGCGGTTAACCACATGGCCCTGTTGCCGGAGCCAAGTGCACAGCTTCCTGCTGCCATAAAAAGGGTGCCTGGTATATTCTTTATCGATGAGCTGCATAAGTATCAGATTTTCTCTCGTTTCCGCATGCATCCCGGGATTCCTGTAATAACTGGCTCGCGGCAGACTGATCAGTTCACATTGGCGTTTTACACTGATCTCTGAGTGCCTTGGATCAATGCAGAGCCGTCTGGATGTATTGCCTACAGAAGATGCCCCGTATTTTTTTTAACCAGTCCAGCTCGACCTGCAATTTGCCAATTTGCTGATAAAGGCGGTCTTTTTCTGCTTCCATTTCTCTTGTGCTTCTTTCGCGCTTGCTACCGAAAATATCAGCCATGGATTCCAGGGCCTGCTTTTCCCATCGGTTTACCATGCTGGGATGAACGCTGAATTCAGATGCTATTTCATTGACTGTTTTATGACCCTTTATGGCGGCTACTGCCACCTTGGATTTCAGTTCCTTGCTGTACTTTTTTCTCTTCATGGTACCCCTCTCCGGCAATGTGAATTCTACCTTAGCACACTGTCTCGTTTTTGGGGTCCACTATACATTGTAGATTGACAGCCAGAAAAATTCTTATACAATGAAGCGATCTGTGAGGGTGCTGAGGGCATGATACATGGTGATTTATAATTAGGGGATTTTATGAGAGATTCAGATGGCGGTCATATTTGCCAACACATGACACAAAAAATGACACAAAACGAAGTTGATGAACCTGGACCGCGATGGTTTAGCTTCGTGGTACGTGATTTGAGCGGTCGGCCCTCCATTCAAGCATAGCCCACCGGTTCACCTCCGGCCACGTGTGCTCTTCTGTCGTGGCTGAAATGAAGGTGAACCAAAATGAATAAAAATCCAGTTTCAGTTTCTAAGTTGCGCGAGATGCTCGCAAGTGGGGACTCAGAGGCCCTTAGAGGTTTCTGCGAGGCAATTCACCCTGCTGCAGTTGCTGAGTATCTATCCTCCTTGACAGGCGAAGAGGTGTGGGGAGTGCTTCGGCACGCCGATCCGCAACTTCGCGCCGAAATTTTCAGTTACTTGGACGAGACCCTGCAGGTAGAAACGGTCAGAACACTGCGGCGTGACGAATTTTCGCTTTTGCTGAGTGATATGTCTCCGGATAACAGGGCGGATTTATTTAAACAACTATCCACAAGTCTTAGGGAATCCGTCCTGCCGGCACTGGCCTACGCCGAAAGGGAGGACATACGGCGTCTGTCTGCATACAGAGAGGGTACTGCCGGAGCGGTCATGACCTCTGACTATGCCACTCTATCTCCCCAACTGACGGCGTCACAGGCCATCGAACATCTTAGGAAAATTGCGCCTGACAAGGAGACGATTTATTACACCTATGTTGTGGATGAAGACCGAAGGCTCATCGGTTTTGTATCCCTTAAAGACCTCATTGTGGCTCCGCGACAGGCCTGTGTTGCAGACATAATGCATCGTAAAGTCATCTCTGTGCATGTAGATGATGATCAGGAAGATGCCGCCCGGACGATCCAGAAGTATGACCTCCTTGCCATGCCGGTGACCAATGGCAATGATGTGCTGGTGGGAATTATCACCCATGACGATGCCATGGATATTCTTTCTCAAGAGTATACCGAGGACGTAGAAAAACTCATGGCCATAGGAGGAAGTCACGAGACCGGCATATATTTAAAGACATCTTCCTGGGATCATTTCAAAAACCGGGCATACTGGATCGTTGGTCTTGCAGCACTTGAGTTGATATCTGGCATGATCATTCGTAACTTCGAGGCTACCCTCAAGCATATGCTCATCCTCGCTCTTTACATGCCTATGGTGGCAGACACGGGCGGCAACACCGGCAGCCAGTCAGCTACGGTGGTTGTTCGTGCACTTGCATTGCGTGAGATATCGCCAAGAGATATTTTCAGGGTGCTTTGGAAAGAATTCGAGATAGCAGTCATGCTCGCGTTGGTTCTTGGTATTCTTTCCTGGGGAAAAGTCATGTTCTTGTCCCAGGGAACCATTATCCCTGTAGGTTACACGCTTGCAAAAATCGGGGCCGTAATTGCTATTGCACTGAGCCTACAGGTAGTTACTGCGACATTGATTGGAGCAATTCTACCCTTAGCCGCGGCCAGGATGAAGTGGGACCCGGCGGTAGTGGCCAGCCCGGCCCTAACCACTATAGTGGACATCACTGGCCTGTTGATCTATTTCACCGCAGCCCGGATGCTTCTTGGGATCAGATCCTGATTACGCGGTCTTAGGTGCCTGAGAAAAGGGATTTAATCGAATAATTCAAGAAGGAGTCGGTTTCAGATCGACTACGCAATCAATCATTTCTTTTAACCCTAATTGCGCAGCTCAAGGATATGGGGTGCCGTGATGGCATGGCTTTAACCAGGCATTATAACATAGAAAAAATGATGCGGTTAAAAGGGGCTCTCCACTGAAAAAGTATGCGAGATGCGCCATGAGCGGGCAAGATCCATACTGGAGAGATTCAACAGCATCAGGCCCTTTGACAGGACCTTGGATGACAGAAGTCCTCCTGCCAGGAACTGTCTCAGGCCAACTTTTTTCGGCTATCTGCAAGGGTGGATTAACGAGGCGATATCGTTAAATTAATAAATAATAAGATGAGATAAGAGTGATTATAAAATAAGGTAGCGAGTAAACGTGAAAAGAAAAATATTTGTGTTTTCTATTAGAAAAACGCAAGGCTATCAAATTAGCAAAGGAGCTAATCAGAAGGCCATTTCCGCCGATATTGACTCCGTAGGTTATGATCCTGAAATTGGCGGAATGCTTGGTAAGCAGAATTGCTGATGGAACATTACTAATGACCTGTGAAAAAAAGGCGCCGGAGAGGAATAATGTACGGATGTTGCTAAAATCCAGCATAGTAAGTAGATGGTTTGCTGTTTTAAGCCGACAGATAAGGTTTAGGTCAATAAAAATGAGAATGAAAAGAAGAATCAGTCCCCAATCGCATTTCAAGAATATACTTTTGCGAGCTATTAGTATTACCAAAAGAATGATGGGCAAAAAGTATGTTTCAAGTCCCAATTCAGTAGAGGAAATAAATACGACCAGCAATATTGAACATATGATGAACAGTCCACGATCCACAACATGCTTATGGTTGTTGGCGACCTCTATTTTCTTTGAAGGGAAACAGAGAAAGGCCATGGCAAGCAACCAAATAGACATAATAGAAACAAGTGGAGTCATTTCTCTAACAAAGCTATGAAAAGAAATACCCCACTGGTGCCAGAGGTATATGTTCTGGGGGTTGCCTATTGGTGTCAGCGATGAGCCCACATTTACGGCAATGGCTTCAAAGATAATAATCTTGCTGTAATCGCTTCCAACGATTTGTTGCAGGGTTAATGTTAATGGGATGACGATGAACAAGGCAATATCATTTGTCAAAAACATGGAGAGTATGGCGGCAAGGGAAATAAGAAACAGCGCCAATAGGCGTTCGTTGTCAATCTTTTGGGCAATACGGTAGGCAAAAAGGTAAAACAGGCCGCTTTCCTTGATTCCGGTGGTGATTAACAGCAGTCCGCTTAAGGTGGAAATTGTTTTCCAATCCACCATGGCCGGAAACAGGTGAAGGGGCTGACGAAGGGCATACGCCAGCCCCAATGCCGCTGCCAGCAGCACAACTGTTAAAAGGTTTCCCTTTAAAGCAGTCCGTATGTTATTGACCATAGTAAGTCATTTCCTGATTTGCCGGATAATCTGGAACAATGTGAATGCCATCGTAATAGACTTTCAGGTGGGCAACAATCTTGTTGCCAAATGCAACCGGAAAACACCAGCTGGCTTCTGGTTCCATGAATTCGGCCACAGGTAAAATTTTTAGTCCATGGATTACAGTAGTCAACCGGGTTTTGATCGCTTGAAGCTGATTGGTGTTTTGATTTTGGTATGTACGAGTGTGTATGCCAATGGGAAACACACTGCCGTCTACTGGGTTGAAATGGAGAACGGCCACAACACTTCCTTGATACAGTATTCCTGCCTTTACTTCAACCTCTCCGGTAGGTCCCCGCATTGTCCACACCTTTCCAGGTATAAGCTGGCTACCGATCTTCTGAACTGTGGTAACCGCGGTGGGTAGGTTGTTCAGCAATGTTTGTTCAGGAATAGCTTGACCAATACCTGGACCTGGAGGAGGCGGGGCAACCGGCGGTCCTGGCGGGGTTCCTGGTGCTGGTGGTGCTGGTGGTGCTGATGGCAAAACTCCTGGAGGGGGAGGCTGAGCTGCAGGCTGCTGTACCAGCAGTGGAGGGACAGTGTTCTGCTCTGCCATGGAATAAGGCACCGGATAAAAAAGCGTTGAAAGGGTTAAAGCAGTAAAAACGGCAAAAAATTTTTTCATAACAT
>JALVVK010000124.1 GCA_027023445.1 Deltaproteobacteria bacterium | reverse complement strand
TCCGCAGAAATTCCGGGATCATCCGCACGCCTGTACTGTTCCCTTCTCAACAGAACATTGCCGGATACCGGCCCCTGGACCCTGGCAAGAAAGCGGCCATTTTCAGTCAGATAGCTGATAGATACATCCCGCTCAGCACAAAAGCCCATCAAAAACGGGCTGCATCCCACCTGCCCGAAGCAAACAATCCCGCCTATCGTGTGAATCGGCACGCGAAGACGTATCTTGTTGTCCACCTTGACAGCCACGGTTTCGCCTTCCTTGGAGAGATAGGCGCCCTGGGTCGTGACATAAAGGGTGTTCAGGTGCTTTTTCATTTTTCCGAGATGGTTGCCTGCAAATAATCTTTCGCGGAACGGGTCCCTTTACATGCCTTGGGCATACAAACATCCAATAAAGAACAGGACTTGCACTTTGAAGTGCTGACTGGCGGAGGCGTTTTCCCTGATGCTATCAATTCATGCAGGTGTCTTGCTGTCTCTTCTGTCTTTTGCCGCAAGGCGGGATCAAAGACCACATCCTGCCGGCGCCTGATTTTTCCATAAAACAGCGCGCCACGGGAAATTTCCACATCTAACATTTCCTCAAGGCAAATGGCCTGGGCACACAGTTGAACACGGTCACAATCATCCGATTTTGGCCTGCCGCGCTTGTATTCCACTGGAAATGGATGCCATACCTTCCGCCCGTTTTTAACTTTACGATGAAATTCCACCGCATCGGTCTTACCTGTAAGGCCCAATCTTAGAGATCGTAAAGGCAGGCTGTATGCTATGCGAATATTGCTCCCCGGTGTCTCACCGCCTCTGTCCACCCTTTCGTGCAGGATACGTCCCTGGGCAGTAAAGAGGTTTTCCTGCCATACCTGCTCAATATGAATAAGCGCGCACTGCCTCTCGCAGAACAAAAGGTGCTGCAGGGCGGAAAGAGGGAGAAGATCGTCTTCGCAGTACATTACCCCTCACACGCAAGCAGGTTGACAACGAGCCGGATCAGCACGTCCTTTTGGGCCGGATCACTGGCCGCGGTGAGCAGGGCCAGGGCCACCAGGGCCTTGTTGTCAAAAGAAATGCGGTCGAGCAGGCCGTTCAAACGCAGAAAAAGGATGAAGAGAAAACTGCCGATCCGCTTGTTGCCGTCGGAAAAGGGATGGTCCTTGATGATAAAATAGAGGAGATGGGCCGCCTTTTCCTCCACGGATGGATAGAGATCCTCCCCACCGAAGGTCTGGTACAGGGCCCCAATGATCCCGGAAAGTCCCTCGCCCCGTTCCTGGCCGAAAAGGTCAGTGGCTTCGTTCCTAACGGCCAGCTCCTGCTTGAGGGAACTAATAGCCGATCGGGCCTGATCTATACTCAAAACGGTTTTCGGGGCCTGTTTCCTGCCCGGTGCGGGCAGGTTATCCTCGTCGTACTGCAGAAGCAGTCTCCAGGTTCCAGCATAGCGGTTGACGATATCAAGCACCGCTTTTCCTTCTTCATTAACCAGATTGTAACCTTCAAGGGTGTTGGAAAGGAGGGTCAGGACCTGTTGCAGTTCCTTTGTGCCTTTTTCGGCCAGCCGCTTCTGATTGAGGGAATATCCCTTGACCAGGTGGTCTTTCAGGACAGAGGTCGCCCAGATGCGGAACTGGGTACCGCGTTTTGAGTTGACCCGGTAACCTACAGAAATGATGGCATCGAGGTTGAACCATTCTATATACCTGGTAACGCGTCTGCCGCCTTCGTTTTGAACTGTTGCATTTTTTGCAACAGTTGCGTCTCTCTTCAATTCACCGGTCTTAAAAATATTCCGGAGATGCCTGGAGATGACGGACTTATCCCGCCCAAACAACTCCGCCATCTGATTCAGGGTAAGCCAGACGGTTTCATCCTTAAGGCGCACATCAATAACCGAATGGCCATCATCAGCCTGGTACAGGACAATCTCGCCATAATCATTTGTTGTCATATTTTACCCCTGTCCACCCTTTCGTGGAGGATACGACCCTGGGCAGTGAAGAGGTTTTCCTGCCAGACCTGCTCAATATGAATAAGCGCACACTGCCTCTCGCAGAACAATAGGTGCTGTAAGGCGGAAAGAGGAAGAAGATCGTCTTCAGTATACATTTATAGCACTTCCATTATCGCGGTGTTGAGCATGAAACCACTGTCTGTTCTTATTCTATTATCCTCAGAAGAGTTAACCAGTCCTCGTGGCAGCATTTGTTGGATGCGTTTGCCAATATCCATAGGTGTCTATAGACCACCAGACTGCTGAACCGTTCAGGGATGAACCGGGGACCCATGCGAGGCAACCCTTCCGCGGCTTGCCCTGCTCCCAGCCTCCAAGAAGCTCCTTGGCTCCTCGAATTCCATTGATTGGAGACTTATTATCGGCCATTACATGTCCCCAAACGAAATCGCTTTTAATTTCAGGATCATCACTGTCCAGACAAACAGGCTTCCCGAAGACGGACAGGTCGGTATGCAAATCATCCCACTGCTCCTGTCTTATCTTCCCAAGGCCATATCTGGTGTCTCCCCCGACAAATACGGTATCGATATCCTCCAACTGGCGCCGGAAGCCGTTGTTTCTGAGAAACAGATATCCCAAGAAAAAGACAGGATTCGGTTTTGCCGTACTGCCACGCCAATAAGGGTTGATACATTCCGTCTCCCTCAGTGTGCCTTCAGACGCAGAGTCAGTCTCCGGCGCGATTGCCGTACCTGGCCGGGAGTCGAGCAGATATTGCCGAAAGGTACGGCCTGACAGATCTTCCTGGCTATTAGAAGGACACCAGCGCAACCCTTTTAAATACTTAGGCAGCCAGACCACATAGTGGTTACTACTCTTTTGGGCTGGATAAAGATAAGTGAAACGACAGTTGAGGCCGATTTCATGGCCGAATTTCCCATAATCAGGGAACTTGGACTGTTCATCCCCATTAATTCGTGCCAATTCTGCTGCTACAGCCCCATGCATGGCGCGGGCAGGTATGTATAGCCGACAACGGTTTAATGTCCCTGCCGGAGGCATGCCAACAAAAAGCGGTGCCTTGAGTCGCCAGACCCATCTATGCAATGTCCATGTCATTTCACACCTCGCTCCTCCTCTCGCAGCCGCACGTGATAACGGGCATAGACGAGAGACCGCTGGACCAGTTCGCAGGCCAGCAACAGTCTGTCAAGATTTTCTCCGAGTTTCTGTAAGGCGGATAAGACATCAGGTCCATTCTCAAGCAGATGTGATTGTCGTGGTGTCTCTTTCAGAAAGTCATAGAGCCTGTCACTGACGGTTTCCCCAATATTCTTGATATTCTTGCCCTGTGCCTTGAGATACAGGAAAAGGGCGTAAATGCCTTGCTCTTCCAGGACAGCGAGCGCCCTCGTGATGAGGTTTTTAAGCTCTTTCTTTTCAAGCTCTTTTGATGGCTGCTCCGCAATAGTTTTACCCACTTTGGCACAGGCAAGGTCCAGATTTTCAAAGACCGGCGCATTCATTACGAGCCCTCCCTTTCTGATGTATTGATTTCTCCAGACCTTTCTGGATTCAACACGCGCAGCCTGCCCATGCCACGACTCCCCATGCCGCCGATGCCCAGGTGTTCCAGATAGGGATAGGCCTCGGCAACAACATCTCTTACCTTATCTGGAAAATCGACCGCTGTTACTTGTTGTCCATTTATCTTAAAGTGCTTTGGATTCCGGCAGGTTATTTCCCAAACAAGCACTGTGCCGCGAGGAAGGGCCTCATAAGTGAACAGCGCCTTGTCTTCCGCAGCTCCGGTTGCCGGATCGATTGCAACTGAAGTCCGCACTTCAAGGTTGTTGTTCACGATATGTGCAAACAGCTTGTCGGAAACGACCCCCAAACGACTGACTATATAGTTGGGTGCACCAAGTTTATCTATCTTTTGTATAATAATATCATTCAAGTGCTCCCAATCAGGCTTGACCGGCAGAAAAAGCCAACCAAGATTCAAATGCTGAACGGCCTCTTCCGTTTTGCGATAAAGCACCTCCTGTTCCGGTAATTCGCCGAGTCCTGAGAATGCTTTGATGCCGGTTTGCCGCAATGCCATTGGACAGGTGATCCATTGCGGACCCAATTGCGAGGCCACCGGAAATAGCAACACGTGCATATCGCTGAAAGCGGCCAGACCCGCAAAACCACTATCAGAGTCTATATCCCTGGCAAAGCCAAATACGGTGCACACTGGACAATTAGCCTGGCCGCAATGGCCACCTGCACCATTGCTATCAGACTGACCCAGGCCGGCACAATCAGGATAATAAGGTTTTTCTCTTTCTTGGATATTCCGGCCATTTTCATAATGCATCGCCACATAGGCCCGCATGACACCCGCCAGGCTCGACCCCGGAATCTTAGGCACCTTTGTTACTGGATCGCGCACGATGGCGTTGTCCACCCGGCCCAGCTGGCTTCCGCCTGTGCCTACATGGATGGGGTCAAGCGCCATGCCTAAAGACGTATATGTTTCAAAACTCTTCTTTTCTGTCGTCATCGGTTACCTCCTGTCTGCGTTCGCCATGCACATGTAGGCCTGAGACTTGCTTTTTCAATACACTCATGTGCCATTCCAGACTCCAGTCCAAAAGACCATCTCCGGCGGCCTGCACCAATGTTTCCAGGCAGGCACTTCGAACGCCCAGGCGTTCATGGAACACTGCACGCACAAGATCGAGCCAGGCATTCTTGCCACCTTCAACCCATGTCCTATCCAGCCCCTTCCAGGCCTCGCGCCGCTCGACAAGCTCCGACCATGCACCGCGGAGCGCGGTCTGACTTGGGACATTGCGGTCTATCAGTCTCCAGAGATCGCGCATCCTTCGCCACTGCGTGAGTCGCCTGCGGCTCAAAAGTTCAAACCGCCTGGCCGTGCTGTCCAGAAAGACTGTAGCAATATATGAAGGATAAACGAAAACCCCGTCCCCAATCTGCAGGTCTTTTGCGTGCCGGTAGGTCTGGCCTTTGGGATGCTGGAAATCCAACGGAAAACGCGCCTTCTTCTCTTCCACGGCAAGGTATGGATAGAATACATCTTCCCGGCCATCAGGGAGTTTCACCGGCATAGTCCGCAGCTCACGTTGTCCGTCAGGACAGACGAGACTGAGCGCAACAGCCCCTTCCCGCGTTTCTCTGTATTCAACTCGCCAGGTCTCAGAGGTCTTACTGCTTTTGGTTAAATCTGCTTCAATGTTTCGTGCCGCTTCTATCACGGCCTGAAATGGCGTTTTTCTGCGGAATGTCACCACCCCAGCCCGAAGCGGAAGCCGGTCCCATACACGCGCAAATTGCTCATTCCATGCCCCAATCGCATAATCCACACATTTAGATGCAGCCTCCAGGGGCACAAGAACCCTGAAGCGTACAGGGGAAAGCTCAAGCAATATTACCGGGTGATAACACCCCAATTCCCCAGCCTTATCAGACACGGACTTCACTTTCAATATTTCAGACTTCTTTTTGTATTCTCTGTCTTCTGCTTTCAATCTCAGCGTAATTCCATCCAGGCCATCCTTGCCTTGCTCCGGTTCCAGAAGCCGGGCCAGGTTGCAGATGGTCAGGAAATCATTTGTCTTTTCGCGATATAAGAGGCTAATAGGGGCACCCAGGTAACGGCCGTTGTAAGATTGAAGATCTTCCCACGAATCAGAAGAACCGGTATCCGGATTGATGACCAGTCTGCGCACACGCCAGCGATTTCGGTCTGCGGCCGCTATCTCGCGGAATTCGGCAAGCAATCCTTTGAAGAAATCCTTAGCCTGACGCTGGAAGCGATATATACGGCCTGGTGATGCAAGCTTGCGGAACAACTGGTAAGCGAGCCATCTGGCATTATGAAGTAAGTTATCCTTTTCCCATCCTGGCTGGTTGTTGGAAACTCTATCTTCAACAATTAAAGAGAAATAGGATTCCCATATTTCTTTGTCGCTTTGTTGATCATCCTTCTTTTTTGCATACCGATAACCTTCTTGGAGGTTGCAAAACAGCAAATCATCGTTTTTGAACTGCCCAAGCCTTTTCATTATCTCTTGCTGAAGGCTATCAAATGGTCGGTCAAGGTTAATTGGATTTGAACCCTTTCTCCTTTTGTCCTTATTACGTTCCCAGAATTCAGAAAGCTCAGGATTGAACCTCCTCCATTCCGGAATGGTCTGGGCCCTGAGCGCATCCAGACGGCTTCCGTCAAGCCAGGGTTCAATGTCCAGGCTCATCGTGACAAGGGCAACGCGGTCATTGGCGTCGGCCAGTTCACTGATCCAGATAGAATCTGTTACAAGCTTCTCCTTAAGCCATATATCAAGACGACCAGTTCGCCGATCTTTGCAGACTTTACAAGGGGTCCGCTTACTTTTTTTATCGCTTTTTTTATCGCTTTTTTTATCGTCACTCCTTCGCACCAAGCACACCGGGCAGACATGGCCATCCGACGAATCATGGTCAGAAATTTGCCAATCGCGGAAGAGCG
>JALVVK010000123.1 GCA_027023445.1 Deltaproteobacteria bacterium | reverse complement strand
TCGATGGCCTGGGGATCGTACGGGGAAATCCATGGGGCGGACAGTGCCACAAGGGCAAGAATCGAGACTATGATAAGCCCGGCCACCCCAAGAGGATTCCTGAAGAATCTCTTACACCACATTTCACTCCCCCCGGGTACCGGTCCTGATCCTTGGATCGGCAAGGGCATAGCCAATGTCCGCAAGAAGATTACCAAGCAAGGTCAACACGGACACTATTACCAGATTTCCCATCAGCACCGGGTAATCCCTGGCCATGACACTGGTCCACATGAGCTGCCCCACGCCTGGAATGGCAAACAGGGACTCGAATATCACGCTGCCACCGATCAGACCGGGGATGGACAGGCCCAATATTGTAATAAGCGGCAACAGGGCGTTCCTAAGGGCGTGCCGGTAGATCACCCTTCTCTCGGAAAGTCCCTTGGCCCTTGCCGTAATTATGTAATCCTGTCTGAGAACCTCCAGCATGGATGACCTGGTATACCGGGACATGCCCGCGAGCCCTCCAAGGGCAGATACCAGGACAGGCAGAAACAGGTGCCTGGCATTGTCCAGAAGCCTTTCCCACGTTCCCATGTGGGCATACCCCATAAGGCTGTGCAGGCCTGATATGGGCAGCCATCCCAGATAGACCCCGAAAAGAAGCATAAGCAGCAGGGCCACCCAGAAGGCAGGAGCTGCATAAAACACAAAAACCGTAACCGTTGCAACCTGATCAAAAAGGCTGTTCTGGCGGACCGCCGAGGCCACGCCAAGGGGAATCGCCACCACCAGGATAAGCCCTATGGACAACAGGTTTATGAGCAGGGTTACAGGCAGGCGTTCTTTGATCTTGTCCCACACGGGCCGCCTGTCCGGGGAAAAGGACCGGCCGAGATCCAGCTCCACCAGGCCCTTCAGCCATCGAAAATACTGGACGTAAAGGGGCTTATCCAGGCCGTATTGCGCCCTCAGGCGTTCCCGCACCTCCGGCGTCATCTTGGGATTGAAATCCGACTGAAGGCCCATTGGCTCACCAGGAGCAAGATGCATAACCATGAACGATATAAAGGTTATGCCCAGGAAAGTGGGAACCATGACCAGGATTCTGCGAAAGAGATACAACAACATCAGGGCATTATATACTTCTGCTCATTTTTCGGAACCCACCAGCGTATAAAGTTGTAGGAAATGCCGGCAGGGGCGGGATGTATGCCCCGGAAACGCTTGTGTATGACCGGCAGGCTCATGGGCACATACAGGAAGGTATATGGCTGATCTTCGGCCAGAATTTCCTGTATCCGCCAGTAGATCCGCTTTCTTTTCTCGCGGTCAAAGGTGCGGCGGCCCTGAACAAGCAGCCTGTCTACCTCCGGATTCTTGTAACCTATAAAGTTCAACTGTTTTTCCCCGGTCTTTGAGGAATGCCATATATCGTAGATATCAGGATCCTGGCCCAGGGTCCAGCCCAGGATAACCGCCTCAAACCGCCTTTTGTCTATAAAATCATTGATAAAGGCGGTCCATTCCAGGGTGCGGATCTTCATCTGGATTCCCACCTGCTTCAGCCTGTACTGGATGATCTGGGCGGTACGGTCTCTGAGGGCGTTACCCTGATTGGTGATAACAGTAAAGGTAAAGGTACGTCCGTCCTTGTCCAGCCAGCCGTCATGGTTGCGGTCCACCCACCCGGCCTCCCGCAAAAGCTCCCTCGCCCTTTGGGGATCATAGGGATAGCGCCTCACATTGGGGTTGTAAAACCAGGCGTCCGGCTTATATGGCCCGGTGGCCGCAACCCCGTATCCGAGCAGTACGCCCCTTATGATCTCTTCCTTGTCAATGGCATAGGAGATTGCCTGTCTGACCCTTTTGTCTTTAAAAAGCGGATTTCTGAGGTTGTATCCCAGGTAGGTATAGGAAAAGGACAGGTATTTATACTTGTGAAAATTTTCCCTGAAAAACCTTGTATTCGTCTGCCGCTGATACTGCATGGGAGAAAGGCCCATCCAGTCAAGCCCGCCTGACTTCAGCTCCAGGAACATGGTGGCAGGATCAGGAATTATGCGCATGATGTAACCGTTAAGATAGGGCCTGCCTCCAAAATAATCCTTGTTACAAACCAGTTCAATGCTCTCCTGGGTATTCCATTTCTTGAGTTTAAAGGGTCCAAGCCCCACGGGCCTTCTACCGAGAGGACTCTTGGTAATGTCCTTTCCCCTGAGCAGATGCCTGGGCAGAACAACGATATTTCCCCAGGAACTCAATGCAGGCGCGAAAGGCTGCTTATACGTCACCCTGAACGTATAAGGATCCGGGGCCTCGGCCTTGGAGACCTCCATGAAGTCACCCGCGTAGGCCGTGGGGGTTTTGGGATCCACTATGAGGTGGAAACCGAAAAGAACATCCTTGGAGGTAAAAGGCACGCCGTCCTCCCAGCGCACGCCCTTCCTCAGATGAAAGGTAATGGTAAGGCCGTCCGGGGACACATCCCACGATTCAGCCAGATCGCCCACGAGGTTGAGATCCTTGTCGTACTTGACAAGGCCATCATAAATCAGATCCGCTATCTCGTGCGAGGTGGCATCCGATGCAAGCATGGGAATGAGGGTTGATGCGTCACCTATGGAACCTACGACGATGGAATCTCCGAAATCAGGATGTTCGTGGGGCGATCCCCAGGAATATGAACATGAAATGACCTGCAGAATCAGGATGATTATCAGAGCAAGAGACCTCAATGCCCGCATCTGATCTTATCACCCCTTTCCTTCAGTTTTTCAACACACCAGTCAGGCACGCAAAGCTCACCTCTTCCCTTTCCTAAACGGATATGGGGCTTGGCCCTCCCGTGATAATCACTTCCACCGGTTGCAACAAGGCCGTATTTGCGGCAAATCTTCAGGCAGAATTCGGTCAATTCCCATGTGTGCTCGCTGTAAAAACACTCAACCCCGTCAACGCCATCCCGGACAAGACCGCCTATTAAGGCTTCAAGCCGGTTAAGGGTACCGAAATCAAGTGAAACAGGATGGGCAAGGACTGCAACGCCACCAGCCCTGTGAATTACCTCTACTGCCTCCCTGGGACTGAGTATGGATTTTGGCACATAGGCAGGGGCATCTTTTTTTAAGAATCTGTCAAATGCCTGACTCACGGAACGGACATATCCCCTGGCGACCATGGCCCTCGCAATATGCGGCCTGCCAACCTGACCGGTCCCGGCGAGCTCGCGGAGTTCCTCCTCGGAGACGGGATACCCCAGCTCCTGAAGACGTTTCAGGATCTTGGGATTTCTTTCCGCTCTGGCCGCCTGTACCCGTTTCAGCACAGAAATCAGTTCCGGGGAGTCCGGATCAAAGAGATAGCCCAACATATGCATGGTGCCCTGGGGCGAGACAACACTCAACTCAACACCCGGCAAGACCTCGATATCTTCTATCTCCCCCTGCCTCAAGGCCTCCGACAGACCGGCGACCGTATCATGGTCGGTGACGGCCACAGCGGAAAGGCCCGATTCCCGGGCCAGTGAAACAAGCGCAGAGGGCGCGTCTGATCCGTCGGATGCAGTGGTATGGGTATGCAGATCACAACACATTGCGTTTCCTTTCCCTTTTAAAATATAGATAGATCTTCACACCAGTAAACAGGGCATAAAATCAAAATATGGTAACACTGATTAACACATCCGTACAGGCGGGACAACGCCCCGTTAATCCATGGGGCCGATCCACAGTCCTTCAAAAAAATGAATCGCTATTCGGAAAAATTTATGCCTCTTTTTTGGGCAAAAGACCGATAATTTTAAATACAACTTTCTGATATATTGATATAATATAAAATCAGTTTCTGTTTCCCCGGATCCTGCTCCCTATTTTTGACCTATCTTGGACCTGCTTTAGGGTTGACAAGAAAAGCACAACAATATTATAAAAGTTTTCACCTGGAGTATGTTTTTATTTTTACCGAATGAACATTCATTTATTAACCAAAATGGTTCAATATCGGACTTAAATCATCTCTCATTAAACTTACAGGAAAAAACTACCACTAAGGAGGGTTAACTAAATGGCAGATGTCAAGAAACATGACACCCCTATGGTCGATGACCTGAAAAAGGGGCCTTGGCCGAGTTTCGCGGACGACATTGAAGAAAAAGGGCTCTCGGGCAAACAGGAGTGCCTGGACCTCCTTGGACAGCTTGAGCTGTCATTCAAGCACAAGGAGACCCACTGGAAACATGGCGGCATTGTCGGTGTCTTTGGATATGGCGGTGGCGTTATCGGCCGCTATTCCGACGTTCCGGATATGTTCCCCAGCATCGCCCACTTCCACACAATTCGTGTGAACCAGCCCGCGAGTAAATTCTACAACAGCAAGTTCCTGCGCAAGCTGTGTGACCTCTGGGATCACCGCGGAAGCGGTATGACCAACTTCCACGGCTCAACAGGCGACATGGTGCTTCTTGGCACCAAAACCGAGGAACTGGAACCTGTATTCTATGACCTGACCCATCAGATGGGATGCGATCTCGGTGGTTCCGGCTCCAACCTGCGTACGCCTTCCTGCTGCGTGGGCAAGGCCAGGTGCGAATATGCCTGTATAGACACACAGGAGATTTGCTATGATCTCACCCAGACCTTCCAGGACGAGCTGCACAGGCCGGCCTTCCCGTACAAATTCAAGTTCAAGGTCTCCGGCTGTCCCAATGACTGCGTCGCTGCTATCGCCCGCTCCTGCTGCTCCATCATAGGTACATGGAGAGACGACATAAGGATCGATCAGGATGCGGTCAAGGCATACATGGCAGGGGAATTGAAGCCGAATGCCGGAGCTCACAGCGACAAGGACTGGGGTGCATTTGACATACAGAAAGAGGTTATTGATCTCTGCCCGAGCCAGTGCATGAAGATGGAAGACGGCGAGCTCAAGATCAACAACCGCGAGTGCGTAAGATGCATGCACTGCATCAACACCATGCCGGAGGCCCTTCGTCCCGGCACGGATACCGGCGCAACCATTCTGTGCGGCGCCAAGGCCCCCATCCTGGAAGGCGCCCAGATGTCCACCCTGGTAATTCCATTCATAAAGATGGAGCCTCCATATGACGAGTTCAAGGACTTTGTCGACAAGGTTTGGGAGTGGTGGATGGAAGAAGGCAAGAACCGTGAGCGTCTTGGCGAGCTGATCCAGAGAAAGAGCCTGCAGGAGTTCCTCAGGATCGCCGAGCTCAAGCCCATCCCACAGATGGTCAAGGAACCAAGGTCCAACCCCTATGTCTTCTGGGGTGAAGATGAGGTTGAGGGTGGCTGGAAGAGGGATGTCAAGGCATTCCGCGCACGCCACGCGGCTTAATAGAGAAACTCGATACCTTCAGGAGGTGACTATAAATGAGCGAAGAGACCAGGAATATATTAGAGTTACTGGATAAACCGTATGATCCAGAACTGGCCGAAAAATTATATAATCCCAAAAAACCCATGGAGAACCGCATAACCGATATAGGTCCTCCACATTACAAACAGTTCTGGCCCGAGGTTATCAAGAAGAACTATGGGAAATGGAAGTCTCATGAGATAGTTCAGCCTGGTGTTATAAAATACACCAGCGAGACAGGGGATATCTGTTATGCCGTTCGGTGCGGTACCCCGAGGCTTATAACCACAATGCTCCTCAGAGAAATCGCGGACATCGCGGACAAATACTGCGAGGGATGCTGCCGCTGGACCACAAGGAACAATCTTGAATTCCATGTCACCACAGAAGACGCCCTCAGGGAGCTCCTGGACGATCTCAAGGGCAGAAAACACTCTGGCGGTTCCTACAAATTCCCTGTAGGCGGCACCGGCGCCTGTGTAACCAATATCGTCCATACCCAGGGCTGGGTACATTGCCACACCCCTGCCATTGATGCATCAGGCGTAGTCAAGGCCGTAATGGATGAACTTTACGACTACTGGCACAGCCACAAGCTGCCGGCCCAGGTAAGAATCGCCCTTGCCTGCTGCCTGAACATGTGCGGCGCGGTGCATTGCTCTGACATCGCCATCCTTGGCGTACACAGGAAACCGCCTCTGGTAGAAGATGACCGGATCAGGGGCGTGTGCGAGATCCCGCTTGCAGTTGCCGCATGTCCTCTGGGCGCCATCAAGCCCGCCACGGTGGAAATCGACGGGGAAAAGAAAAAGACCGTACGGGTCAAGGAAGAAAGATGCATGTTCTGCGGTAACTGCTATACCATGTGCCCGGCCATGCCACTTGCCGACGGCGAGGGCGACGGTATTGCCATTCTCGTGGGAGGCAAGATCTCAAACCGGATCAGCAAGCCCAAGTTCTCCAAGCTGGTCATACCCTACATTCCCAATGAGCCACCGAGATGGCCGTCAACCGTACAGGCGGTAAAGAAGATCCTCCAGACTTACGAGGCAGACGCCAACAAGTACGAGCGTCTGGGTGACTGGGCGGAAAGAATCGGATGGGAACGCTTCTTCGAGAAGTGCGAGATTCCCTTCACCGACAAGTCAATAGATGATTACCGTCTTGCATATGACACCTATCACACAACCACTCAGTTCAAGTGGAGTGTACACACGGACTAATTAACCTCTAAATAACAGGGGGATATTGAAATGGCTGTTAACAAAGAAGAGCTGAAACAGAAAATTTTGGAATTCGCTACCAAGAAGGCAGCGCATAAGTCCAAAATGTACATCAAGGATCTCTACAAGGCAGATCCCAACGCCAAGCCAAGAGAAGTCAAGAATGCGGCAAACGAGCTGGTTCGTGAAGGTAAGCTTGAATTCTTCTCTTCAGGCAGTACCGTAATGTACGGAGTCCCCGGCTTTGGGAAAACAACCGAAGAGGCGTTTGAGTAATATCGCCATCTTCAAAGGCTGAAGACACAAGGGGCCTCAAGGGGCCCCTTTTTTATCTCTTTTTTGCCGCCCGCTTGAATGCCGTGGCTAAATCATCTATAGGCCTTCCGAACAGGAAATCCATAGTTTCTTCCGGAACGCCCATCTTATCACGCACCATTTCCCTGAAGCGCCTATCCATCCGTTTCATTTTTTCCAGATCTGCCAGATCTCTGCCTGATCCTGAGGTAACAAGCCGTAAAATCAACTGGGGAGGGAAGGCACGATCATAGGATTCTACAAGATCCATCATCCCCGAACCGCCAAGAACATGTTTACGCGACAGGGTGTTCTTAAGAAACAATGCCCTTAAAGAAGAAGTATCCCAGCACATAAGCTCCCGGCACTCAACGGGTCTGCGGGAATATATGGAGCAGGAATTGGTATCCGGTTCAAAAAACAGGCATTCAGTGCCTCCCTCCTTACCCCTTATCTTTATTATCTCGACGGGAAGCACCAGCACCTTTCTGTTGTACGGGTCATGGGCCAGTTCACCTGCCCGGAAGGTAACCAGATCATTTATCCTGAGCCCCTTATCGGCAATAAGCTCTCCATCGCATGTATGCAGGCACGGCCCCCCCTTTCTGCAGCAGGTTCCACACCTTATGCATCTTGACCCTGCAAACCTCGGATTCACCATTTCCTCCTGTAAGACTTCACTTCCTCCAATTATTGGAACAACAGATATATTCCGGCATGTTTTTAATTATTAATAAATAGGTTATTCTTGCGGAGAGGAAGGATAATATGAATCTAAACCAGCAACTGACAACCAGGCTACTTGAAATATATGATCAATGTGACTCGGCGGTGGACCGGATCAGGCAGTCATACCCCGAACTTGTGCCCTGCAGGGCCGGCTGCACTGATTGCTGCCATGCCGTATTTGATATCTCAGTAGCAGAAGCCGCCTTTCTGGCAGAGCGTTTTAAAAAAATGGCCCGGGCTCTAAGACGCCAGGCACAAAAACGCGCTCAAAAGGCCCTTAATGCATGGGAACGGGAAATGCGGTCAGGAAGACCTCTGGCGCTCGCAAGGATAAAATGTCCGCTCCTGTCGCCTGATAACCTCTGCCTATGTTATGAAGCAAGGCCGGTCAACTGCCGCACCTATGGCATCCCAACCGCGTTTAATGGTCAATCACATGTGTGCGGCCTTACCGGATTTAAAAAGGGCACAACCTACACGACCCTCAATCTGGAGCCTGTTCAATCCGCCCTTTATGAATTATCCAGAAGGCTTGCGCCAGATCCTGTCGGTGCGGCCAGGCGCCTTCCAATAGCGGCGGTAATCCTGAACGCGGACGAAATTTCAGGCCTCCTGCGAATATAGCAAGGCCTCTAACCTTGCGACTCCCTTTTCCAGGATTTCAGCGCGTTCCCTGGACTTCATACCCCTGTATATCCTCAACGCAATCCTGTAGGCATCAAGGGCGTCCTCTATCTTTCCCTGATTCTGATATATATCTCCGATCCCTGTAAGATAAAAGGCCGCTCTTCCTGAATCTCCCAGTTCCTCTACCAGTTCAAGGGATCTGTAATAATATGGCAGGGCCTTGTCATAATCCTTTTGCTGGCGATAAAGGTCTATAATCTTATCCGACAAAATCACGGTACTTATTGCGTCATCGTTCTTTTCGCAGATAGCGAGAGCCCTCTGGTAAAGCGGCAGGGCCCTCTTGAGATCCCCTCGCATCCAGTGCACATCCCCTTTTTTATCGCACGCATTGGCAATCTCCCTATGGCTGCCAACTGACTCGAAAATCTCCAGCGCCTCTTCCAGCTTCTGCATGGCATCCAGGCTCATCCCCCTGGATATGAGGACCTCGGCCTCCTTATAAAGTGCCTGTGCTCTCCTAAACTCTGCCGCCTCAGGATTGTCTGAATCCTGCCCTGCTATACCCTGATCATCCTTTTTGAGTTCGTTCGTGTCCATAGAGTCTCCTGAAATCCTTTTAATGGCCCATGATGCCAGTTCACCCACAGTGGTATCAATAATGGATTCGCCGTCAAAAAGACGTACCGGTTCCGAATCATCCACATGCCTGGCAAGGGAATTTTTTACCTCAACCGCCTTCATCTGCCCCAATGCCCAGCACGCATGTCCCCTCACAGATGAATCAGTATCATCCAGCATGCGCAACAGGGTAAAAAAAGCTGAATTGCGTACTGTTTTGGGGCTGACCTCGCCAATTCGCCCAACCGCCCAAAGGACAGCAGGCCTTGAAGGAGGATCAGCCAGAAGCGAAAGGATATTGTTTATATAATAGCCATAGGTCTCCGGTCTGTTACGGATAATCTCTCCAGCGGCCTCTATCATACCCCAATTGGCAGCAGCGGAATCATTTCCAGCGTAGATAAGCCGCCTCAGGAGATCGCCGCACCTGGCAGGCCTTTTATCCGCAATAGCGCCCACCACGCCGCCGAGGGCCAACACGGCCATCCAGCGCAGATTTTCATCAGCCGAATATAAAAGCCTCTGGATCTTATGCAGTACCAGAACATCATCCATGGCCATCCTGGTCAACTGGAGCAAATCCATTTTGCGTACTGCGTCGGCCACCTGACGTTTGGAAAAGCGTATCCTTCCCACAGGACCGGGGGAGGAATCATCCACTGGACCAGCCTGGCGCGATTCCACCTGCATGGCCTGAAGACGTTTTTTGACACCAGACCCCTTGAGATTCCTGATATCCCCCGCAAGGCGCAAAAAGGTCAGAACCCCTCTGACCCTTTTACCCTCTTTTGTCCTGCCTGTTGGTTGAACCAGGTGCTCAACTTCGTCGTATCCCTCAACCAGGGCGTCTTCGTAATCCTCTCCGGGCACAAGATCCCAGGCAAGATCCCAATCCTCATCACAGGCAAAACCAAGCGCCTCTGAAAAGGCAGCGCCAAGGTTATGGCCCGTGACGTCAAACACGTAAACCGCTCCGCACTCACAGGAGCCATAGGAAAAATCGCCGAGAAATTTTGGCTCGATATCCCTGGGTGGATCCACGATACGATCACAAAAGGGACACCGGGGCGGATGTGCTGCAATATTTATAGCCATGATTCCTGTTACGATGCCTGCAGGGAGGCCTGCTTCAGTTTTGATGCAAGCTTCTGCTCCAGATCCGGATGAACGGAATAACCATATTGTTTTGCCGTGTTCAGGTGATCCGCGGCCCTTTTGTAATCACCCTTGTAGTACAGGGCAACCGCCAGATTATTGTGCGCAAGGCCAAAGGTAGGAGCCAGCTTAACCGCCTTCTCCGCGCTGGCCACAGCATCCTCCAATTCGTTCAGCTCAACCAGCACGGTAGAGAGGTTTGTCCACACGACGACCATGTCAGGCTTCAGCGCAAGGGCCTTCCGGAGAGTATCCGCGGCCTCCTGCCACCTACCCATCTGGACATACGCGGAGCCTATATTTGCCATGGCCTCTGCCGCAGCAGGATGTATCTCCAACGCCTTCTGATTCTGCGCTATGCCGTCTTCAAGCCTGCCCATCTGGAAATAAAGCGTACCGAGATTTATGCGCATTTCATAGGAATTAGGATCAAGCTCAATGGCCTTTTTAAAGGTCGCGATTGCGTCATCCAGCCTCTCCTCTCTCCAATAGGCAAGAGCCAGCCTATGTGCCGCAATAACCGAACCTGAATTCTCGCGTTGTTCCTTTTCAAGCTGCTTGATAAGATCACTGGATTGCCCCGATTTTTTCGTCGCGCTGACCATAAATACCTCCTCGTTTGGATACCAAACGCATTTGTGCTACAATTTAACAGAAACTGCGGAAATCTGCATGCCTTCAGCGATTATATTATTGCCATATTTGTTGAAAATTCACCACAATATCCCGCTCAGGACCTGAAAAATGACAAAATCCCTTAACCCGGGCGCATCAGACTCCCAGCCAGAAATATCCTGCAAGGTTCAATATGATGATATATGCCTGAAATGCCTTGCCTGTGGGGGAATGGCGGTAATAAAGGGCCGCTGAGCAAACGCCCGCGTGATCTGCATGGAATGCGGACTCAGCCTTCCCGCCAGGGAATACCGGGACGAGATAGAAGAGGCAAAAGAAAAGGCCAGCGCCAATTACTGACGCTGGCCAGACCTCCCCTCATACTCCCCGATAATCTAGGCCATTTCCTGTTCCCTGACTGCCACGGCCAATTTATGAAGAACCGTGAGGACCAGGGCGCCTACGGCCCAGATGGCAACAGCAATACTGATCTCAGGAAAGGTGGGATGATACTCGACTACCCTTTCAAAGGGGTTGGGAATAAAACCACCGATAACCAGACCAACACCTTTGTCTACCCAGGTCGAGCCAATAATGGAGGCGCATGCAACCGCAAGAAATCCCTCCTTCTTGCGCAGTGGCGGCACTATCAATATAGCTACACCGAAAAATCCCAAGAATATACAGGTGCGCATCCACGGAACAAGCATGTCATGCCCTTGAAGTCCGAAAAATAGATATTTCAGCGGATTCATGTGGCCTGGTATATTGCTGTAAAAGGCGGTGAAAAATTCCAGGCCCATGAAAAACAGGTTCATAATCATACAGTAGCATATTGTCTTGGCAATGCTCTGTACCGCCTCTTCCTCAGGTTTAAATTTGGATACCCTCTTTATCACCATCAGAACAAGAAGCAGCAAAGCGGGACCTGAGGCAAAGGCTGAGGCGAGAAAGCGCGGGGCCATAATCGCTGTCAACCATAGATGCCTGCCAGGAAGACCCGCATACAGAAACGCTGTAACGGTGTGAATACTGACCGCCCAGGGGATGGAAAGATATATGAAAGGCTTGATCCAGCCTGGAGGCGGCACCTCTTTCTTATCAGCAATAAGTGTATTGTAACCACATATTATGTTAATGGTGAGATAGCCGCTCAAAACGATCATATCCCAGAACAGTACGGAATGTGGCGTAGCATGAAAAACGATATTCATCATTCTCATGGGCTGCCCGACATCCACAACAATGAACAGCAGACACATGATGACTGCCGCTATAGCAAGAAATTCACCAAACAACACTACCTTGGCATATTTCTTATAATTGTGGAGATACTTGGGAATGACAAGCATAACTGCCGATGCGGCAACTCCAACAAGATAAGTAAACTGAGCGATATACACACCCCAGGATATATCCCGGCTCATGCCAGTAATGCCGAGTCCGTAGTGTAGCTGCCTTATATAATTAATAAAGCCTATTCCAATTATGAAGAGCAGGAAAAAAATCCAGCCCCAGTACCTCGGACTCCCTTTCAGTGCCTTTTCAATCATGACGACCTCTCAGAATTACACGATATAAAAGATTGAGGGCATGGTACCCAGCTCAGGTTTGCGCCTGATGGTAACATTCTCCTGGAGGAGCTTTCTGACTTCAGACTCGGGGTCTTCCAGGTCTCCAAATACCAGGCACCCATAAGGACAGGCCTCCACGCACGCAGGCTGCAACCCGTCGGCAAGTCTGTCCACGCAGAAGGTACACTTCTCCACAACACCTCTCATCCGGGTGGGGAAGTTATTGTTTACCTTCTCTATAAAGGGTCTCGGGTCCCGCCAGTTAAAGCTTCTCGATCCATATGGACACGCCGCCATACAAAAACGACAACCTATACATCTGTGAAAATCCATGGCCACTATTCCGTCCGGCCGCTTGAACGTCGCCTTTGTGGGGCAGACCCTCACACACGGAGGCTGGTCACAGTGATTGCACATCAGAATAAAAGGCGCTTTTTTGATGTCTTCAGACATAAATTCGCATTCCTGATCAGGGAAGGTGTGTTCGTAGTCATCCTTCCATATCCACTTGACCTCGTCCTTGGAGTTGTGAAAATTCGGAATATTATGCCAGCTGTCGCATGCCTCAATGCACTTTTTGCAATCCTTGTGTTCACTGCATTTTTTCACATTGACCACCATGGCCCAACGCTTTGCATGCAGAGCGTTTTCTGTACAAACCGCCTCGCTGGCCTCAACATCCTTATTGACAAGCAAATCCGTTACAGACCCGCCGCCAATTCCAAGGACAGCCGACAGGCCCGCAATCTTTAAAAATGACCTTCTGTCGATGCCCATTTTTTTCTCCCTTCAGGTGAAAAGTGACAATCCCAGCAATATGGCCTGACGTCCGCATACGCATGACACTTATCGCAGAAATCTGCCTTATCGGAATGACACTTCAAGCATGTTATCTGTAAACCAATATGTATTTTCTTGCCCTTATTGTTGATATAAAGCCTGTGTCCATCACGCAATGCGTCATCACGCCATTCATTAAGAAGCTTCATATGACTGGTACGCATGTAATGCGTATCCTCCACACAGGCCTTTGCCTTGCTTACGATTTTGAGCTTGGGAGGCGGCGCTGCCGTGCCCCGGTTCATTATAAAGGGCACGGTAAACAGGCCGGCAAAAATCACAAGGCCAGCTATGATCTTTCCTGAATCATACATCCTCTGCGTCCTCCATACCTGGAATTGGCATCTGGCGTAAATCCGTGGTCCTCTTCTTCTCACCCTTCATGACAAGGGCGTTTGCAACCAGTTCGTGAACCCCGTAAACCGTGACGTCAGGCACCCAGTAATTCATGAGGGT
This sequence comes from Deltaproteobacteria bacterium, assembly GCA_027023445.1. Lineage (GTDB taxonomy): Bacteria > Desulfobacterota > Dissulfuribacteria > Dissulfuribacterales > JALVPX01 > JALVVK01. The sequence goes on along the minus strand of JALVVK010000123.1, from coordinate 11,563 downwards.
TGTCAGAGCAGCGCGGTCAATGGCGCATATACAGGCAAGCGTGTTGACATCGTGCTTGTCGTGTACATATTGAACCGCATTGGCCCGGGGCAACCCTCCTCGCATCCTCATCTCCATAAACTCATCGTTATTGAGGCCGGAACCGCTGCCGCAGCAGAAGGTCTTTTCCCTGATGGTGTCCTCCGGCATCTCGTAGAAGTTATTGCAGACATTCTTAATAACATAGCGCGGCTCTTCCAAAAGCCCCATTGCCCTTACGGGATTACAGGAATCATGGAAGGTGACCTTGAGATGGTCATTCCTGCTGGGATCGAGATTCAGCTTGCCATGCTTGATCAGGTCTGATGTAAACTCGGTGATGTGCACCATTTTTGTTGACCTGGCATTCTCAAACACCGTGCCGGTAATCGGACTTTTGGGCACCTCAAGGAAATCCGCCGGCCCGTTCATGGTATCCATGAACTGGTTGATCACGCGCCACATGTGCCCGCACTCACCGCCCAGTATCCATTTAACACCGAGCCGCTTGGCCTCCGCGTAGATCTTGGCATTCAGCCTCTTCATGTTCTCGTTTGAGCTGAAAAGCCCGAAGTTACCACCCTCAGCGGCATAGTAGCTCATGGTATAATCCAGGCCGATCTCGTGGAAAAGCATCAGGTATCCCATGAATGTATATGTCCCCGGATCAGCAAAATAGTCACCAGAGGGCGTAACGAAAAGGACCTCTGCCCCCTTCTTCATGAACGGGACCTCTATTCTCACACCGGTCACCTCTTCAATGTCATCAATGAAGAAATCGACCATGTCCTTCAGTGAATGGGGCTGGATCCCGAGGTGGTTCCCTATCTTGAAACAATTACGCACCGGCTCCATTATCCAGTTGATGTTAAGGCCCAGAAGGTTCAGGATCTCCCTGCCCAGCATGGTAATTTCCGCAGTATCTATCCCGTAGGGACAGAAAACCGAACACCTGCGGCACTCAGTACACTGGTAGAAGTAATGGAACCATTCCTTTATCACGTCTACGGTAAGCTCCCTGGCGCCTCCAAACCTGCCCAGCAGTTTACCCGCCTTGGTGAATTCCCCGCGATATATGGAGCGAAGAAGCTCTGCCCTCAGGACAGGCATGTTACGTGGATCACCTGAACCTATGAAGAAATGACATTTATCCGCACAGGCACCACACCTGACACAAATATCCATGAATACCTTGAAGGTGCGGAATTTATCAAGACGCTCACGTATGCCTTCAAGGACTATCTCCTTCCAGTTCGGAGGCAGCTTCCAGTCCTCATCCAGGGGAGACCACGGCCTTGGATTCGGCATGTCAAGCTCTTTGAGTATCTGAGGTTTTGCCGGATAACTGAAGTTCCCGGGCCGAATGTTCAGAGGAAGATCCATCCACCATTTTTTGGGTGGCTTATGATCTATGTTCCATAATTCCTGTGGTGATGGTGTTTTTGCCATTGCCTTAACCCTTCTTTTCCACTGGTATTCCCGCGTCTAATAATTTGTCCCTGAATTCATCCTCCCATTCCTCATAAGGATGAAGTTTCACCTTGGGATTCCACGGATTTATATGCCGTACAATGCGATTGTTGTTAGCAAGGTTTCTTGTAGGACTCATAAACACGCCCCCAAGATGCATAAGCTTACTGAACGGGAAATACATCGCAAGCACGCAAACAAGGAACAGATGAGTATAAAATATGACTCCAATGCCCTGGGGCACCTTAGGGCTGAATGCCGCAAGGCTCAAAGCCAGCTCCTTCACCTTGATTATATCCACCCTGATGACATATCTCATCAGCATCCCGGTGACAGCAATTCCGATGATGAGGAAAAGCGGGAAATAGTCCGAGGGCAGGGACAGATACCTGACCTGCGGCACTATCACCCTTCTCAGGAACAGGCAGGTTATACCAAGCAACAGCCCCAGATCGGTGAGATAAATGGGCGGGATACAGATCTGAAACATACTGTCAATCCTGTCCACAAATGTAACCACACCAGGAACCGGCTCGGTAAACAGCCTGAGGTGCCTGAAAAATATGATAAAGAAACACCAATGAAACATCAGGGCAAAGAACCACAGCCATTTGGTCGGCCCATAGACAATCCGTGGCCCTCCCCTGATCTCAGGCTTCAGATTCCTGAAGAGTGACCGGAAAAATACGACTTCCAGAAACATGCGGCCAATCACCTGAATGCCGGTGACCGGATTCTCCAGTTTGGAGTGCTTAAACCATGGAAGACTCTTCTGTTGGCCGCAGGTAGTTGGAATCCTGAAGGGAACCGGGGATGTTCCCCAGTTTACCACTTTCATAATGAATCCCGCAAAGAAAATCAACGCGGCCACATAAGGCACTATCACTCCAAAAAGGTAGTGAAGGCTTATTGCTCCAACACCTATAAGGGGCGTTATCACCAGAGCAATAACAGCAACAAATGGTAATGCGGCTCTATCCATACCAGTACCTCACTTGGTTAAACTAAGTTTCGAGACCCTTGGTCCCCCTCAGGCCCTTCCACCAACATTTTTGCCCGCTTTACCAGCATATAGGTGTTTCTCTTAACCTCGTCCACCCGCAGCTGATAAAGTTGTTCCTTACACCCAACGTATATGTCAAACGCCAAGAGCCCGAGGGCGTCCGTAAACGCGTCAAGCTCTTCGAGCCCGGCCCTTACCTCGGCATCAGAAAGGCTTTCATCCAGACATTCCCTGATGACGCCCTTAAGCTGATATACAAAAGCCAGAGCCTCGGAAGGCTTGAAATCCTGTACCGTCCTGATGCGCATAATCTTATCCAGGGAGGAAGAAAAGGAATCTATGTCCTGCCTGTTTATAAGACCGTCCACCATAGCCGCAATCTCCTTGGCTATGGTGTAACCTACCGGATTGGCAAAACGATTTTTCTTGTTTGAAAGAAATTCATGCGCGCCCGATGGGTATGAATCTACCAGGATACCCGCCCAACGGGTTATTATGTCTGCTCTTTTTTTCTGAAGAAGAGCGCTTAGCCCTTGTGATTCTCCCATGTCGGTCTCTCCCGCCGCAATTATGAATGATGGTTCACTCTGCACTCTGTCTATAGACAAAATGTCTTTGTGTGTCAAGACACAAAGCCGAAGACAAAAAAACTCTCTTGCCTCCGGGACAGATATAAAAACAGAAAAGTGCCTCGTTGACAATACCCCGGCGCCAGTATATGAAGAAATAGTTTTGAATATACATTCAGGAATCATATATCGACCGTGAACAAAATAAAAATCCCACGAGTTACTATTGCCGCGCTCAAAGGCGGATCCGGCAAGACCATATTGACCCTTGGCCTGATTGGAGCAATGCGCCAAAGGCATCTGGATGTGGTGCCCTTCAAAAAAGGCCCTGACTACATCGACGCGGGGTGGATGGCAAACGCGGCAAAACAGCCATGCTACAATCTTGATCCGTTTCTGATGTCCAGGGAGACCATACTGGAATCTTTTTTCACAAGGACATCCGGCAAAGGCGATATCGCCGTAATAGAGGGTAACCGGGGGCTGTTCGACGGGGTGGACGAGGCCGGCACATGCAGCACGGCAGCGCTTGCCAGGTGGCTTGGGTCTCCGGTAATCCTGCTCATAGACTGCACCAAGGTCACACGCACTGCCGCGGCAATGGTTCTGGGCTGCATCACTCTTGACCCGGATGTCAACATAGCCGGTGTTATCCTCAATCATGTGGCAAGATCCAGACATGAAACCATGGTCACCAGAACCATTGAATCATATACCGGCGTCAGGGTCATTGGCGCCATGCCCCGCATGAAGGGAGACCCCCTTCCCATGAGACATCTCGGGGTCACCCCGTGCGAGGAACATCCGGAAGCACTCGACTCCCTGGAAAAAATCGCGGGAATAGTGGCCCAGACGGTAAACCTGAACGATCTTAAAACCATAGCGGAACAGGCGATCCCGGTTAATATTGACACGCAGGGTACCCACTTCCGTAATGGGATGCGGACAACCGCCTCTGGCCCCGGATCCAAACGTCCGGTCATCGGCATCATAAGAGACCAGGCCTTTCAGTTTTATTATCCGGAAAACATCGAGGCACTGGAAATGGCGGGTGCGGAAATCCGATTTCTCAACGCCCTGGAGGGGTCCTTCCCGGACGATCTTGACGGACTGTATATAGGGGGAGGATTCCCTGAGACCCAGGCGCCAAAACTCAGCGCGAACACGGCCTTCAGGGAAGGTCTGTTATCGACGATTGAGAATGGACTGCCTGTGTATGCGGAATGCGGCGGTCTTATGTATCTTGGAAATCACATTATATGGCATGACCGTGCTTATCCCATGGTTGGGGCCATCAACTGGGATTTTGTTCTTGGCAGAAGACCGGTTGGACATGGATACAGTGTGATAGAGGTTGAATCCTGCCAAAATCCATTTTTCCCTGCGGGCACAGTACTCCAGGGTCATGAATTTCATTATTCCAGACCGATATCCAGCCAGGGGAAGGAAAAAGGATGCCTTACCTGCAGGGTTATAAGGGGACATGGTTTTGATGGAAAGATGGAAGGAATAGCGTATAAAGGGCTATTTGGCACATATACCCACATCCACGCCCTGGAATGCAAAAATTGGGGCCCTTCCATGATCAGGCTTGCCCTGACATATCAGGAAGCACGGGAAAAATCAACCATTAAAGCGCCATGCAGCCTTTACAGGCCTTCACATGGCCGCAAGGGAACCAAGAAAGAATTTTAGCCCCTTAAAATGTGTTCCCAGCCAGGAAACAGGATTTAAAATCAGGGTTGACAAAATAAAGCACCATCGTCTATATCAACAAACAGTCTATAAAATCTGGTTCATATCAGACACGGACTAAAATATTAAAAGGAGGAAGCTATGTTTCAGATCACAATTGACTACGATAAGTGTCAAGGCGATGAGGAATGCGTGAACGCCTGCCCTGCCGAGGTTTATGACTTTGAGGACGGCAAACCGGTTATTGCCAGGCCGGAAGACTGCCTGGGCTGTGAGACCTGTGTTGAGGTGTGCCCTGTCGGCGCCATTACGGTAGAAGAGGTCTAAAACCTGACAACACAGACAAAACGACAGGAGCGGCTCAAAAGGCCGTCTCCTGTCTAATTCCACAGGTCCACAAAGGAAAAATTATCTGAATTAAAGAGTCCTCTGTCTGTGAGCCTCAGGCTGGGAATCACGGGCAAGGCAAGAAAACTTAATTGCGCAAAAGGATCTTTCAGGGAGCATCCGAGCTCCCGCATATCCCGAATCAATTCAAAAATCTTTTCCGACACATTATCCGCATCCATATCACTCAGCAGCCCGGCCACAGGAAGGGAAAGGATATTGACCTGTTCTCCTCTGGCAACGGCCATGCCGCCTCCAGACCTTTCAACGGCCCTTATAGCCGCTGTTATCTCGGTATCGCTTGCACCAACAGCAATTATATTATGGGAATCATGGGCAACGGATGAGGCCATGGCCCCATGATGCAATTCAAAACCCTGGACAAACCCCACTCCAACCCGTCCGGTGGATCTGTGCCGTTCAAGCACAACCAGTTTAAGAATGTCCCTGCCAGGGTCGGGAACCACCTCGCCATCCACCACCCTGGGCTCTGTAATGGACATCTCCGTTATAATCTGCCCCGGGACCAGACGAATAACCCTGATCAGCCTGTTGGGATGGGCGACAACTCTCATTCCATCCTCCCACCCAGGCGCCAGATGTACGGTGTCAAGGAGACTATCCGGAATATCCATATGAGGCACATCCACCCTCAGCCTCCCGAATTTAGCTACTATCTCCCCATCTTTTATGGTGACAAGCACCTTGAACCTCTCCAGATCTTCCAGGAGTACTAAATCTGCCCGCCATCCCACGGCAATCGCCCCCATGCGGTTCATGCCATAGGCCTCAGCCACGTTAAGGCTGACCATGCACAGCGCGGAAAGGGGAGAAATTCCATATCTGACCGCCTGTCTCAAAAGCCTGTCCAGGTGCCCATCCAAAAGATCCTTGGGGGACAAATCGTCTGTGACCAGACAGAACCGCCTGTTGTTGTAATCATTCACAACGGATGCCAGGTCACGCAGGTTCCTTGCGCTTGACCCCTGGCGAATAAACGCCCTCATACCCCTTGAGACCTTTTCCCTGACTTCATTGCGCCGCGTGCACTCATGATCCGTGGTAACACCCGCAGCCAGGTAGGCATTCAACCCCTTCCCTGTAACCATTGGGGCATGCCCGTCAATGGGATATCCCGCTGAGGCTTTGAGTTTTGACATCATGCCAGGATCCTCATGAATAACGCCCGGATAATTCATCACCTCGCCCAGGCCAATGACCCTGGGATGACGCAACAGGGAGGATATTTCCTCAGCACCTATAACCGCATTGGATGAATCAATCGATGTCGCGGGGACACAGGACGGCGCAGTAAAAAAGAAATCAAGCGGCAGGGCTTCCGTTGTCTCTAACATCCATTCTATCCCGGAGACCCCTGCCACGTTTGCGATTTCATGGGGGTCGCATACCATGGCGACCGTACCGTGAAGAAGGGCCTTCCTGGTTATCGCCCATGGGGTCAGACAGGTACTCTCAAGATGCGTATGCGCGTCCATAAAACCAGGGGCCAGGATAGAACCCTGGCCGTCCAGTTCCCTCACGCCTGAATATCCTGGGCCTATCCCGCAGATCCAGCCATCCTTTATGGCAACGTCTGCCGGATAAATCCGGCCGAGCAGAAGATCCGCCACCTGGACATCCCTTATGAGAAGATCCGCAGGCACGTCCCCCCTGGCAGCAGCGATAAGCGAATCCGGAGGCGCAACACAAATTCGGGCTGAAAAATCGGACCTGGTATCCATGGCGCTTCACCTCCCGCCTGGTAAAGTTGCAAAAACAGCAAAAAACCTTTTAGAATTATTATATACCAAACCACCATGAAAATTTAGCCCAAACCTTCATCCCGGATTATACACTTCAAACGCCCTAGATATAAGCTTGAAAAAATTAGCCACTGTTACCGCGAAAACAGCTCAAAGCTGAAAGCTCAAAGTAAAAGATTAAAGACATGGTTTCCCGCCTTATCCCTTTGAACCTCCGATTTTGAGCCTTAAACCCGTATTATACAGCCCGCAAGTTTGCCTAAGATGCGAGGCGAAGGGCACGCAGACGTACTTGTGTACTTCAACTGCCTGACAACGCAGCAGATTCAGTAAATTTGCGAGCCCCTTGTGGCTTCAAGTGCCTGAAATGTAACACTGGAGGAAACAGCACCTTTTAGGTGAACAAAATGTCTGGCTGAATTGCGACTAAGCCTTTAATTATTCGACCAAAATCATTTTCTCAGGCATTTGAAGTACATAATCCGGGTTGAAGCAACTTTCATTCTGAAAAGACCGCCTTCCGGGACTTTCTCTACTGATTTGCCGCCTTCCGCACCCTTGCCCCGGCATATTCCAGCAGGGACAGGTATATGGATGACAGGAAACCGATGAAAAACAGGGCGAGCAGTATGGTGGCAAGGTCGTTCTGGTAAAGGGCCTTGCGGATTACATAGCCTATTCCATTCGTGGCCGCGAGGAACTCGGCGACGATCGTGCCTACCATGGCGGTTGTGCCGCTCCCGACAACCACGGTTATAAGCTTATCCATGTTCTCAAATGTCCTGATCCTCAACTCAAGGAACCAGTTCAGCCTGCCGGTGGACCTGTAAAAGTGCTCAACCTCGTCCACTGGCTGGGAAAACACCCCGATAAAGCTCAGAAGAAGGGGAAAATAACAGATCATGGATGCTATCAGGAGACGGGAGGACAGCCCGTCTCCCAGAAACAGGAAGATGATGGGCGCAACGGCAACAATGGGGTAGGCCTGGAGGTTATAAGCGGCAGTTCTTGTGATGTTGCCGGCAATCGAGGTGGATCTGCCCACAAGGCCGACCAGTGTTGCCAGCACCACCGCAAGCCCGTGCCCCATGATCGCCACCATCAGGGTATTCAACGCGGCCAGGAAATCGTTAGGTCCCTCAGAGACCGCTATCTTCATGATATCAGAGAGGGAAGGGACCAGGTAATCAGAAAGCCCCCACAGCCACTTAACCCCCAAAAGAAGGACCAACACGACAAAATAGATGGCCGCGAACTGTACGAGTCGGACCACGGTATTCATGACTCTGGCAGCACCGAGCCGGCTGCCTTGAGTATACTGTAGACCTTCTGCTGCAGCAGTTCAGGCGGGGCTCCTCTCTGCCTGGTCTGATCCAGGCCGCTGATCTCACGCACAAAATCCACGCCTTGGTCGGTTCCCTGGGGAAGCACGAACACGGACCTGGAAAACCTGGCGACCTCAAGGGCGTTGTGGGATATGTAGACAAAGGTTTTGTCAGGAAACCAGGACTTGAGACTCAATAATATACGGTTCCTTGCCGGTTCATCCACATTTGCCAGCACCTCGTCCAATATGAGCAGGTCAAAATTCTGCACCAGGTACCGGGTTATGTTGACCCGGTTCTTCTGCCCCATGGACAGGCCATTGAAACCCTTTTCCATGCAGGAACCTATTCTGCAGGTTTCAATGAGATCCTTTAAAAGGGGCTCCCTGCCCCTGCCTGTTACCCCACGGAGATGATCCCCCACAGAGCCCCAGCCCGGCAGCCGTTCCGCGTTATGGGCATAAAGAACCCTTGACACGCCTTTCATCGTCAACTGTCCGGACTCAGGTTTTATATCCTTACAGATGAGCCTTGCCAGGGTGCTTTTGCCCACCCCTGAAAAACCAAAAAATGAAAAAAAACCCGGGCCGGTGAGGGACCAGGTCAGGCCATGGAATACAGGATCCGTCCCTCCCGGATAGGTGTAAGACAGATTCCTGCAGTGTATCTCCATGGGATTTACCGCTTCAAAAGTCCTATCTTCTGCCCCTGGACAGGCGCTGAAGGCGTCTTTTATTCTTTTTGCGCCTTTTTATGATCTTCTTGACCTCCCTGTCCAGGATCTCCTGCCGAAGTTTCAGCCTGTCCGATTCGCCACCGAATATGGCCACCTTCAGGTATTCGAACCCGAACTGCATAAGGGCGGTGTCTTCCTCCCTGATCTCCCGCAATATCTGGTCGTCCACCTCATAGGTGTCCAGGAACCGGCTTTCAAACACAAACTTCCTGAATCTTTCCATATTGGTGGTAACCATGTAAAAAAGCTGCTGTGCCCTGGGAGGCATTTCAGACTCCTCGCCAAAGGATTTCTTGCGCAGAAGCAGCTCCATCCAGCCCCTGTTCATGGAATCGTATAAATCCGCCTCCTGGTCCGCCCTCCATGAATCAACGGTCCATTCCACAGGTTCATCAAATCCCTTGCAATGATCTTCCTTCACCAGGAAGAAAAATTCCTCTTCTTCTCCCTGGTGCTTCTCCTGCTGCCGCAGGCTTGCTATCCCTATGGGATAATATCTGCAGCACACCGGCCGGTCGGTATAGATCTGACAGCCCTCTGGCGTGACAAAGGGGCACTTTCCATCCATCTCTTCCAGCATATTCAACCTGGCCACCGGGATACCGGTTATGCCCAGGATCTCCTGCCTGGCGTAAAGCTTTAAAAACAGGTCTGCGGACATGCCCAGCCGGTTCTTCATCCGGATAATGTCATAAGGGGTCAGGATGATATTCATGTTCCTGCAGCACCTGGTGAAGCAGGAGACCCCTGGATGACACTGGAATTGAAAGGTGCTGTCTCTCTCAAGGCGCACCGGCTGTATCGGGCTGTCCGGCCTGTCCTTTTTGAGAATCCTGTTAACTTTTTTCTCGATATGTTTCAGGGCCATTTACTTGCCTTCCTTCCTGATTCTGGATTGAGTAATCCTGGCCAGACACTGTCCTCTGCCGCCCGGACGGAATATCCCGGACCTTACAGGAGCCTTAAACTGAGATCAACGGCCCTGGCAGAATGGGTAAGCGCCCCGCAGGAAATTATATCCACACCTGTTTCCGCCACCTGCCGCACGTTTTCCAGCATTATCCCGCCGGATGCCTCCAGGATCACCCTTTTAGAAAGCATCCTTGCGGTGGCAACGGCCTTTTTCAGCCATGGTATCTCCATGTTGTCCAGCAAAAGGGCGTCTGCCCCTGCCCTTATGGCGTCTTCCACCCCTTTGATATCCGCCACCTCAACCTGTATCCTGAGACCGTGAGGTGCGCTGGCCTTCGCTTTTTTTACAGCCCGGTCAACCGAGCCGCAGGCGGCTATGTGGTTATCCTTTATAAGAACACCGGATGAAAGATCCATGCGGTGATTACCGCATCCCCCCGCCCTTACGGCATATTTCTCAAGGACCCTCATGCCGGGGGTGGTCTTCCTGGTATCCACCACCCTGCACGGCAGGCCTTCTACCGCCTTACTGAATTTCCGGGCCAGGGTGGCAATGCCTGAAAGGTGCTGAAGAAAGTTAAGCGCGGTCCGCTCTGCCAGAAGTATGGAAGAAACCAGACCCTCCACCTCCATAACAGCCATGCCGTCCGGCACCTTTTCCCCCTCTTCGGCAAAGGCCTTTACCTTAAGTTCCGGATCTATCGAATGGAATACGTCCCTGGCCACGAAACCGCCTGCCATGACTGCTTCCTGCTTGGCTACCACAAGGGCCTTACCCCTGCTCGCAGGATCCGTGGTAATCTCGGTTGTTATGTCTCCCGTGCCAAGGTCCTCGGAAAGGGCCAGCTCAACAACCGCCCTGTAAAGCATGGAATGTGGCTGAAAAGTTACGCTGGGGGGCAGCACCTAACCCTCCTGTACCGCCACAAGGGTAGCCCTGTGAGCCTTGATCTTTTCCAGTTTAACATTAAACCTCGAGACCTTATCACGTTCCTTTTCCACCACTGCTTCCGGCGCCCTGGTCAGGAAATTCCGGTTCTTCAGCTTTGCCTCGGACTTGGAAAGTTCTCTCCTGAGATTCTTCTCCTCCTTGTCCAGCTTCCTGAGTTCCTCTTCGATATCAACAAGGCCCTCCAGGGGAATAAAAATCTCCATGTCCTCAAGAATGACCGTGGCCGCGCCCTGAGGACGAGCGTCATCCCCTTTAATAAGGTCTATTTCCCGCACCCTGGCAAGGGAGGATAAGGCATCTTCATGGGAGACGACAAAATCCCCCACCCCTGCCGCATGGGGAAGTATGACCACCGGCACATGGGAACCGGGATGTATTCCCAGTTCAGCCCTGACATTCCTGATCCCCGTGACAATACGCATGAGGGTTTCCATCTGCCGCTGCGCCTCAGGAAGATCCCATTCGGAAACGGGTTCAGGGAAAGAGGCGGCCATTATGTATCCTCTCTGCCCGGGAAGGTGGTGCCAGAGTTCCTCGGTCACAAAGGGCATTATGGGGTGCATAAGCCTAAGACACCGGTCGAGGACCGCGACGGCGGCATACCTGGATGCCTTCCGGACCTGGGGATCTTCACTGGAAAATCCGATCTTGGCCAGCTCCAGATACCAGTCACAGTACTCGTGCCAGAAAAATTGATAAAGCTCCTTTGCGACCACGTCAAAATCGAACTCAT
>JALVVK010000122.1 GCA_027023445.1 Deltaproteobacteria bacterium | reverse complement strand
TCTTCCTTCTCGCCGTATCCGTGATCGATGGCCCATTTTGCCCCTTCCACGAGGACATCATCCAGCCTGTCCGGCGAAAGCCTTATGCTTCCCTCAGAGCCGACACCGGCTGGCACTGCTTCAAAAAGCGCGCCTATAAGGCGGTCCAATACCGGAATTATATCGCTACGATGAAGCCCTGTAAGCATGGTCCTGACTCCGCATGATATGTCATAACCCACCCCTCCCACGGATATAATTCCGCCATCGTCGGGATCAAAGGCGGCCACCCCGCCTATTGGGAAGCCATAACCCCAGTGGGCATCGGGCATTGCCATGGCCGCCCGGACTATCCCCGGCAATGCGGCGACATTGGAAAGCTGTTCCCTCACCTTGTCGTCCATCTCTGAAATCAGGGAGCGGTGAGCATAGATTATCCCGGGAACCTTCATGGATCCGGTCCTGGGTATCTCCCATTTGCATGTATCTAACTGTTTGAGATCCTTAAGGTTCATTGTCTTGCCTCCCAACCTTGCCGCTTTTTTGAGTCTCTGATCCTGAGTATGTCCTGGTTCAGCAGAACAGGTGGTAATACTAACGGACCGAAGGTGAGTGGTAATCCAGGCGGATGCGCAATCGGGTGGTAATCCTTACCTGTCTACACATCCACGACACACTGAGCTATCCAGGTTCCATCTTTGAGTCCCACATGTAATTCGGAAAAGGTGGCCCCTTTGACCTCAATGCCACGTCCATGACGCCTTGGCGAAAAGGGTTCACCCCTGATAGTGGCGGTGACAATCCAGCGTTTCCCTTCGGATCCGGCTTTTTGTGTGATTTTCGGAGAAAATTCGCTGAATACAAGGCCATTGATGCCCCATTGGGCGAGGAGTTCGTTCAGCCAGCTAACCAGCAGACCCTCCAGGTCCATTGATTCGGCGTGTATGTCGAGAGACTGGTCCGGGCGTACTGATGACAGGTCTTCCACCATCAGGGCGAACATGGCCCGGGCCGCGTTTGCAAATGCATCTTCAACCGTTTGACCGAATCCCCTTATACCAATGTCAGCCACATGTTCGAAGGTCTCAAATCCGAGGGTCAATCGGCCTTGATTATGTCCCAGCTCCTCTTTCCCCATTCTATCCACCCCCATATGGAAAGGCAGGTGAAGACCACGAACAGCGCCGCCTGAGCGTAAATGCCATGGTAGATATCAACGACTATCCAGCCCGTGTTGGCAACTGTGTATACCGCGAAACCGGATCGCCTTTTTTTAATGTTAAGAACAGCACCCAGAATGCTCAGGCATGTGAGGCTCCATGTAATCAGTGTATCCATTAAAATGACATTTTAACCGATAATTAACTTTATTATTTAAAGTGAGGCAGCATGGATTTGAATTCCGGTGTTCCCGCCTTGCCAAGGAGTTCATAAATGGCCATTTCCGCCGGACCTGTGGCTACACCCATGGATTCCAGCCTTCGCAGGCCGTATTCTTTGTTCTTTTTATTTCTGGAGGATACGGCATCGGTCACTACCCAGGGCCGATACCCGTTATTCAGAGCGCCTGCCGTTGTCTGGTAAATGCATATATGGGTTTCAACGCCTGTTATGAGAAGTGTGTCGATACAGGGTGAGAGGTCCTTTAAAAAGTCTTTTACCCTGGGACTGGCAAAGGCGTTGAACTCGACCTTGTCGATAGCCTGGATACCTGAGAGCAGGTCTGCAATCTCAGGGACAAAAGGGCCAAGGCCCTTTACGTATTGTGTGGTCGCGAGGATGGGAATACCGAGGGTCCTGCAGCAGTGTATCATAAGGCTGGTGTTTCTGGTCACCAGATCTGCCTTGTGAATGACCTTCATCAGCTTTTCCTGGGGATCAATGACCATCAGACAGCAACATCTTGGATTCAGGATACAGTGGTTTGCAGTCATGTTCAGTCTCCTGTGCGACTTTTTGGGGAAAGATCTGATGTCAGATCATACCTGGTTGAAGAGAATATGAAAAGCAGCTGCTGGGACATTGTTTCAGGGCGCGGTAAAATCCGCCCGGAAGATGAAGATGGCATATTTTGTGTGGTTGAATAACCATGGCGTATTCTAAGCATGAGTTTGTTACGTGCCGAACAAAAGAGGTTGTGTCAGTGGGGCCCGCCCTTGCGGGTAGCCCCATTTATATGTGTATGTGCCCGGCGCATTGGGAATGCCGTTACCGTCAGTATCTTCATGCTCAGTAGAGTGAGACGCCGCCTGGCATGAAGACAAGACTTAGTTATTATGTGGTGATGCCATTACTTTATCCAGGGTTTCCCTACGGGCAGATTTATTCCTACATCTGCCAGGATGATGTGGGCCATGAGGTACCAGGCAATAAACGCACAAACAATCAGATCCCAGGCGGCAAGTGTTCCTATGGCCTTGTTTCCTGCCAGCTCTTTAAAGTCGAGCCCAAGAAAACCAAGGAATAATGTCAGAAACAGAAGGGCTAATGCCGTATGGTGTTTCATGGAGGCGATAAAAAGAATGCCTGTGTATATTGTCCAGCAAACAAGGAAATAGCCCAGGCCGGTTCCAGTAAGCTTCAATACGGGGTAAGCCTTTACCAGGTCTGCGTTCGTGCCCATGATCACAAAGAAGCATAGTGCAATCCAGAATGCGCCATAGGAAACAAACGCACTGAATCCAAAATTATTCCCTGACCTGAATTCTAAAAATCCTGCTATCATCTGTGCTGTGCCACCATAAAGTAAACCAAGCCATAGTACCGGTGCGATGCCTACCCACCCTAAGTTATGGCACTGCAGGATGAATGTTGTCATGGCGAAACCGCCAAGGCCAATAGCTCCAGGATTGCAAAATTTAATACTATCGCTCATATCATCTCCTTTTCTAACTATTTAATTTTAATATATTTATTCCTATTATCCCGCTCAATTGCAACGGTTCTCCCATGGATAAAAAGACGGTATTACCTTGTCGGACAACCAGGTTGAAATCTCGTCATCCAGCTCATTAATAAGAGGCGTAGTTTTTAAAGGGGTCAGTTACCGCCTTGGAAGAAACCGAATATATTGACAATAGAATTGTCATTGACTCATAGCCAGCTGAACAACTCGTTGAGGAATTTAAATAAAAGAGCAGTACCTCCGGGATAACCGGAGGATGCTGCTCTTTTGAACAGGTTAATGTCTCTTAGACTGTCAGTTCTTTTTTGCCCTCAATCAATACCTCAATAACCGAGGGATCTGCCAGGGTTGAGGTATCACCGAAGTCCTTTATGTCACCGGCAGCAATCTTCCTGAGAATCCGTCTCATGATTTTCCCGCTCCGCGTCTTTGGAAGACCGCTGGCGAATTGAATGATTTCAGGGGTGGCAATAGGACCTATCACCTTTCTTACATGGGTTCTCAGTTCATTGCGGAGGTCATCGCTTTCCTCGATTCCTGCCTTCAAGGTGACGTACGCGTAAATGGACTGTCCTTTGATCTTATGAGGCATGCCAACTACAGCCGCTTCGGCCACCGATGGATGGGAAACCAGTGCGGATTCAACCTCAGCTGTACCAAGCCTGTGTCCTGAGACGTTTATTACGTCATCCAGCCGGCCCATGATCCAGAAATATCCGTCTTCATCCTTTCTGGCACCGTCTCCAGCGTCATAAACACCCGGATAGCGCTCAAAATAGGTGGTTTTATAACGGCCGGGATCTCCAAAGACGCCGCGCAGCATGCCTGGCCACGGTTTCCTGATAACGAGATGACCGCCTTCATTGATTTTCGCAGGAGATCCGTCTTCCTTGAGAATGGCGGCATCAATGCCTGGAAGGGGCAGGGTCGCTGATCCGGGCTTGAGGGGGGTGGCATAGGGCAGGGGAGAGATAAGTATACCGCCTGTCTCTGTCTGCCACCATGTATCTACTATAGGAAGTTTGGCCTTGCCGATATTTTCATGATACCACATCCATGCCTCAGGATTTATGGGTTCACCCACGGTGCCGAGAACCCTCAGGGTGGACAGATCATTTTTACGGGTCCACTCGGTTCCCTCTCTCATTAACGCCCGGATGGCCGTAGGTGCGGTATAAAAGATATTTACCTTGAATTTTTCAACAACCTGCCAGAAACGGTTGGGAGCCGGCCATGTGGGGACCCCTTCAAACATGAGGGTTGTTCCACCCAGAGCCAGCGGACCATAGACAATGTATGAATGTCCGGTTATCCAGCCGATGTCAGCGGTACACCAGAATACATCGTCGTCTTTAAGGTCGAAAACCCACTGGGTGGTATGGGCGACATAGGTCATGTAGCCACCGGTTGTGTGAATAACCCCCTTTGGCTTGCCGGTACTGCCGCTGGTATAGAGGATGAACAGCATATCCTCGGCGCCCATGGGTACAGGATCGCACTGGTCGGAAATGTCCTCTGCCGAGACCTCGTCATGCCACCAGCTATCCCTGCCGTCCTGCATTTCTACCTCGTTGCCCGCCCTTTTGACCACAATACATTTTTTTACGGTGGGGCAGTCCTTTAACGCCTGATCCGCGTTGGGTTTGAGAGGAATGGTGCGGCCGGCACGAAGAACCGCGTCTGAGGTGACGAGGACCTTTGCCTGGCAGTCCTGAATGCGGTTTTTCAGGCTTTCAGCGCTGAAGCCCGCGAATACAATACTGTGAATAACTCCGATCCGTGCGCATGCCAGCATTGCTATGGCAAGTTCGGGAATCATGGGAAGGTAGAGGGAAACTCTGTCTCCCTTTTTCAGCCCCATCTTTTTCAGTACGTTGGCAAACCTGCTGACTTCCCTTTGAAGCATCTGGTAGGTATAAACCTTAACGTCATCTTCCGGTTCCCCCTGCCAGATGATGGCCGCCTTGTTTCTGCGGCCATTGGCAATATGACGGTCCAGACAGTTGTAGGAGGCGTTCAGCTGTCCGCCGACAAACCACTTGACTTCAGGTTTGTAAAAATCCGCCTTGAGGACTGTCCGCCATTTGCGGTTCCAGGTTATAAGTTCCTCTGCGCGGTCGGCCCAGAAGCCCTCAGGATCATCCATGGAGCGCCTGTAATGCTCCCTGTATTCCTTCATGCTTTTCACGTGGGCGGACAGTTGGCCCTTGCGCGGCGGCTTGAAGATTCTCTGTTCGCTCATCAAGCTCTCGATTTTGGACTCTTTTTTTCCCATATTTTCACCTCACGAGTTAGATTTTGTAGACAAAGGAGAAATTTTTTGGTTATTATGCCCAAAACTTATTGTTAAGTCAAGCTATAAAAAAAAAGGGAACATGCGATTTTTTAACATGTTCCATTTTTTTTTGCAGCTTGATATGCAAATTACTTTTATCACAAAACAAGCATGCCATTGTTTTTGCTGATTTTTGATAAGACTGCTATTCTTCTACCGTGATTACAGTATGGACATTGCCTCTCGGGTGAAAATCCCCCTCGATGCGCAGATGTTTTGGCCTTATTGTCTGGTAAAGATCCTTAAAAATGCGGTTTGTTGCCTCTTCGTGAGAGATGTGTTCGCTGCGGTAGCTGTTCAGGTAGAGCTTTAGGGACTTCAGTTCCACTATGGACTTGTCAGGTACATATCTTATGCGTATTGTTGCGAAATCCGGATATCCGGACCTGGGGCAAAGACATGTAAATTCCGGGAAGGTTATTTCAATTTTATAATCCCGTTCTGTACAGGGGTTGGGCCACGGCTCAAGCCTGGCTGTCTGTATTTCCTTTTCTCCGTATTTCATGAATAATGCCTCCGGTACGCTAAAGGGCAGGGGCAGGCGCCCTGATTTATGGATTTTCCTTTTTGACCAGTTCATGGATGGAAACGATTTTCACATCCCTGGCTAATTGCGGGAGATTTTGATAAAGCACACGCAGGGTATTGACATGGGGATGCCCTATGGCAACTGCCATACCCCTTGACAGGGCGAGTTTCCTGAGCCGTTCGAGTTCTGATTTTATGGATTCCGGACGCGTGTCGTCGTCCAGGAATACGGATCTTTCCGTGGAGGGCACACCAAGTGAGAGAGCTGTTTTGTATGCCACTGTGTATTTGGTGGTCCGGCTGTCCACAAAAAAAAGTCCCCTCCGTTTTATCTCGGTGAGGATTATTTCCATTGCCTTCTTATCCGCGGTAAACCGTGAACCCATGTGATTATTCACGCCAATGGCGCCTGGAACGGCATCCAGGTCCTGCTTCAACTGCGAGAGCATAACATCAAATCCCATATCCACGGTCAGTACCCCGGGTCCCGGATCAAGGGATTTGTTTTCCGGCTCCAGGGGCAGATGCACCAGAACATCCCGACCGTTGCGGCCAGCTTCTCTGGCAAGCTTTCGTGTAAAGGGAGCTTGGGGAAGGAATGCAAAGGAAAGCGGCGCTTCCAGTTGAATAAAGGCCCTGTCCAGACTGAGGTCATAGCCCATATCGTCTATAATGATCGCAACCCTTGGTACCTGACAAGGTACCTTGTGGGCAGGCACTGACTGTTTTGGCGGTCCAGGAGCCTTGGGTTCCTCAAACGGGGGCCTGACTCCCGG
>JALVVK010000121.1 GCA_027023445.1 Deltaproteobacteria bacterium | reverse complement strand
CCTCCTCAACAAACCCGTGTTCAATGCCGTAGTCGGCCACAAACCTCTTGAGATGATTGATGGCAATGGGCTCGTCCAGCAGAAGCCGGCGGCACCTCGTCTCGCAGAACCGGGGGCAGACCCTGCCCACAGAGACGGGAAGCGGGTTTTTCTCCTTTATCAGCCTGAGCGCGGCCTCGTATTCCCCGTGGGCAATGAGATTCACATATCCCTGGACATTTATGCCGCCCGGACACGTCATGTTGCACGGGGCCTTGCAGTCGCCGTAATGCGAGGCAGCAAGTCTCTGAAGCCTTTCCCTGCGGAATTCCTCAAGCTCAGGCGTATCGGTCCGGATGACAAGACCAGGCTCAACAGGGGTGCCGCACGCCCTTACGCGCCCCCTGCCCTCCACTTCCACCATGCATAAAAGACACGGGCGCCTGGCATCCTCCTTTCCGGGAAGATGACAAAGCGTGGGAATATGGATATCCGCAGCCCCTGCCGCATCCAGTATGGTCTGGCCTTCAAGGGCCTGGACCTCGACTCCATCAATGCTGATTACAAATTCTCTGTGCATGAAATTCTGTTAAACCCTCTTCCCAGAGGTTTTCTGATCAATCTGAGGCAATGAACCTCTACAGCTCAAGCCATGACTCGGAGAATATGGTCTTGCCCATAAGCACCCTTGTAGTCTTGTAATATTCCAGTTCCTTTGGTGAAAGGGTGGCAGGATCAGGATCGTTATCATCCATTATATCATGGACAAGCTTCACAAGTTCAGGCCTCTCTCCATGGGCAAGTTCTACCAGTTCCTGGTCATAGGTGTCCACAATAGCGGACCAGATTCCGTGTTTCATCAACATGGCCAGAAAGGCCCTGTTCAGATATGGACGTTTATCCGCTGAGACGCCGTTTGACACGTTGGACAACCCAACTGTGGACTTGGCTCCGGGCGCTATCTCGGAAAGCATGGACATGAACTCCAGACCGCTCATAACCTGGTCTGAACCAAGGGTAATGGGGGTTGCGATGGGATCCACCAGTATCTTCTCGTTGGGAATTCCCGCCTCGTTCATGGCCATTGTCAGATCCACCGTCATGGCCGCCCTCTCATTGGAATCCCTGGGCATCCCGTCAACTCCCCACAAAAGCCCCACCACATAGCATCCCGCCTCGGCCGCCACGGGGATAAGCTTCTTCATCCGTTCCGGCTGAAGAGAGATGGAATTCATCAGGTGGCGTTTAGGATGCCTGGCAGCCTTTATCCCCGCGATAAGGGCATCGGCGTTTGTGGTGTCAAGGGAAAGAGAACAATCCGTGATATCCTCCACCACACGGACAATCCAGGGCATAAGATCCGGTCCGTCCTTGCGCGCCGGACCGATATTCAGGTCCAGGAAATCGGCACCGTCCGCGACTTCCTCGTTTGCCATCACCTGGATGGGGCCGGGGTCCCGCTCCTTCATGGCCTTTCCCGTTCTTTTTCCCATTATGTTTATACTTTCCGCAATACATTGAACGTACATAAATAATCCCTCTGACTTTTCTTAGACTAAAACAGGAAAAATCCCGGACACGGATAAACACGGGCTGCGCACACAGATAAAGAAAAGATCTGCGTAATCTGTGTTCATCTGTGTCCCGTCATCCCCTACACCGTGTACCTTTTACCCCGCACCGTTCGCCTCAGCCCTCCGGCTGCCAGTCCCTCAGGTAGGCAGGCAGATGGCTTGCCTCGCGAGGACCGATCTGTATCTTCCAGTCGGGGAGCTCCTCTTCAAGCTCACCCTTGATGGATGCCAGGTAACCGGGAATTATAAGGTTCCTGTGGCTGACCTTGTCTTCGATTCCGCTCTTTTTCACAAAGGCGCCTATCAGATCGGCACTGAACTTGCCCGCGGCCCAGGCAGTCAATACGGAAAGGCCCTCGGTATCCTTTATCAGAAGCCATGAAGGCACCTTGCTTCCCTCCACCTCCCCTGAGACGATGAAATAGGTCAGCGAGAAATTACACGTGATAAGCACCGGGGATTTTTCGTCCGGCCCGTTTATGGGATAAATATCCTCCTGCACAACCATGGGCCGCTGTGGATCGGTAAAGATATTCAGCCGTTCCAGCAGCAGGGGGAAAAGGGTTTCGCCCCGCAGATCGGACAGGACCAGGATACCGGCGTATTTCGCCACCAGGATCGAGGAAATCAGGGCCTCTGCCAGAGGGTCCTGCGTCATTTCACATGGGAAACATATGGATGGAAAACCCAGGGGTTTATGCCTGTGCTTTATGGCCACGCGACGCATAACCACCTGGTCTTCAAACACGGCCTTGACGGTTCTGGCACCTGTGTCCAGCACCATATCCTTAATGCCCGCCCCGATAAGTTTTTCTGAAATCTGCGCGGTCCTGCCGATGGTTTCTCCCCTGACCGCAACAGGACAACCCGTATCCTTTGCGACATCAGCCATCTGATCGGCATTTTCCTCCGTTGCGGCGTAAAGAAGGGGCTTATGCTCACCGCAGGCCTGGGCGCCCGCCTTGAGATTTTCAGGATTTTCACTCATGAGAATAAGGGGCGCGTCAGGGCACTTCTCCCTTGTCCGTTGAATCAGACCGGTGAATGCGCCCGCGTCTCCCGTCGCGTCTTTAAGAGCGATCAGGTCTGCCTTGAGAATCAGGCCCACGCGCTCGTAGCGCAGGGAATTGAAACGCTCAAGGCGGCCGGATATATCTTCTTCAGGCATATCGGTTGCGATCAGTACGGCAAACCCCGTTGGGTGCTCAAACCGTTTCTCATGCCTGTACAGACAGGTTTCTCCCCCTGTCTTGAAAACATTCTCTCCTGATCCCAGGGAAACCGTTCGAATGGGAGGAGCCGATGCCTCCCCCACCTTTTCCTTAACCTCGTCTGAGACATAAGGACAGTCTCCGATGTCTGCCTGTCCTGCCGCCACCTTCATTGCAAAGGCCAGGCAGGTGGGCACATCGCACTCCCCGCAATTTTTCTTGGGAAGCATCTTCAGGATCTGAATCCCTGTCAGTGCCATGAATCTCCTCCGCTTCTTTCTTTCAGACTATTTCCCAACGCATTGGGCCTTATTTTTTCATTTTTATCCGTTCACCGCGGACCCTGCCAGCCTATACAGCAGCCTCCATGCTCAGAGCCGGATGTCCTTTTTCCTGCAAAAACTTGAGCACCTCGTCCTCGGTGATGCCGACCTCTTCGTCGGCTATCATGTCAAGGAGTTCCGGCAGCCCCTCTTCCTTTGACCGTTCCATGAGCCGATCTTTCAGCTCCTCTTTCAACATTTTGGGCATCCACACCACACGCTTCAGCCCGCCTTCCGCCTTCATGAACTTGCGGCTGCATATATAGTGTTTGGAAACGCCAAGAAAGCCCGGAGTAACCTGGCCGCCTCCCACCATGCCCGCCAGGGTACTGAACTTCATTCCGCTGGGGGTCATGCCCATGTAGTCCCGGTTGACGATCATGATGCCGTTGCACATGGGCAGCATGGTGGCAATGCACTCAAAGCATCCGCAGGCGGTCATCGGATCAATCATCAGGCTGTAGGCGCTGACCTTCTCGACCTTGCCCCTGGATGCCTGCTTTACGAATTCGTTAATTCCTGTCCACTGACCAAGAACCGGATCAATAACCTCTCCCTTTTCAATGGGCTGGTTAGGCCCGGTGGGATTGATCTCGTAAGAGGCCTTTCCGTCCAGCCAGTTATAGGCCCCGCACATGCCCACCCGCTCAGGCGTTATCACGCACACGTGTGTGGGCGCGAAAGACTGGCAGAGGGTGCAGGAGTAGAATATCTCTTCCGATTCATCCGTCATGCTTCCAAGACGCTCATCCCTTGCCGCATAGACCTTCTTGGCCAGTTCCAGCACCTCCTTGACCTTGTCCTCAACGGTGAAGATCCTCACCTGGACCTTGTCGAGGATAGCGCCGAAATCCTGATGAAGCTTTCCATGCAGAATACGGCCGATGTGCTCGAACTTGAAGCCCTTTTCAATGGCGGCCTTACCCACCCTGAGCCACATGATATTTCTCTGGCCGATGTGCATGATTCCCTGGGCATAGTTAATCAGGTGGTGGAATTGACGTTCCAGGATGGGTTCAAAATCAGACTGCATCTGCCGCCCGGCTACCTCCACCAGGATGGCAAGAGGAAGTTTCGCGCCTGGTTCCACGTCTGTCATCTCGGGACCTTCCACAATGACCTGCCCGTCCTGGATCTCGTCCATTTCCTCAGATATAAGAAGCTCCACGCCAAGGGTTCTGCCGCCGCCGCACTCCAGGTACAGGTCGTCTTTCCTCACTCGCTCGCCCTCAAAGGCCGGACCGTAGGCGGTTGGGATGTCGATCTTGGACACCGATACCTTGAGTCCCCTGACCTCAATGGCCTTCTGCACGATCTCATCATGAGGCACCTGGCTGACCACATGCTCATAGGTGCATATGCCTGTGGGAAGGACCTGGGGAATATCCCAGTCGGAAATAGTTGGGAATCCCCAGTTGATCGCGCCTGCCGCGTTGGCATACCACTCGTCCGAAACCGGGCCAAAGGCAAGGACAAAGGCAAAGGTCCTGTCCTTGTTGTAGATGAGATTGCCCTTGAAATCCCCCGGTTTTATGCCACCAAAGGCAAGTGCCACGCGGCACGCGAACCCGATGGCGAACACCGCGGAGGTGTATGTGGGCCCAAAGGGAACAAGTCTTGTGGACCAGCCGATCTGCACATCCTGCTTCAGAAGCTGATCAGGCATATACAGGCCGTCCGTCTGGTCATGCATGAATATGTAAAGGTTCTTTTCCTGGAGTTCCTGGGCGATCCTGACAGAGGTCTCCAGATCACCGGGCGTGCCCAGGATGGCAGCGAAACCGGGGGCGGTGCCATCAACGAACTCAACGCCCCTTTTCCTGAAGATAATGTCGTCTGCCGCGCCAAGCCATACCCTGTCTTCGGGCGGATCCTCGGTCTTTGTGTAAAAATCCGGATCATCTATGTAGCGTATGGCCTCGTACATCTCCTCAGCAAAAAAGGTGGCCATGCCCGCGTCAAGTGCCGGGGCAAGATATGGCAGCCATACCTTGTCGCTCACGGGCGGCGGCAGAAGTTTCCTGCATTCCTGGAATACCTCTTTCATATCACCTAACTGCTTTACCGGAAGACCCAGCATACTGTAGATGACAGGCAGATAGTAGGCCGTATTTGGGAACGCCACCTCATGATCAGGGCCGAATTTCTTCAAGGCATCCTCGAATTTCTCCTCGGCCATATCCACGATCTTATGGGCACCCCTAATGGCTGCAGAGCAAATTATCTTAGACATATCAACAAATTCCTCCTTACATCATCCCCTGGATCAAGGCCTCGGTCAAGGCAATCGCCCTGGGATGTCTCATAACCATCAGCCCACCTCCGGCAAGGAGAAGGGAAGATGCGGTTATGGCCTCAAGAAGTACGCCCCTGCGCTCCTGGTCTCCCAACAGATCGTCGGAAGGAAGCCTGCACTCCTTGGCCTTCCAGACCTCACGGCCCAGGTTGCATATAAACGGCACGGACAACTTGTCATCCTGCTGCGTCAGGGCGGCAAGAGTAATCCTTTCCATGACGGAATATGAATATTCCAGTCCGTAACCCACGGCCCCGATGGAAGGGTCCATGAGCACCTGATTCAGTTGCATCCCCAGGTTTTCGAGCAGGATGTTGAGCTGCTTGGCAAGGTTGACATCTATGGGTGTTGCCGCCACAACGGGAAGCTGAAAGGCCATTGCCGTGGCGCCAAGTGCCCTGTAGTTCGCATCCGTAAGGGGGCTGAGACAGACCTTTTTCGTTCCAACAAGGTTGGTAACCTCTCGCAGGGTTTCGGTATCCTTTTCAGCGTTGTTGCACCCCCATATGATCACCGGCACGTCCACTGCCTCTACCACCTTCTGGGCCACCTGGGCCGCTTCTGCCGAAGAACGGTTCATGCCGTTGGGATCAGTGCTTAGCAGGGAAAGACAAATCGCCTTTGCCTTGTATTCATCAACACACTTTCTGGCCCAGGCAACCGGATCAGACATCTCTCCCTTATAATATTGAGCCAGGGGTTCCGGCCATTCTTCGGGTTCAAAATCCAGGATTTCATAGGCCACCTGAGGCGGATTGGGGACGTCTCCCTCAAATACATGGAAAGGCAGGGCCTGCGCCCCTCCTATCCTGAGTGCATTGTCTCCCTCACCCAGGACCACCTCCTGTATTCTGCCGGTACATTTTTCAACAAAAAGGTCTTCAGGAATGCCGGACGCCCTCTCTGAAAGGGAAAGTTTTTCCCCGGCCATGGCCTCGGCTGCAGGGGCTCCGGCGGCAGCGGCAACAGGGGCCTTCTTCTCCACCTTCGGAGGGGCCGGGGCTGCCGGTTCAGGAACGGGTTTCTCCACCTTCGGAGGAGCGGGTTCGGCGGGCGCCGCCTCAACGGGAGCCTGGGCGGATTCAGGCGTTTCCGCCGCCTCAACGGGAGCCTGCTCGGGTTCAGGCGTTTCCGCCGCGGTCTTTGTCTCCTCAGGACCCGGCCCCAGTTCCCCCGCCTCGGCCTTTTTCAGGCCATCCCTTGCCTTTTCATTTTCAGGATCCAGGGAAAGGGCCTTTTTAAAGGCGTCTATGGCAGCCTGCTGTTCTCCGCGATAAAGTGCGACATTTCCCCTGCCTGTCCAGCGTACCACCCATTTAAACTTCCACTCATCCGGAGTCAGCTCATCAGGACACGGGGGCAGCAACTCCCCGCCTTCCTCCGCGGGCCCTGCCGGAGCCTCCGGCGCCTGCGCGCCGGCCGCGGCCTTTGCCTTTTGCAGACCGTCTTTTGCCTTGGGGTCTTCCGAATCTATCTCAAGGGCCTGTTCAAAGGCCTCTATGGCAGCACTGTAGTCCTGCTTGTGCAAAAGCAGGTTACCCTTGGCCACAAGGCGCACCACCTGCTTGTGCCGTCTCTCAGCCTCCTCGTCCGCTGCCTCCTCCGGGGCCTGAAGCGCCTCTGGCTGAGGCTGCGCCTGAACCGCGGGCTCTACCGTGGTGGGCACCGGACCGGGCACAGGTTCCCCTGCAGGCTGTACCGGAGCCGGAGATATGTTGAAATGCAGCAGGAATTCCGCCTCCAGGAATCTTTTCAGTGCCTCATATTGAGCCTCATCCAACCCAAGTGCCTTTCTCAGGGCATCAAGACCGAGCCCCAGTGACCTCAGAGCAGCCTGTTCCCTTGCGCCAAGTTGCGCCGCCACAGGCGCGGCCGCCTGTCCTGACGCAGGGGCAGCCGGAGCGGCCTGCTGAACAGTGACCGCTGCCGTTTTTGCCTCCTTGAGCTCTGCGGTCAATTCTTTCACCTGGGCATCCTTGTTTTTGACCATGCCCGTCAACTCCTCCACTTTTGTCTTGAGGGCGTAAATCTCGCCAGCCACCCTCTCTTTTTCTTTTACAACCAGGTCCCTTGATGCCTGCGCCTCGGCCTTAACCTTCTCAATCTTTTCCCTGAGCGTTGCCTCGGCCTGTTCCCTTGCCTGAGCCACGGCCTCATCAATCGCGTCTGAGGAGACCAGCGCGGGCTGGATACCGGCCGGCTCGGGCCTTTTGGAAAGCCCGGCCCTGGATACGATCTCCGGAACCGCCTGCTCCCACTCAATGGCCATCACGTGAACGCCTGCAACCCCCGGTATCTCCTTGACCTGGTTTATGATGTCAACACAAATGTTTATGCCCTCTTCCCTGGGATCCTTGGCGTCCGAGAGCCTCTGGATCACATCATCCGTTACATCCAGGCCGGGCACAAAATTCTTCATGTAGCGGGCCATGCCCAGTGACTTGGGCGGCGTGACCCCCGCCAGGATATAGACCTTTTCATCAAGGCCCAGATCCCTTACCATCTCCATGAATTTTCTGAATTTTTCAACATTATATATTATCTGGGTCTGAACAAAACCTGCCCCGGCATCCACCTTCTTGGCAAGCCTGAGCGGCCTGTATTCAAAGGGATCGGCAAAGGGATTCGCCGCCGCTCCCAGGAACAGCTTCGGCTCCGGTCCCTTTATCTCCTCTCCGCACTGAAACCTGTGTTCATCCCTCATTGCCCTTACCATGCCCAGAAGTTGGATGGAATCCATGTCAAAGACACCCTTTGACTGGGGATGATTCCCGAACTTCTGATGGTCTCCGGTAAGACAGAGGAGGTTCCTGATCCCGAGGGCCGACGCCCCCAGAATATCAGCCTGCATTCCGATCCGGTTGCGGTCCCTGCAGGTCATCTGCATGACAGGTTCCACGCCTTCGGAAAGGGCAATCAGGGCCGCTGTAAGGCTGGACATCCTGACAATGGCGGTCTGGCAGTCCGTTATGTTGACCGCGTCCACATGCCCCTTGAGAATCCGTGCCTTCTCCCTGATCACCTCGTAATTGCTGTTCTTGGGCGGGCCAAGTTCTCCGGTGACGGCAAACTGACCGGAAGACAGAACCCTCTCAAGATTGCTTCCAGATATCACGGTAACAAATCCTCCCTTAATCTACGACGGGGTCCTCCATGACCTGCGGTGGTCCAGTCCCGGACAGGCATTATCTCCCTGAGCCTTTCTTCCTGATTCAACGCCTTGAGCCTGTCGTGAATCTGCTGCCAGATGCACGGGACACTGGGATCTATCTCACACCTGCCTCCCTGAGACCCCCCACAGGGGCCATTGGACAGGCTTTTGGCGCACCTGGCAACAGGACAAAGGCCACCTGTAAGGTGAAGCACGCAGGCCCCGCAGCCGGCGCACATTTCCTTCCATTCTCCGCTGCTCAGATTAGCCCCGTAAAAACTTGTGTTTACGCCGGGGAGCACCCTTACTCCAGGACAGCGGTCGGCAATAAAATTAATCCCCACGCCACAGGCAAGGGACAGCACGGCATCATAGTCTCCGCCCTTTTCAGCGAGGGGCTCCAGGTACTCGGGATCACACTGGCGTACCAGGGTATCCTCGTGGATCTCTATGGGCTCCCCTGAAAGTTTTCTGCCAAGCCTTATTGCCGCGGCCATGAGGCCGACCTCCTTGTCGCCTCCTGCCGAACACACGGCAACGCATCCCCTGCACCCGAGAACCAGGAGCTTCCTGACCCCGGAGAGCATTCCCAAAATCTCATTTAACGGTTTTCTTTCAGCAATTATCATTTTGACTGCTCCGCGCCTTCAGACTCCAGGGCCCTGGTCATGGCGTCATCCATGCCGGCAATCCTGGTCTTCATCTCCCTTGCGGCCTGGATAATGGGCCCGGCCTCTCCCCTGGGAACAAAGATCATTTCTACCCGGCCCGGATCAAGATCCAGTTCCTTTAACATTTCCTTTGCGTAGGCAACCCTCTTTGAGGCCCTCTGGCTACCCGTAAGATTATGGCATTCATCCACCCGGCATCCTGCCACGAAAACACCCTCCGCCCCGTCCGCCAGGGCATCCATAATGGCGGCAACCTCCAGCTTGCCTGTGCAGGGAAGCCGCCTGATCCGGAGGGTTTCAGGCACAAGCCCGGCCTCCTTCAGAACCTCGGCAGGGACGTTAGCCGTATAGTTACAGCAAAAACCTACGATATCTCCCTTCATTCCATCCATCCTCTCTATCTAAGAGACCGCTGCTTCCATCCCCTTCTGTTCCATGGAAGGGGCAAGGCTTATTGCCTCGGCAGGACACTCAAGAACACAAATTCCGCAGGCATGACAAAGATCAGGCTCGATACGCGCGTAACCCTCTTCCACAATATGTGGAGCGGCAAAGGGACACAGACGCACGCATGTGAGGCAGGCCACGCACTTGCCCGGATCCACCGTGGCAACAAGGCCCAGGGCGGCCATACGTTCCGCGTCCACCAGGCCTTCGGCAATGGCGTCTTCCCGCAGGGCCTTTATGACATCCGCGCACCTCACCCCCTGGGGACAGACCGGGATACAGCTCTGACACTGGGAACAGGCCCATATGAGATCGGAACGCATGAGTTCGTCCCGCATGCCAAGGGCCACCATATGGACCACCTTTCTCGGGTCAAAAACCTCAACAACTTTTTCTACCGGGCACGCGGCGCTGCACGAGCCGCAGGCATAACACTGCAACAGGGTATCGCACCCGTCATGCCGCGTAAGCGTACCCGCGAATTTAATATCCAAGTTGGATCCCAGGACCGTCATTACAACTTCCCCCTACCTGGCAAGGAACCAGCCCCTGCCATCTTCCTTCAAAATGCCCTTTTTGCCAAGGGCAGCCGTTATCTTTTCCAGTTCCTCCGCGCTGGCACCGGCAAATTCGGCAAGCTCATCCAGGGTGCACGGTTTTTCCGATACACACGAAATTATCTCCTGGGTGAGCATTTCCCTTCGAAAGGCGGGATATATTTTCTCCCGCACACCGGCTGATATCGCCTCTGGAGAATAGTCCCCCGCCTTATGGAATTTCTTTGCCAGGTTGCCATAGACCGTTCTTACCTTCAGGCTCTCAGCGGCCTTTACCGCGGCATCCAGACGCCTTTCAAGATGCTCTCCCGCCTCTGAAGGCCCTTCACCCAGAGGCCCCAATGCCTTGATCCGGTTCACATAGCCGGTTATCAGTTCAACAAACCTGGGGCCCTCCGCGGCTGACGCCCACTCAAGGGCCAGCCTGTCTGAATTCACGCCTGCGCCGTTTAAAACCTGCCTGCACGTCTCCGCCATGATCATTGCCTCGTAGTTACCAGACTGGTAATGACACTCGCCAAGGTGTCACCCGCCGGTAAAAACCCCGTCCGAGCCGCATTTGAACGCCTCCAGGATAAAACGGACGTCTATACGGCCGGTACACATGACCCGGATCACCCTGACATTGGGCGGATACTGATATCTGGATACACCGGCAGAATCCGCTGCCGCGTAACAGCACCAGTGGCAGAAAAAACCCAAAATACGCGGATCAAAACCCTTCTGGGTCATGACTCTCTCCTTTCCTCGCACTCTCTCTGGGAAAAGGCATGAATCTGGGCCATGATCTCACTGTCCGTGAACCCGCCCATGCTGATGGCAAGCGCAGGACAATGAGAGGCACATATGCCGCATCCCTTACAGGAGGCAGTAATCGTCTCGGCCTTGCGTCTTTTGCCCTCCTTAACCAACCTTATTGCGTTAAAGGGACAGAGATTTTCGCAAATGCCGCAACCTATGCAAAGGGACTTGTCCACCCTGGACACGATGGGGGCAACCGCCACCTTGCCCTTGGCAAGGGGAATTGTGGCCTTGGCGGCCGCCGCCTTTGCCTGGGAAATGGATTCCTCAAGGGATTTGGGGCCATGGGCAAGGCCGCACAGGTAAACGCCGTCAACAGCCACCTCCACGGGACGCAGCTTGGCGTGGGCCTCCAGGAAAAAACCGTCCTGGGTAAGAGGGGCCTTGATCAGCCTGGCTGTCTCTTCATTCTCCGCCGGGGCGATTCCCACGGAAAGCACCACCCAGCTTGCCGGGACTTCGATTTCGTCCCCGATAAGCCGGTCATAGACCCTTACCTTGATACCCCTTGTCTGCCTGATAACCTCTGGTTTCCGGTCCGGGGTGTACCGAAGGAAAATAACCCCCTTTTTCCTTGCCTCCCGGTAAAGATCCTCGGAAAAACCATATGTCCTCATATCCCGGTACAGGATATAAACCCGTACATCGGGCTTGAATTCCTTTATCTTCAGGGCGTTCTTGACTGCCTGGGAACAGCACAGGCGGCTGCAGTAGGACATGTCGTCCCCCCTGCTGCCCACGCACTGGATCATGACAATACTGCGCACGTTCCTGAGGGGATTCTTGCCCTTTGACAGCCTGGATTCCAGCTCAAGCTGGGTAATCACCCGCTTGCTCTTTCCATAACCATACGATTTGGGCAGATACGGCCGGCCACCTGTTGCCACCACCAGCACGCCGTGGTTGACCAGTTCCGTCTGGCCGCCCTTTTCAAGGGATGAGGTGAAATTACCAACGTAACCCGACATTCCCTTGAACTCGGTGCCAAGGAGCACCTCAACGCCCGTATGGCTGTTGACCCTGTCCGTGAGATCCTTCAGGATTTTCCCGGCGTCGCGCCCGTCAAGTGTCCATTTCAGATCACGCAGATTGCCGCCCAGCCTGTCGCTTCTTTCCACGAGAACCGTCTGGTATCCCTGGTCCGCGATGCTGAGGGCGGCGGTCATTCCGGAGGCGCCTCCGCCAAGCACAATCGCCTTGGGTATGACATCAACTGTGGGCTGTGCCAGCGGCTCGAGCAGCCTTGCTTTTGCCACGGCCATGCGCACAAGATCCTTTGCCTTTTCCGTGGCCGCCTCAGGTTCCTGCGAATGGACCCATGCACATTGATCCCTGATATTCGCCATCTCGAACAGGGCCGGGTTTACGCCAATTGACCTCAGGGTCTCCTGGAACAGTGGTTCATGGGTCCTGGGGGAACAGGCGGCTATGACCACCCGGTTAAGCCTGTTTTCCTTGATCTTTTCCGCAATGGACTTCAACGCGTCCTGGGAACAGGAATAAAGCGTATCCTCGTACAGGACCACTCCGGGAAGGGTGCCAGCATAATCCCTTACCGCCTTCACATCCACAACACCCGCTATGTTGACCCCGCAATGGCAGACAAACACACCCACGCGCGGCTCTTCTTCCAGCAGGCTCGTGTCTTCCTCCGGATAAGTAACGGTTACCGAACGTGTCCCCCTGGTCTCGGCAAGAAGCTCTGAGGCCAAAGCGGCAACACCGGATGCCTGGGTCACGCTCTCCGGTATATCCTTTGGCCCCTGGAACGCGCCTGCCACGTATATCCCGTCGCGGGTCGTGGCAAGGGGGGCGTCGTGGGTGGTCTTGCAGAAATTATAATGGTTAAGCTCAATCCCTGAGGCCTCGGCTATGGCCCGGGCATCTTCCGGCGCGCTCAGGCCCACGGACAGGACCACCATGTCAAAGAGTTCCGTATGGGACTTGCCGTCATCTGTAACCCATGTAAGGAGCAGCCGCCCATCCACCTGGTCCACATTGGGGACCCTTGCGCGGATAATCCTGAGCCCGTACTTTTCCTGTGCCCTTTTTCTGGCGGCATCAAAACCCTTGCCCTGGGTCCGGACATCCATGAAGAAAAGGGATATGTCCAGGTCAGGCTCATGCTCCTTTGCCACGGAGGCCTCCTTTACCGCGTACATGCAGCAGACAGAGGAGCAGAAACCGTTTCCACAGGTTTCATCCCTTGAGCCCACGCACTGCAGAAAGGCTATCCTGCGTGGACGGGTCTGGTCCGAGGGCCTCAGTATGTGGCCTTCTGTGGGCCCTGAGGCGCAGGTCAGCCTCTCAAACTCCAGGCTTGTGACCACATCCGGGTACCGGCCATAGCCAAACCTGGCCAGCACCTCGTTGTCCACCCTTCCAAAACCTGGAGCCAGGACCACGGCGCCCACTTCAAGCTCCAGATCCCTGGGCTTCTGGCTGAAATCTATGGCCTGTGCCGTGCAGGTCTGCGCGCACAGGTTACAGGTTTCATAGTTGACCCGCAGACATGCCTTGGCGTCAATATAGTAGCTGGCCGGGATGGCCTGCGCGTAATCAATATGCGGCGCCCTGGTCACGTCGAGCCTTTCATTATAAAAATCAGCGACCGGCCTGGGGCAGTACATGGTGCAGGTGCCGCACGCGGTACACTTGTCCTCATCAATGTACCTTGGCTCCTGATGCACCCTGGCCACAAAGCTGCCAGGCTGCCCCTCAATGGCCTGAAGACTGGCATTGGTGATCATCTCAATATTAGGAGACCGACCGGCCTCCACCAACTTGGGTGCCAGTATTCAGATGGCGCAGTCATTGGTGGGAAAGGTCTTGTCAAGCTGGGCCATGAACCCGCCGATATAGGCCTTTTTCTCCACCAGGTAGACGTAATAACCCAGGTCGGCCAGATCAAGCGCGGTTTGAACCCCGGAGACCCCTCCGCCAAGGACCATTATTGCACCTGTTTTCTTCATTTTAACTACCCCTTAAAAGGTTGTAATGATAACAGTAAAAACAAGACGATTCCTCTCCTTTATCCCGACATCTCAAGGAAATTATGCTCCGGGACCGTGGCAGCCGACATCCCCCAGCTCACGCCGCATGGCCATGTCGAACAGCACCCTTTCCTTCTTCTTGTCAAGACCAAGGGCGGCCCGCTTGGCATTGATCTCATCGATCATCTTACTCGCAAACTCGCTGGGTTTCTGCGCAACATCCCATCTTCCTCCGTATATTTCGTTCATTTCCTTGAAACAGAAATCGGTCACCACCTTCGACCCGGTCGTGGGGAAATTCGGCCCGAAGACCACGTAGGTGCCGCTGGACACGAAATACTGCCCAATGGATACGGCCTTTTCGCTCATCCACTGCGGGGCGCAGCCCGCCACGGGAAGCTGGCTGATATCATCACCAAGACCACCCGTAAGGACCATTTCGGTTGCCGCGATAAGTATCCGGCTGTTGTCCACGCAGGACCCCATGTGAAGCACCGGGGGGCAGCCAACGGCCTCAAGTACCTCTTTCAGGCCGTCCCCTGCCATTTCCATGGATTCAGGGGAGAGAAGTCCAGCCCTTCCCATGCCGGTCGCGGCGCACCCGGTAACCAGCACAAGAACGTCATTGGCAATGAGCTCCTTCGCAAGCTCAATGTGCACCTCGTCCGTGACCCGGTAGTTATCACAACCGACTATGGCAGCAACTCCCTTGATGCGGCCGTTCATGATGTTGTCATTAAGGGGGCGATAAGATCCCCTGAAACGGCCTCCAAGAATATAATTAATGGTTTCGTGGCTGTAGCCTGCCACCACATCCATTTCATGCTTCGGTATAAAGTGCTTTCCCCTTTCCGGATACCGGTCTACGGCCCTGAGCACGATTTCCTTGGCCACTTCCATGGCCCTGCGCTCCTCAAACTGGATATGGGTTGCGCCGGGTATGTGGGCCTTTGCAGAGGTGGTTATAAGTTCCGTGTGATATCTGGCTGCCGCGGGAGATACCCCCTGCATGATGCACTGTACGTCCACCACCATGGCCTCAACGGCCCCGGTGGCAAGCACCACCTCCTGCTGAATAAAACTTCCTGCTATGGGCAGCCCCTGGCGCATCAGGATTTCGTTGCCCGTGCAGCAGACACCGGCAAGGTTTATACCCTTGGCGCCCACCTTTTTGGCAGCCTTTATTATCTCCGGGTCCCTGGCCACCATGGCAAGGGCCTCGGCCAGAACCGGCTCGTGGCCGTGAACCGTGATATTGACCTCGTCCTCCTTGAGAACGCCTATATTGACCTTTGCCCTGACGGGCATGGGAGTGCCGAACATAATATCCGAAAGCTCGGTGGCGACCATGGACGCGCCCCATCCGTCGGCAAGGGCGCACCTCGCCGCCTGGAAAAGCAGGCTCTTGTGATGTTGATCCACTCCCATGTGGGTGCGGTGCATTATCTCAACCACCTCGCGGTCAAAACCTCTTGGGTAAATATCAAGCTTTTCCCACAACTCCTGTCTTGCCTTGGGCGCCCGCCTCATGAAGGGGGTAATGCCTGACTGCTGACCGAACTGGGCAAGGGCGTGCTCTCCCACCTCTATGGCAAGATCCTGTGTTGACTTATCGGCAGGATCTATGCCGAAACGGATGGCTGTCTGCCTGAGCTTGACCGGATCGGTTATCTGGTAAGGGGTCTCGCCCCTGGCGGTCTCAAGGAAGGCCAGGACAACACCACGGCCGTGATCCATATGGGCCGAGGCCCCGCCGGCTACCATTCGGCAAAAGTTACGGGCGGCAACCGTGGCTGCGTCTGCGCCGCAGACGCCTGTCATTGATTCCACGCCCTCTATGATCTGACACGGCCCCATGTTGCAGTTCCTGCAGCATGTACCGCCTTTACCGAAAAGGCAGGGTTCCGCGTCCCTCTGGGCGACCCTGTGGGCGGCGGTTACCACCCCCTCGGAACAGGAGGAACACAAAACTTCGCGATTGGCCTCGCACTGGATGCTGGGGCATCCCCCTTTTCCGTCACCGAATCTTTTGCTGGTATCCATAGCTTTCTCCCTCAGGCCAGGCCCGCGAACTGCTTGGCGGCCTGGACCGTGTTCTTCATTAGCATGGTGATGGTCATTGGTCCGACCCCACCAGGCACAGGGGTTATTGCAGCGGCCTTTTCCTTGACACCTTCAAAGTCAACGTCTCCGCACAAAATGGCCTTCCCCTCAGGGGTCTTGCCGATCCTGTTGACACCGACGTCTATTACCACCACACCATCCTTCACCATGTCAGCGGTAATCACCTTGGGACGTCCGGCAGCGACCACCAGTATGTCCGCCCGCCTGGTGTGGAAGGCCACGTCTTTTGTGCGCGTGTGGCAGATCGTCACGGTGGCATTGCCCCCTGCCCGCTTCTGAAGCATCAGGTTCGCAATGGGCTTGCCAACGATATTGCTCCTGCCCACAACCACCACCTCGGCCCCGGAGGTTTCCACCCCGGAGCGTATCAGCATCTCAAGGATGCCATGAGGAGTGCAGGGCAGAAAACAGCGCTCCCCGATTACCATGCGCCCCACGTTTACCGGATGAAATCCGTCCACGTCCTTGTCAGGATCTATGGCGTTCAGAACCTTCTTCTCATCAATGTGCCCGGGAAGGGGAAGCTGAACCAGTATGCCATGTATGGACTCGTCCCTGTTATATTGTTCTATAATCGTAAGAAGATCTTCTTCGGATATGTTCTCAGGCTGTGTATCCTGGATGGAATGAAAACCAAGGTCATGGGCGGTTTTCTGCTTGGCGGTAACATAGGACACGGAAGCAGGATTTTCTCCAACAAGTATAGTCACAAGACCAGGGGTCACCCCGTGATCTTTCTTCATTTCGGCCACCTCGGCCTTCAGTTCCTCCCGAATCTGTCTGGCAATATCCTTGCCGCTGATGATCTTTGCTGACATCGTTTTTCTCCCCCAAAAAATAATTTTCCCAGCAGGCATTCCGGGCTGTGTATTGCACGGGCATATGGAGGTCCGGTGCAAAACAGACTGGCTTAATGCCAATACTGTACCACCCGGGCTGAAATAGTCTGTTTGAACCCTGCAAAAACATACTAACTAATTGTATTTATATATATTTATTTTTTCAAAAAAATGCTACCAATTTTGCAAAAATAACACATGCCCCACCTCCGGGGAAAATATACCCAGGGGTGGGGCATTTTACCCCAGGTAGATTAAAACAGCCCTTTCACCTTACCCGTATCAACATCCACATCAATCCTGCGGTACGCGGGATCAGAGCCGGTTCCGGGCATCAGGCTGATGGCCCCGGCCACGGGCACAACGAATCCAGCGCCCTTGTAAGTGAGAATGTCCCTCACATGCAGGCTCCAGTCCTTTGGCACTCCCTTGAGGTTCGGATTATCAGAAAGGCTCAGGTGGGTTTTCACCATGCAGGTACCCAGTTTTGAGAGATCAGGATCCTTTTCCATGGCCTCGGCCTTGGCCGCGGCCTCAGGAGAATAGGTCACTCCGGCGCCGCCATAGACCTCCCTGGTAATAAGCTCAATTCTCTCCCTGAGAGGCATGTCAAGGTCATAAAGGAACTTGAAATCATTGGGCTCTTCGCAGGCATCAATCACCGCGTCCGCGAATTCCAGGGCACCCTCTCCGCCCTTGAGCCAGTGCTCGGAAACGGCAACCCTTGCGCCCGCGTCCTCGCAAAGCCTCCTGACCGCGGCTATCTCGTCCTTTGTATCCGTGTAGAAGGCATTTACGCAGACAACCGGATTGATGCCGGCCTTCTTTACCGTGGCTATATGGTGCAGCAGGTTGGCAGTCCCCTTCTCCACCCAGCCCACGTTTTCGCTGGCATATTCCTCTGGCATGGGCCTGCCGGGCCTTGGGATGGGCGCGCCTCCATGGCACTTGAGGGCGCGTATGGTGGCCACCACCACCGCGCAGTTGGGCTTGAGCCCGCTGAACCTGCACTTCAGGTTCCAGAACTTCTCAAAGCCTATATCCGCGCCGAATCCGCTTTCCGTGACCAGATAATCGCCCAGCTTGAGGCCTATTCTGTCCGCTATCACAGAGGACTGCCCGATGGCGATATTGGCAAAGGGGCCGGCGTGGATCATGCAGGGCTGCCCCTCAACCGTCTGCATGAGATTCGGGTTTATGGCCTCAACCATCCAGGCGGTCATGGCGCCGGCGACCTCCAGATCCTCTGTGGTAATGGGTTTCCCGGTCCGGTCATAGGCCACAACGATTCTGCCGATTCTCTCCCTCAGATCTTTGAGATCAGTGGCAATAGCCAATATGGCCATAATCTCGGAACTTACCGCGATATTGAAACCGCTCTGCATGGTAAGGCCGTCCATTCTACCGCCAAGGCCGATGGTGATATTCCTGAGCGCCTGCGCGCAGAAATCAATAATCCACTTGAATTCCACGCTTTTGGGATGGACATTCAGCCGGGTAAGGCCGCGCTGTGCCAGTTGCTCATCCGTATAATTGGACTCGTGCTGCATCCTTGCGGTAAGGGCCACCATGCCAAGGTTGTGGGCATTCATGATGGCGTTGATATCGCCCGTGAGCCCCAGGGACAGTTTTGAAAGGGGGATAACCTGGGCAAGTCCGCCGCCCGCCGCGCTTCCCTTGATGTTGAAAGTAGGCCCTCCTGAAGGCTGGCGCAGGGCACCTACAACATTCTTTCCGCGTTTTCCAAGGCCCTCCATCAGCCCCACGGCACAGGTGCTTTTGCCCTCTCCAAGGGGTGTGGGGGTTACGGCGGTAACGTCAATATACTTGCCGTCCGGCCTGTCTTTCAAACGCTCCAGGGCCTTGGCGTAATCTATCTTTGCCACGTAATGCCCAAAGGGAAGAAGCTCTTCCTTGTCCAGGTTGAGTTCCTCTCCAAGCTGATAGACCGTCTTCATGTTCTCCTCGGCAGCTTCAGCTATCTGCCAGTCCTTCATCTTGGTGGGATCAAGTCTCATTTCTAAAAAACCTCCTGTAAGAATAGGCTCCCGGACCTCTCTCAGCCCTTTTTTTAAAAATATGCTCTGAATGCCTATAGCATTCGTACATGAACGTCACATATATTGTCAATCCTGCTGTTTGATGTTTGAATAAAAACAGATAAACTTCACGGCCTGAATGGAGAACTTATGATAATCGAAATAAACCCGGAGAGGATACGTCCCCGGCAGATAAGCCAGATAATCAGTATAATCAGCCGGGGAGGAATTGTGGTCTATCCCACGGATACCTGCTACGGAATCGGCGCGGACATCTTTAACAAAAAGGCCATTGAACGCGTGTACCAGATAAAAAGGCTGCCCAGGACCACGCCCTTCAGCTTCGTATGTTCAGGGCTGAGCGACATAAGCAGGTATGCCCATGTTACGGATTACGCATACAGGATTCTCAAGCGTTTCCTGCCCGGACCCTACACGTTTATCCTGGAAGGATCCCGCGAGGTCCCCAAAATGATGCTTACCAAAAGGCACACGGTCGGCATAAGGATCCCCGACCACCCAGTGTGTCTTGCCATGGTAAAGGAGCTTGGCCATCCGCTTATCAGCGCCTCTGCCGACAGCCCGGAAGGAGAGATCTGGTCAGACCCGAGGGAGATCGCCAGAGAACTCGGCAAGCAGGTGGATGTCATCGTGGACAGCGGCCTCATATCCCCAAACCCCTCAAGCGTGGTTTCCCTGGTTGATGACGAACCGGTAGTAATCAGAAAGGGCAAAGGGGACGTCTCGATCTTTGAGGAATAAACCGTCATTCCCGGCATGGCGTACGGCACAGAGGCACGAGAGGCATAACCCGGGATAATATGTCCCCTCTTTCCTCTCATGTAGGTTGGGTTGAGCTTGCGAAACCCAACACCTTCCTATATTTTGTTGGCTCTCGTGCCTCGACCCAACCTACTTTTTGCATCTGCGGTTACTTCGGCGAAACCCAACGCTACACAGGAGACACGCCATCCCTTGTTCACAACTACTCACAACCGATATTATCCGCAAAACAAATATTCCCCGCATTTCCCCAACCCTCATCATAAATTCCGAGCCGGACAAATTTCCTGAAACTGGAATATTTCCACTCAGCAGGCGTAGCAACCAGGCCATGCCTGACCGGATTGTAATGGATATATTCCACATGATTCCTGAAATCTTCATCATCCCTGATGAGATGTTCCCGGAAGCGGCGCTGCCAGACAGCCTGCTCTTTTTTCTTCAATCTGGATGAAGAGCTCAGATATCCTTTATATTCAGGGCTGCAATGCCTGCTGAACATGCCCTTATCAGACGCCATCGCGTGGAATAATTATGATCACCATCAGACAGGGTCCAGATGCAGTGAAGATGATCGGGCAGCAGAACAATTGCATCTATCTTGAAAGGATGACGTTGCATGACGTTCCTGAATGTATTGCGGAGCAGATGCACGTTTTCAGGGACGCACAGGACTTTTCTGCGTTTGAACGTGACCACAGTAAAGAAATATGTTCCTCCTCCTATGCGGGCTCTTCGATATTTCATGGTGCTGTTTGTGTGTTTGTTGGGTTTCGCTGTCGCTCAACCCAACCTACATCTTCTTTCATCTTCTTTCATGCTAATCGGAGCGTTGCGCCCCTGGGCATGAAAATGGTGAAAGGCCGAAAATCAAAGGCAGCCCTGAGCCCTTCCCGCTTTAAAAAAATATTGGCGGCCGGTCTCAGTAGAGTCTATATTTCAATGTTACCCGGCCACCGGGAAAATAAAGTGAAGTGACCGGATGGAGCAATATTCAGGAGAAAAAATGGCTCAGAAGATACTGATACTTGGTGGTGCCAGGTCCGGCAAAAGCGAACATGCTCTCAAGCTTGCGCAAGAATTTACAGGCGCGGGCCATAATCCACTGGCAAAAGGCACTTTCATCGCCACGGCCCAGGCACTGGATGAAGAGATGGCCCAGAGGATCAGCAGGCACAAGGAACAGAGGGGAGACGCGTGGGAATGCTTAGAGGAGCCTGTGGATCTTGCCGGGGCGATAAGGGGCATAACATCCGCGCCGCCTGTTGTGGTAATAGACTGCCTTACCCTCTGGATCTCCAATCTCCTCCTGCAACATCCTGACACATATTCCAGCCGGATAGACTCCTTCTACGCAGCCCTTGAGACATGCGGGTTTCCCGTCATAATGGTATCCAATGAGGTCGGCCTTGGGATTGTGCCGGGCGACCCCCTTGCCAGACAATTCAGGGATGTCGCGGGAAGGGTCCATCAACGCACAGCACGCATCTGCGACACGGTGTTTTTTATAAGCGCGGGCATTCCAGTTAAACTTAAATAAACAGGAGACAATTATGACAGACAGGTTAAAAAAACTGGTGGATAAAATCATTCCGGTTGACAGCGGGCTTGCCCCTGAAATCCAGGCGCACCTGGACAACCTTACCAAACCCAAGGGAAGCCTTGGCAGGCTGGAGGAGCTTGCCATGCGCTACGCCCTTATCCATCAGGACCTTTCTCCGCCCGAGCCCCGGAAAATCGTACTCGTGTTTGCCGCGGATCACGGGGTAACAGAGGAGGGAATCAGCGCCTTTCCCAAGGAGGTTACGGCGCAGATGGTCAAAAACTTCCTGGCGGGGGGCGCCGGGATAAATGTTCTTGCCAGGCACGTGGGAGCCGAGGTCCAGGTCATAGATATCGGCGTTGAGGCGGATCTTTCAGGCCTGGACGGACTTATTAACGCCAAGGTGGCACCGGGCACCGCGAACATGGCCAGGGGGCCTGCCATGTCCAGGGCACAGGCGCTTGAGGCCATACTCAAGGGCGCGGAACTGGCCGAATCGGCGGCAGGTCAGGGGTATAACCTTCTTGCCACGGGCGAAATGGGCATTGGCAACACCACGCCTGCAAGCGCGCTTACCGCGGTGATATGCGGGAAAGACCCGGAAGATGTGACGGGCAGGGGCACAGGCATCGGAGACGAGACATACACGCACAAAATCGCCGTGATCAAAAAGGCCATTGAGACAAACCGGCCCGACGCGGCCGACCCCCTTGGCGCGCTCGCCGCCGTGGGAGGCCTTGAAATAGCAGGCATATGCGGAATGGTGCTTGGTGCCGCCTCAATGGGCATCCCGGTGGTTGTGGACGGGTTTATATCGACGGCAGGCGCCCTCGTGGCGCACGCCTTCCAACCAGCGGCCTCGGATTACGTGTTCGCGTCCCACTGCTCGGTTGAGCAGGGCCATGCAGCGCAGCTCCGGCACATGGGATTAAACCCGGTACTGGACCTTAATCTCCGCCTGGGCGAAGGGACAGGTGCAGCGCTTGCCATGAATATCATCGAGGCCGGCGTAAAGATATACCACGAGATGGCCACCTTTCAGGACGCGTCCGTATCAGAGGGGAGCGAGGCTGAACGGTTGAACGGATAACACATGGAAGTACAGGCATAGGCCGAATGGTTATGAATGGACTCGAAATTTTCAGCCTCCACCTCAAACCACCTCAGCCCAGGGAGGTCCATCAGTCCTTCGCACACGCTGCGGACCACATCCTCTACAAACATAGGCCGGCTGTATGCCTTTTCCGTAACGTATTTTTCATCCGGCCTCTTCAGAACCGAATAAACCTCTGAAGAGGCCGATTTTTCCACCACGTCTATCACGTCCTCAAGCCAGAGAAACCTGTCAAAACGCACCCAGGCCCTTACCTCTCCCCTCTGGTTGTGGGCACCGTAATCTGATATCTCCCTTGAACACGGACACAGGGTGGTTATTGGCACCCTGGCCACAAGAACCATGTCAAGCCTGTCCTTAAGCGTGCCGTGAAGTCCGCATCCATACTCCATGATTCCAGGGGTTCCGGTCACAGGGGCCCTTTTTTCCACAAAGTAGGGAAAATCCACCTCAAGGTTGGCCTCCTCGGCATCCAGCCTGTCCTTCATCTCCCTTAATATCAGAGCAAAGGTCTTTACGTTGATCTCCCTTCGATACTGGTTCA
Organism: Deltaproteobacteria bacterium; assembly: GCA_027023445.1. Taxonomy (GTDB): domain Bacteria; phylum Desulfobacterota; class Dissulfuribacteria; order Dissulfuribacterales; family JALVPX01; genus JALVVK01. The sequence goes on along the minus strand of JALVVK010000121.1, from coordinate 2,314 downwards.
GGATCTCGATGAACCTGCTCATGTGCGTCCCCTTGAACTGGTGGGGAAGGTTGACGTACATGTTGATACTGGCAACCGTGTGCTGGGTCCCCTTGGCCCTGTCCAGGACTATGATTGGATAGCGTATGTTCTTGATCCCCACCTTATCAAGGGGAATTCTTCGATGATCCCTCATGCTCTGGACGTCAGCCAGGCCCTCAAACAATTCATTCATTTCCGTTCCGCTCCAGCCTGTTCAGTAATTCCAACGCGGCATCAAACACCTCAGGACAATGTTCGGCAACAGGAACCCCCTCGCGTTCAGCCTTTTTTATATCGGCAGAGCCTGGAAACCACCCAAGCATCTTGATACCAAGGCCCTTTTCTATGAACCTGAGGTCTTCCTCGCCCTCCACGTTATTCGCCACAAAATTAAGATGATGTATGTCAAGATCAGAGGCAAGCTTTCTGATCTTTACCGCGGTCTCTATGCTGCCCCGGTACGGCTGGACCACCGCCAGGAGATGATCCACACTGGCAACAGTCCCCCTTCCAAGGTGCTCGACGCCTGCCTCCATGTCTACTACCACGTCCTCGTCCGGGGACAGAAGCAATATATTCAAAAGATTCCGCAGGACCGCGTTATCCGCGCAGGCGCACCCGGCGCCCCCCTCCTGAATGGCCCCAAGCACCATGAGTTTTACCAGGCCCCTTTCCTTCATGAATTTCTCCGGAAGGTCATCCACCCTGGGGTTCAGGCGATAAAAAGGACCGTTTTTCTCCGATCTTTCCTGGAGAAGATCCTTCATTTCCGCTATGGGCGTGATCTGGTCCGCGTCCGGAAATCCAAGAAGCCTGGCAAGATGAGGACTTGGATCCGCGTCAATCGCCAGGATCCTTCTGCCCTTTTTCTCCAGCGCGCGTATAAGAAAGGAGCTTATGGTGGTCTTGCCCACGCCGCCCTTTCCGCATACTGCTATTTTCATTATTCTGTCTCCCGTGCCTGTTCCGCATCTTTTTCAGGCATGAACAATACTACCCCGCATCAGGGCAGGTCAATTACAAGGGAAACAATATTCCTCCCATTCACAATTCACAATTCACAATTTCACATTGACACTACACATATTTACCTGAACATTTATGTTATAGTGATTTAAATGGGTCATCCTCATGCCCCATGACCCATCAGCTATGAGCCATAAACCATTCTTCACCATAAAGGAGCTGACATGCAAACCGTTCTCAAAACCCTTTTATTCGCAGCCATCCTGTCTGTTATTCCACTATGCCCGCCGTATACGGCCTGTAGCGCAGCAGGACAAAATAACTTTGTCCCTGAGATGCGGATAATGGCAAAAATCAACCTTGAGGGCCATTACGTCGAGGGCACGGCAACATGCATACTTCCCAAGGACAGGGATACCCTGATCCGCATATCAGGTTTTGATGTGGAAGAAGTCAGGCTCGACGGGAAAAAGATCAGGCCGGGAATATTCGGGGAATACATTATTATCCGTTCATCAGGCAGGGCACAGGATCTTTTCATTAAATTCCGGAAGATAGCAGGCGCGGATGGCGGCCACATGACTGGTGATTTCATATCAGAGAATGGAGTCATGCTCGCAGGACAGTGGTGCCCCACCTTCACCGTTCCCGCCCGCTACAGCCTTTCCGTCATGCTGCCAGGGGAATTGACCGCGGTCTCCGAGTCAGACACCATAAAGACTGAACGCAAAGGGGAAAACAGGATTTTTACATTTTCCTTTCCCTATCCAAGGGAGGGAATCAGTCTGGTGGCAGGCCGTTATGAGGTGAAGACCAAAAAACTGGATAAGGTTTCCATCCGGACATATTTTTCCAGGGACGACAGGGACCTGGCACAAAAATACCTGGACAGGGCCGCGAAATACATAAAACTTTACAGTAATCTCCTCGGGCCGTATCCCTACAGGGCCTTTTCCATTGTCGAAAACATTGCTCCTACCGGATATGGATTCCCGTCCTATACCCTTCTGGGAGCAAAGGTCCTGAGGCTGCCATTTATCGTGGACACATCCCTGGGGCATGAAATCCTGCACAACTGGTTTGGCAACGGCGTATTCATCGACTATTCACAGGGCAACTGGGCAGAGGGCCTCACCACATACCTTGCGGACCAATTTTACAAGGAAAAAAAGGGGAAAGGGCCTCAGTTCAGGCACTCTTCCCTTGTTGAATATCAAAGTTATGTCCATCCATGCAACAGCATGCCCCTTAAGGATTTCCGGTCGGGCACAAACCGGGCGACACGGGCGGTCGGGTATTCCAAAGGGGCCATGGTCTTCCACATGCT
>JALVVK010000120.1 GCA_027023445.1 Deltaproteobacteria bacterium | reverse complement strand
ACGCATACCATCAAGTATGCCCTCACCGGCGTTTTTCACCTCTTTTGATATCTCCCTCAGATGCGATATCTGCAGGGAGACAGCCGGAACAATCCAGTCATTATCCCCGGTGGCCCCGGAGATTCCGTCATCCCCCTGATTTTCAAGGTATGTGCATATCTCCTCAACCGCCTCCACAACGTGCTCCAGTTGCTGACGCGTTATGTCATGGAACTGCATGGCCATCACAACCTGTCCCACCTTCGCGTGTATTTCCTCTGATCTTCCGGATATGCGCATAGAGACCTCGGAAGAATCTTTAAAGGAACGGGACAATTCCTCCAGAAGACCGGTAACATGATTCCAGATGGACTGAAATCTAAGCTCATAATCCGCCTTGTTTTTCTCCATCTCAGCAGTGGAGCCACATATAACCGTCCCTGAGGATTTGAGCCTTTCCCTGAAAAACGCCACGTTTTCATGGATGCGTACCGCAAGATCCGTGACCTCCCTGGCAAGGTCCCAAAACCCTTTCCCTTCCTGGCCGACCCTGGCGCTTTCGATCTTTATGCTCACCCCCATTATCCGGGTATGCTTGGCTATTTTCTCCAGAGCGCCCAGAAATCCGGAAAGCCCCTCAAGTTTTGCCGCCACGTCCTTCACAGTGGAAATGCCCTGGCTGAACACAGCGCAACAATTTTCTATTTCCGTCTGGATATTCCGGAAAACCGAATCGGCCTGTTCAATGGCAGTCTCGTCTCCGCCACCGGTGTGTTCCACGATGGTCGCCGCAAGATCTGTCATCGTCTCTGCCCGGGCCACATATTCCTGAAGCCTTGCCCCGAGAGAAAGAAACTCGGTCTCTGACTCAGGCGCAATCCGTGACAGATCCTCTGTCAGCGTTTTAAGCGGCGCGAACCACTCTGCATAAGATTTCATGTGTAAAACAAGCCTACCGTTTATTGGTTATGAAAATATCCTTCTCTGTCATTATTTTATCGGGCACTTGTCCCAAATCCTGAAAAAAAAAAGAAGTATGCAATTAGCTGAAGTTTCAAATAAATGCTATCTGACCCAGAAAAAACGGCATCATGCCAGCCCAAATATAAAAAAATGAGCCGGGAGATTAGAGGCCGCATGAATAATCTTCATTGCCCTGTTTTGGGCATATGTGAAAAAATTTTATTTACCTTTTACCCCAAATCATACAACTTTCCAGATAGTTGAAATGCATAATCTCGGACTTATAATCTGGAAGGCTTGCTATTGTAGTATCCGGGATTAACATAGACCCGTAGGGATACTGTCTGCCAACAGGCAGGACTAACAGGGGCATTGGCAAAAAACATAAACGGAGGCGTAAGGTGCCGACATACAAAATTCATCCCATAGTTGTTGGAACAAAGATCTTTGACAAGGGAATGATGACCTACCAGCACGATTATGGCACGGAGTACACCATCCCCATATACGTCTGGTATCTGGAAGGCGGCGACAAAAAAATCCTTGTTGATACCGGCCTTATCGGAGTCATCCAGTCAGAGGATCGGGAAAGGGCCATTGGAGGAAAGATCCATACCTTTGAGGAAGGTCTTGCCCGCTGGGGGCTGAAGCCCGCGGATATCGATGTAGTCATACACACGCATCTTCACAATGACCACTGTGAAAACGATTTTAAATGCGTCAACGCCACCTTTTACGCCCATGAAAAGGAGCTGGAAAGGGCATATAATCCGCACCCGCTTGATTTCAGATACATGGCGGATTTTATAGAAGAAGTTGACAAGGCAGGCCAGGTCAGGCGCATAAAGGAGGACTGCGAAATCCTTCCGGGAATCCGGGTGCTGCACACACCTGCCCACACCGAAGGCGGACTGACCGTTCTGATAGATACGGAAAAGGGCCTTGCGGCCATAAGCGGGTTCTGCGTCATATGGGAGAATTTTTATCCACCTGTCTCTGTAACCGCCATGGAAATGGAGGTAATCCCCCCGGGAACCCATGTAAACGCCTACCAGGCCTATGACCAGGTTTTGAGGGTAAAGAAGATGGCGGACATCCTCCTGCCCCTTCACGAACCCCGCTTTGCCTCCATGGACACAATCCCATAAAAGGGCTGCCAGCTTCTCCGTAAAACCAGGATGAATACGCATCATTCCCATGCAGGAGAACTGCGCGCGTTGGAAAGATACCTTGCGGATACGCATCTGGATTTTACCGCAAGATACATGGCCGCATGCAGTCTCAAAGACATCCTGTGCCGGCACCCGGATCTGGCTGATGAACGCACCATAAATGCGGTAAAAACCCTCCTGGCAGACCCGGGACCTTGCCAGCAAACCCAGGGTTTCTTTCTTTATAAAAAGGCGGCAGGGGCCCTGCTTGATATTGTATTGAAGGCACGGAATACGACGTTATCAGCCATGGCCTTTTCCACCATGAGGGATTCCCTGCGTCAGAGCACAGGCGCAAGGCACATGGCCGTGACAGAGGCAATCGGTTCCCTGCCCCTTCATGTCAGGGGACCGGCGCTCCCTGGTCTTTCGCCCGGCAGGCACCTTCCATCTGTTGATATGAAGGATGTGCTGGCGCATTTTAATGCGAGGATAACAGACACAAAATGGATTGGAAGAAGCCTTGTTGTCCAACCTCCGGATCCTACACAGGGTATTGTTGTCATTAAGACCGCACGCGCGACTGAATCTGTCGATTCCCTGCATAATGAATCAGTATGGCAGGAATATCTGCGGAAAAACATGGTCTTCCCGGTCAGGTTCGATGTGCCGAAGCCTGTAAAAATAAAGGAATCCAGGGTGTTCCGCCTGCTGAACCCGCCAGCCGGCCCCTCAGACCTCCATTTCCTGCGCAGGGGCCTTTATTCCATATGTTTTATGGCCCATTGGCAATATTTCACCTACATAAACGAACCGCTTTCTGACCTCGGACTTACCACGGAAGAATTTCATGCGGCCATTTGCCAAAACGCCCTGCTACTTGGCCGGCTTGCCTCGTACGGCATCATCCACACCGCTCCCATACCTCTTTTTCATAACAGGGTACAGCGGATGAGAAGGCAGGACAGGGGCCTGTATGAATGGTGGAGAAGGGGCAGGCTGGACAGATGGCTCGATTCCTGCCGTTACCCAAACCTTGGTGTCACAGGCATCAGAGACCTTGAACACATGATATCGTTCAGGGGAACAGCAAGGCAGCTATACAGACATATAGGAACTCATCTCCTGAGCCTGCTGCTGGTCTGCGCAAGCTATTATCGCAATCTGGATCCAGGTAAAAGGGGATACGACACAAGAGGAAAATCTGTTGATGCCAGGCATCTCTTTCACCGCAAAAGTTTTGACAAAGGCATAGGGGAAATTTTTTACTCATATTTCAAGGGATTTACAGGCAATTCCTCCAAACCGGACATTCCCTTTGACCTTAGCATCCTTGCGGAACGTATGGTCGATGAGATGGGTGTAGACAGATACATGGACGAGGTGCTGAGGATACAGGACCAGCTCCGGATGAGCGATAGAGAATTCCGGAATTTTCTCATTGAGCGCGGCTACGGGAAAGAAAAAATATCATCAATGGAAAGGGGACGGGAGGAAATCATACTCCATACCGGCCCCCATCTTGGAGAATTCAATCGAGGGATCTCTATTCCCGAGATGATAGAGGCGACAGGGTCCATGGCGGCACTGTGCGTGGCAGACAGGTTCAGCAAAAACAATCTTAAATGGTAAATGTTAAATTAACATGCTAAGTTTATTATCTTCTGAATTTAATGCCGGAAATGCGTACCCCGCCTTTCCCCGCCATAACTGGGAGAGCTTTCAAAAAAATCAACCGTTTTCTGCACATCTTCCAGCAACATGTCTGCCATATCCCGGCTGAATCCCTCCCGCACCACCACACGCAGGACCGCTACATCATCGGCATTGGCAGGCATGGTATAAGCCGGTACCTGCCAACCATATTCTCTCAACTTTGCGGACAGGTCATATACTGAATATTTTTTCTCCGTTTTGAGCCTGAAGGTAAAGACCGGGAGCGCGCTGCCATCGCTCAGGAGTTCAAAGGGCCCCATGTTGCCGATCTGACTGGATAAATAGGTAGCTGTGTTACGCAGTGTCTCCATGATTCGCGTATATCCACTCCTGCCCAAACGCAAGAAATTATAATACTGGCCCACTATCTGATTGCCGGGCCTGGAAAAATTAAGGGTAAAGGTTGGCATGTCTCCGCCCAGATAATCCACATGAAAAACCAGATCCCCGGGCACCTCCGATCGATCACGCCAAACCGCCCAACCCACGCCAGGATAGACCAGGCCGTATTTATGTCCGGACACATTGATGGATTTGACCAGAGGGAGTTGAAAATCCCATTTCAGATCCGGATAGATGAAGGGTGCCACAAAGCCGCCGCTTGCGGCGTCGACATGCATGGGAACCTCCCATCCGGTCTTGGCATTCAATTGCATCAGGGCCTCGTGAATTTCCTCTACAGGTTCAAACTCTCCGGAATAAGTAGTACCGAGAATGGCCATGACCGCAATGGTATTTTCATTGACCGCCCTGACAACCTCTTCAGGCGTAATCACATATCGTCCATGCTCCATCGGTATATACCTGGGTTCGACATCCCAATACCGACAAAACTTTTCCCATACCACCTGCACGTTTGTACCCATGACGATATTGGGCCTGTCCGTCGGTCTTCTCCTGGCCTTCATCCGCTCACGCCACTTCCATTTCAGTGCAAGTCCGGACAGCATGACCGCCTCACTTGAACCTATGGTGGACACACCGATCCCCTGCCCGGGCGCGTTGAAAAGGTCCAGGATCATATTGACACACCGCCGTTCAATCTCGGCCGTCTGAGGATATTCATCCTTGTCAATCATGTTCTTGTCAAAACAGGAGGCCATTAACTGTTCCGCCTCCGGCTCCATCCAGGTGGTCACAAAGGTGGCGAGGTTGAGCCTGGAACTGCCATCCAACATCAACTCGTCATGGATCAGATTATAGGCTGTACGCGGCTCCATGGGCTCATCCGGAAGCCGGTTTTTAGGTATGGGTTCGGCCATTACCCTGCCCGCGTAGGCAGGAGCCAGGATCTCATTTTCCAACTTATCACTGTTTGTCTTTGTAAACACGTCTTCCTCCTCTAAGGACCTGTAAGCAACCATTCCGGACGTTTGAACCTCAATATGACAAACGGCATCACGGTCATGACAAAGACTGTGGCTGCCATGGCCGTCTCGTACCCTGCCACTGGAAAAGAGCCGATACCATAGGGGATGAAACCAATCACAAAGCAGGCTGCCATGGTAAGCAGCCCTGTCCCGGCCACCACCCACATGCCAACATTCCCCCCGGGTACCCTGTATGACCTGTGCACCTCTGGCTGAGTGTAACGCAGCCTTATGGCCGAGACAAACATCAGGCAATACATTATAGCATAAAGAAGTACAGCAATATCGGTTAAAAGCAAAAAGGTAAAATCGACATCCGGCACAAAGATAAATGAACAGCCGATAACAGAGATCAGGGTTGCCTGTAATAAAAGGAGATTGCGGGGAATACCATTTTTGTTGGCCCTCTGCCAGAAGGGTGGCAGATTTCCTTCCTTTCCCGCGGCCCAAAGGCCTTTTATCGGTCCCACGACCCAGGTGCTCACCTGACCGGCTGCGCCAAAGGCCACCAGAAAGGCCGCCAGGGGAAGAAACCAGGATACCTTGTAAATCGAACACAACCTGTCAAGAGCTTGCACGGCCCCAGAGATAAGATCAATCTTTGTCCCGGGCATGACAACGGCAATTGCCAGTCCACCGAGCAGGGTAAAGACAAACCCGGTGATTGCAGCAGTAAATACAGCGGCCGGATAGGTCTTCCGGACATCCTTCACCTCGTTGGCCACATTTGCGGACACCTCAATACCGACAAAGCCAAAGATAAAACTCAGGAACATTATCAGGCTCTTTACGCTGTTTAAAGAAGGAATAAGGTTATCAACCGTCATGGACAAATCAAGATAGACCGGATAGCCATCCTTTACATAAAAAAAGGCCCAGACTATCAGCACAAGGGCCGGCAGGAACACACCGGAGATCACGCAGACAGAACTGATCAGACCGGAAAACCTGGTGCCGAACAGATTTACAAAGGTAGCGGTCCAGTAGACGACCATAATGACGGTTACGATAAAATATCTGTCGGATGCAAGGGCCGGGTTGACCACATAGGCAAAAGAGGCTGCGACATACGAGAGGATGGATGTTATCCCGAAGATGCTCTGTATCCATTGGAGCCATACCGCCAGGAAACCTGTCCGTTCTCCGAAGGCCGCTCCAACCCAGTGGTAAACACCGTTTTGGGGCCATCCGGTTGCAAGTTCCGCGGCAACAAGGGCGGCGGGAATCAGAAAGGCAAAGACCGTGACCGTATTGAAAAATACCATGCGCATGCCGGTCTCCGCCATCATGGGCATGTTCCGCAAGGTCATAAAAAGGGCGGACGTCACGAATATGAGCGTGAACAGACCGATCTTATGTTGCGGGCGGGATACGGTATTGTTCATCGGTAATCGACCACGCCTATATCTTCCTGAAAATCAGACGCCTCTGGCTGAACAGCAACTCGGCCGCTATTACCGCCAGATAAAATCCCCCTATCCAGGTCAGGGCCCTGAAATTGGTCTGCCAAAGATAGATGAACAGGACAAGCCAGCATGCCCCGCTCAATAACAGACCGGCCAGGGGTACAAGCGGGTTTATATTGATCCGGTCTTTCAGCCTGATTGCCGCAGCATTTATGCTTACAAAAGTAAGCAGAAAAGTAGAGCTTGCAAAGGAAGATATTATGGTAAGGTCCGTGGTATTCACGAAGACGAGTGTCACTGCCGTAATAAAAATGAGACTTACATACGGAATATCTTTGGCCCTTTCCCTGTGAGAGAAGACCTTGGGAAGATCCCTTTCCATGGCCATGACCATACCCAGCCTCGCCGTACCGAAAAGGGTCGCATTAATGGCAGAGGCAGTGGAAAGAAGTGCTCCAAGACCAATCAGAGTAAAACCCGCATGTCCCAGGAAAGGCTTCGCAGCTACCGCAAGGGCGTATTCTTTATATTTCGAGATGTCTTCCGGTGTCAGGTTCCCCACCGCTACCAGCGAAACCACGACGTATATCAAGGCGGTTATTATCACCGCGGTCATGATCCCCCTTGGCAGATCCCTCTCCGGGTTCTTCATCTCGTTCACCGCGTTCGGTATGAGTTCAAAACCCTCGTAGGCCACGAAAATAAGGGCGGCGCCCATGAGAACGCCGTCAGTCCCCTTGTTCAATACAGGGAAAAGGCTTGTTGGTTTCATAAACACGAGACCGGCCACGGAGAACAGGGCCAATATGAGTACCTTAATCATTACTATTACATCTTCTGTCTCGCCGGCTGCCTGCACTCCATAGAGATTAACCCCAAGGAAGAGCAAAAGGATAAAAGACTCAAGAATGTGGTGAATAACCGACTCGCCTCCAAGCATGGCCGTCCCATAGACCCCGAAGGTAAAGGCGTACAGGGCCAGGGTCCCGATATAACCTGTAAGGAGAAGCCAACCGCCTATACCGGCGACATTTTTTCCTTCAAAGGCGTGTTCAAGGTAGGTAAAGCTACCTCCGTCATCCCGAAAGCAAAGACCGAGCCTGGAATAGGAAAATCCGGTAAGAAGCGCGATCACTGCCCCCAGGCTGAAGGCAATGGGAGCTGCGTGACCAGAGAGTTCAACCGAAAGGCCAAGGACGGAGAAAATACCCCCTCCGACCATACCGCCAACGCCGATGGCTATTAATTCCCTGAGCCCCAGTTTTTCACTGCATGTTTTTTGCTGACTCATGTAATCACATTAAGCAGGCCGCTTCCCGGCGGGCAACGGCCGGTTTAAAGGGCTATAAACCGAGCATCAACCCAGATGCGTAGCAAGATCAGAGGCATTGGTAACCGAAAGAATCTCTTTGGCGCGTTCCACCTCGTCCTTGCTACCGTGAACGATCAGAAGAAACTTGTCCGCCTTTACGGCAGTCTCATACTTGACAACACTGTCTTTGGGAATACCTATGCTGAACAAGGCTCCGCCAAGGGCACTCAGCCCCCCTGTCAGCATCGCGCCTTCCAACCCGCCCACAATACTGGCGACCAATGGCCCCCCTACCATCAAGGGACCGATACCGGGGATCCAGAAAAAGGCCGACCCTAACAGCAGGCCCCATATACCGCCCCAGAAGGCACCCAACTTTCCCCAAAGTTTCATACGGTCACCGGTATTGTAATAACCTATGGGATGTTCTTCACTATGGTAACCCTTCCCCAGGATAGACAGCTTCTCCATGTCAAAGCCATTTTTTTGTAACTCCTTTACCGCCTTTTCCGCGACTTCATGACTGTCGTAAACAGCCACACATGAATTTTTATCGATCATATTAAATATCCCCTTTTCTGTCCGCAAACAAAATTCCCCCCAACCGGTTCCAGCTGGAGGGAATCAGACTATATCCGCTTCCTGGATTCTTCCCTGGAAGAACACGTATGTGTGCCAAAAAACTACGCCGTTTTAAAAAACATGGCCTAATCCCAGATTATTCAGCTCGCACGTTTGCCGAAGATGCAAGGCAAAGGACACGCAGACGCACTTATGTACTTCAAGTGCGCGACAACGCAGCAGATTTGACAAAATTGCGAACCCCTGGCAGCTTCAGGTGCCTGAAATATAACGCTGAAGAAAGCCGTACCTTTTGGGTGGACGGAAAGCCTGGCAAAATTGCAGCTAACTATTTAATTGATTTTATCAAAATCCTTCTTTCAGGCATTTAAAGTGTATAATCTATGTTAATAACATATATCTTATATATGCCAATCTATCAAGCCAATTTAACATTTTCATGTTCATGCCCTGAGTGTGAGCAAGCACTCAGCATGAAAATTTGGCATTAAATATTCAACACTTCTAATAGGCCTCCTCATAAGCCAGGTCCGTGTCCGTCACCTTGCTCTTAAAGAGATTGTACACCCATACCTGATATCCGATTACAACGGGCACCATTACCAACGCCACCACGAGCATGATTTTAAGGGTCAGATGGCTTGACGCGGAATTAAAGGCCGTAAGGCTGTAGGCAGGATCAAGGCTTGAGGGAAACATATTTGGGAAAAGCCCCGCAATACCAAAAAAGGTTGTGCCGACTATGGTCAGACATGAGGCAAACCATGCCTTCCACCAACCCTGTTTCCACATGAAAAATCTCGTTGCCAGCAGCGAGCACACTGTAATAACCGGGATAAGCCATAATATTGGCATCTTGAAATAATTATCGTAAAGAGGCGTGGCAAAGTATGAATAGACCAGGAAACCGGCCGCCACCAATAGCAGCGCCACCCACAGCCCTCTTGCCAGAGCCGCTCCCCTGTTATGAAGTTCCCCCTTTGCCTTTACTGAAATCCACAGGGCGCCATGCATGGTAAAAAGAAGCACAAACAGGACTCCGCCTGCTATGCCATAAGGGGTCAAAAGGGTAAGTATGTTCCCATGCAACACCCCCCTTGAATCAAAGGGTATTCCAGCAAAAATATTAGCAAATGCCACCCCGAAAAGCAGGGCCGGGACAAAACTGCCGATGAACAGGCAGGAATCCCATATGAAGCGCCATGCGGGACTATCCACTTTGCCCCTGAATTCAAAGGATACACCACGAATAATAAGGGCAAACAGGATTATGAGAAGTGGGGTATAAAGGGAACTGAACATCACGGCATAGGTGGTGGGAAAGGCCGCGAAGGTCGCCCCCCCGGCAGTAACAAGCCATACCTCGTTCCCGTCCCAGAACGGTCCCATGGCGTTGTAGATTATTCGTTTTTCCCTGTCATCCCTGGCAAGAAAGGGCATCAATGTACCAAGGCCGAGGTCAAAACCATCGAGCATGAAATATACGGCCCAGAGCAGGCCCCAAAGCACGAACCAGACAGTTTCCAGCATTTTCGATTTCCTCCTCTTACGGATTACCTGTTTTTCCGGGGTTCAGGTCCCTTGCGGGCGTACTTGAAGAGCAGAAAGAAATCAGCGACCCCCAGAAGGCTGTAAAGCAGGACAAAGGCGGCAAGGGATATTGCCACCTGATGAGAGGCAATGGGAGACACGGCATCCGCCGTCTTCATCATTCCATAAACTATCCATGGCTGGCGCCCCACCTCTGCCACTATCCAACCTGTCTCGATGGCAATATATGGCAGGGGGATGCTCCAGACCAGGATACGTAACAGCAAGGGATAATTTTCTATGGAATTCCTTTTTAGCCAGGCAAGTCCGGTAATGAGCATGAAGAAAAAGCCCAGTCCGACCATAATTCTGAAGGACAGAAATGTAGGAAGCACCGGCGGGCGCTCGTCCGCTGGAAACGCCTTAAGCCCTTTTACTGTGGCGTCAGGCGAATGGAAGGCAAGCATGCTCAGCATGCCCGGTATACCGGCAATCTCCACGGCGTTTCGCTCATGCTTCACATCGGGAATCATAAACATATACATGGGCGCGCCCTTGGTCGTCTCCCACAGGGATTCCATGGCGGCAAGCTTGGTGGGTTGGGTCTCAGCCACCTCTGAACCGTGCATATGGCCCTGGACCACCTCAAAAATGGCAAAAATCAGGGCAAAGGTAATGGCAATATTAAAGGATTTTTTGAAAAACCTGACCTCGTTTCCACGAAGCAGATGCCACGAACTTATCCCGGCGACGAAAAGGCCTGCAAGGATATAGGCCCCGCTCACCGTGTGCATGAATTCCAGCAAGGCAAATTTCTGCGTAAGAACTCCGATGAAATCCGCAAGCTCGGCCCTTCCGTTTCTTATGACATAGCCTACCGGATGCTGCATCCAGGAATTGGCCACAAGTATCCAGAGGGCTGAAACGCTGGAGGAAATCGCCACAAGCCATATGCAGACCGCGTGTGCCCTGGGTGAAAGGCGGTTCCAGCCAAAGACCCATACCGCGAGGAAGGTCGATTCAAGGAAAAAGGCAAGGGTCGCCTCGATGGCCAACAGGGAACCAAAGATGTCACCCACGTACCTGGAATATTCCGCCCAATTGGTCCCGAACTGGAATTCCAGGGTAATGCCTGTAACCACACCCAGGGCAAAATTTATCAGGAAAAGCTTTCCCCAGAACTTGGCAGCCCTCTTGTAATCTTCATCCCCGGTCCTCACGTAAACCGTCTCCATGATGGCAGTTATGATGGAAAGGCCGAGGGTCAAAGGGACAAAAAGAAAATGAAACATGGATGCGGCCGCAAACTGCAGCCGTGAAAGCATAACTACGTCCATACGCGCCCTCCTTAATAATATGTTCGTTCAGGCCCTTCGGGCTTGCCATACACACAGCGCCATGCGAATCGGTATTGGTTACCCGTTTTCCAGGGCAAAAAGGGCCCTGCGTGCAAAATCCCTGCATTCAGCATCACTGTCGTTTAAACAAGATTGAAGTATCTCAACACCATGGGCGGCCTTAACCAATCCGGGACGCTTTTCCGCCAGGCGCCAAAGCCCCCTGAGCGCCTCCCTTCTGAGCGGATCATGCTCCAGGTAATTGCCCTCCTCCCAGACATATGAAAGAAGTATCCTGACATATTCCCTGGCAAGGCCTTCATGCCGGATCATTGCCTCTGCCATGGCCTCCGGTGCGCCCCAACCTATACCGCCGGATTCATCGTTAAGGCTCCAGATCAACCTGCGCATAACCACCCTTGCGGCCTCCATGTCCTGACCGGCAAGGGCCGCAACCACCCTGCCAAAGGCTGAAACCGCTCTCTGCCGAATTTCGGGATCTCCGTGATAAAAATGTGATATCAGCGGATTAATTGCCTTTTTCAGGGATATTTTGCCGATTTTTTCTAAAAAATCGTCCGGATCTACCGGGGTTAAAAGCATTTTGCGGATCTTATCCCGGAAATCCCTTGATGTTCTTCGGCGATTCAACGCCAGCGCCTTACTGTTCATTTTCCCGTGACACGGACTCCCTTACGGCACGCCCGATACGCCTGCCCATCTCAAGGCATTCAGTGAGATCAGGATGCTCAGGAACATACCTGACCCTGATCCCGGGCTCCGGAAGTTCAAATTTCATCTCTTCCATTATGCCTCTCATCTGCTTGACCGCCTCCCCGCTCCACCCATAGGAACCAAAGGCGGCACCGATCTTGTTTCCTGGCTTAAGACCCTTCATGTAGGTAAGAAATGCGGCCATGCGGGGCAGCATGCCGTTATTCAGCGTGGGAGAGCCTAAGACAACCGCCCTGGAATCCAGCACCTCAGTAATCACATCCGAGCGATGGTTCTTCTGAAGATTCATCAGCATGACAGAAACATCTTCCCTGTTTATTCCGTCTGCCACCGCCTTTGCCATCATCTCCGTGCTGTGCCACATGGTGTCATAAACAACCACGGCCTTTCTCTTTGCCTTGTGTACAGACCAGTCCGAATAGGCTTTCAGGATTCTGTCCACGCTGGAGCGCCAGATCAGCCCGTGATCAGGGGCTATCATGTCTATCTCGATGCCCATCTCCGCCACATTATTAAGAAGCCTGTTTACAAGGGAGGAATAAAGCAAAAGGATGTTGGCATAGTACTTGGCCGCGTGCGACATCAACTCGCTGAAGTCCACCTCGTCGTCAAAACGCTCGCTTGTGGCCCAGTGCTGGCCAAAGGCGTCACTTGATATGAGGAGCTTTTCCTCCGGGATATAGGAAAACATGCTGTCTGGCCAGTGAAGCATCCTCGTCTCTATAAACCTAACGGACCTTTTGCCAAGGCTGATGCTCTGGCCTGGCTCTACCACCTCATAAGGCCAATCCTCACGGTGAAAATGGGAAAGCAGGGCCTTTTTCCCCATGGATGAACAAAAAATCTTTTCCGGCCTGACAAGGTCTATCATCTCAGGAAGGGCGCCCGTGTGATCCATCTCCACGTGGTTCACCACGATGTAGTCGATTTGGGAAGGATCCAATAGGGATCGTATCCTGTGGACAAAATCCCCTTTAAGATTCTTCTTGACCGTGTCGAACAGTACCACCTTGTCATCCTTTAACAGAAAGGCGTTATAGGTGGTTCCCTTGTACGTGGAATATCCATGGAAATCCCGCATGTTCCAGTCTATTGCGCCGACCCAGAAAATGTCCTTTTTTATCTCCGTGGCCTTCATCTGTTGTTACATCCTCCATATTTCCCCATACCCCCAAGGGACATGGTCAGGCCATGCCCCTATCGCCCGATGATGCGCCGGGAGAATAAGATATCAGACAACCCCGCATCTCAGCCCTCTTCTTCAAACTGGTCCTTTGTGGCGCCACACACGGGACAGACCCAGTCGTCAGGAAGATCGTTAAAGGATGTCCCGGGGGCGACACCACTGTTGGGATCACCCGCCTCAGGATCGTAAACATACCCGCATACACTACACTTATATTTTTTCATGAGGATGTCCTCCTTCACATATGGGTTTATTCACACAAAATAACCCCGCCTGCTCAGACGCTCGAAACAGCCGTTCCGCCGGGCATGGGAATGGGCAAAGGCCTCTGCCCAAGCTCCCTGTCCACCATGAAAAGGCCGCCGGATGACTCTCCTGCCAGCCTGAGCCGTTTTACCACTCCGCTGGCGGATGCCTCTTCCTCCACCTGTTCGGACACAAACCACTGAAGGAATATCTGCGTGGCATGATCCCCTTCCTCTATGGCCAGGTTCATCAGGTTGTTGATAAGGCCTGTCACATACTGCTCGTGTGAATATGCCTGCTCGAAAACCGCCAGGGGTGAGTCCCAAGATGAGGCGGGAGCCTCTATGGCCCTTAACATGACCCTGCCGCCGCACTCATTGACATAATCATATATCTTCATGGCATGTATCATTTCCTCCTGCGCCTGTGCCTTCATCCAGTGGGCGCAGCCGTTCAGATCAACAGACTCAAAATAGGCAGCCATGGAAAGATACAGGTAGGCGGAATACATCTCCGCGTTTATCTGGGCGTTGAGCGCATCTTCCATTTTGTTGCTTTTCATGGTGTTTATCCCTTCCAGAGACCGTGAAGGTTACAGTATTCCCTCGCAGTTACCGATCCGGCATCCGTGCAGAAAAAGGCCTCAGGCGCATCCCCCGGGCGGAGAAACGCGCGGTACGCGGTCTCGCCCGCGATAAGCTCTATCCACTCTATATAATGTGAATCCTCCATGGGATGAGACACACTGCCAACCGTGACCTTGTAGCCGTTATCCAGTTTTTCGATAACAGGCACATGCTTTTCCCTGGCAGCATCCACCGTGTTTTCTTCCATAAGCTGCATGGGTTGACCGCAACAGACCAGTTCTCCCGCACCTTCGTGAACCATCTCCACCATATTTCCACATACATTACACTTGTAGACCTGCAGTTTTTTTGTCATCTTTCCCACTCCTTTTCATAAAAATACCAAGTGATAAAAATTTACTGATCCAACCGAACGCAATACATTATGACGACCGAACCTGGAAAACATGCTATTTTACGGTAATCACCGCCTCTGCCTTATTTACAAGTATAGGGGCATATTCATGTTCAGGCAGCTTGAGAAACTTGCCAACAGAACTTGGTATCTGGCTATAAAAAAGCCTTGCCTTTATCCTGAGCTCTCCCTCCGGGATATTCGTCGGCACCTTCCACACATAATTTTCTATCTTGGTTTCCCTGGGGCCGATCCGGTAATCCACTTTTGTATTGTTCATCGTGTACCACTGGCAGATTGTCATCCTTCCCTTGGGATCAAAGAACGGTTTACGGAAAATCCTGGCACCCCTTGGGACCTGTCCATCCCTGCTTATTCCAGCAAAACCAGGAATGCCCATTATCTCTCCCATTGCCTGGTAGGCACGTTTGGAAGGATCCGCTATGGTATATTCCTCATTTTTAAAGCCCTTTTTGACCACGGGTATGGGATAACATCTGCCCTTGGAATCTATGGCGCATACCTCAAGCCACAGCATCCTTTCCTCTGTACTGCCTGATGGTATGTAGTGTCCCACCTTGCCGTTGAAAAGCTCTACTCTCAATCTGAGGACAGAACCCTTTGACAAAGTGGACTTCTTTACGTACATGGCGACATCCACGGCACCTGCCACCTTGGCCGGATCGTGTGAGCCGTGAAAAACGTGGTGAGCGATGTCTTTCCTGGCCTTGCCCATCCTTGCGGCCTTACCCTCTGCACGATACATATGACAGTCCTGACACGTCGTACCCTCTTTGGCGTAGGGACCTGCCTTCCACTCCCTGTAGGTTGACTTAACCCACGCGCCGTAGGGACTCTGCTCATCATGACAGGTGGCGCAGAATTCCGGACTTCTCAGAAAGGCTGAATATTCCACCCTGTGACCCAATGGTTTTGCATCCTTCCTGGGGCCCTGCATCGTCTTTCCCGGCTTGATATTAAAACTGAAATTATAAGGTACTTTTTCAGATGAACCGGTTATATGATGGCACACCTCGCAGCTTACCCCTTCATTTGCCCTGGTTCCCCTGGCAGCCGTCTTTGGAGGAATGTCACCTGACAGAAAGGCAAGGGGACTGTGACAAGCTATACAGCCGGCCTTCACCCCGGAAACCTTTTTCAACTTCTGAGCTTGAGGCAGGGCAAGCCTGAAATACTCCGCCTGGTCCCATTCGTGTGAATATGCCTGAGACATCAGGCTCTGATTCCACTCCTGATATATGGTATTGTGACACCCCCTGCATGTAGAAGGTTTTTTGAAATCATGGTAGGAAAAACTGCCCATCTCTGCCGCCCAGGCAATAAAAGGCATTCCCGCCACAAAAAAGGTAAAAAACAATATACGGAACTTTCTTAAAAAAAACGCTCCCATCTCTCTCCATCCTCCTTAAAAATATCTGAATTCCCTGAAACCTGAAACCCTGTGCCATGGCCTAAAAACCCGGAAGGCAACTGCCTGCCGCCCCTGTGCCACAAGGCAAGGGGCGGATTGCATCCTATGTATGTTCCCCCCTACCAGTTCTCACCAAGAAGCTCAAAATATGCCCTTGGATGGGCGCATGCAGGGCATTTTTCCGGGGCCTCGGTTCCCTCATGAAGATATCCGCAATTACGGCATCTCCATATAACAGTCTCGCCCCTCTTGAACACGCGGCCCTGCCTGATATTTTCAGCAAGCGCCCTGTAGTTTTTTTCGTGCTGTTTCTCTGCAACAGCTATCGCTTCAAGAATGCAGGCTATCTCCCCAAAACCTTCCTCGCGGGCCACCCTGGCGAACTCGGGATACATTTTGGTGTGTTCATAATTCTCGCCATCTGCCGCGGCCATAAGGTTTTCCAGAGTGTCCCCTATTACCCCTGCAGGGAAAGACGCCTTGACCTCTACCTCGCCCCCTTCAAGCAGCTTGAAAAGCCTTTTGGCGTGCTCCTTTTCCTGATCCGCCGTCTCCTGGAAAATAGCGGCTATCTGAACATAACCCTCTTTTTTCGCCTTGCTGGCAAAATAGGTGTAACGGTTCCTCGCCTGTGATTCACCGGCAAAGGCTGTTAAAAGATTTTTCTCCGTTTGTGTGCCCTTCAAACTCATTGTTACACTCCTCCTTGTTATCCAATTATTAACCCGGATTAATGGTCCTTTTCCTTGGCCTGACATTCCGGGCATATGCCCACAAAATCAAGCCTGTATCCTATTATACGATATTCGGCAAATTCTCCGGCATCCTTCAATCTTTCCAGTGAACTCACCGGTTCAAGAGACAAATCCTCCACCTTCCCGCACCGTACACACCTTATGTGATAATGCAGCTCGGGATTTCCATCAAAACGCTTCTGAGATCCTGCGGTGTCTATCTTCTGAATGATGCCAAGGTCTGCCATCTGCTCCAGATTACGGTAAACCGTGGCAAGACTGATCCTTGGAAGGCGCTTCTTGACCATAAGATAAAGCTCATCTGCGGTAGGGTGTGACGTGGTCCCCCTAAGCTCTTCAAGGATAATTTCTCTCTGATTTGTCATTCTCATACTGTTAACAACCATTCTTTTTTAATTTTGAGAATTATTATCAAATAATAAACAATCAAAGTCAAGAACTTTTTATCTTCTCCGGGGAAAAATTACCACGACGCACTCCAGAAAGACCTTTTCCAATTATCATACCCTATGATAATTTCTGTCATATTTATGATATCAAGTCAATTGCAAACTTATGTAATAGGGTGTTAACTATCTGTTATGAAATACTGAGGCAGGGAGATATAATATGATTATCATACTTAAAAATGATGTGGACCCCCAGGGCCAGGAAGTCAATCAGATACTGGAATACCTGTCACAATTTCCAGAGGTCAAAACCAGGGCATCCTATATCAAGGGTACCCACAGGATGGTAACAGAGATATACCTCATCGGTCCCACTCACGACATCCCGATAAAGGTGCTCCAGCACATGCCAGGGGTTGAACGGGTGGTCAGGGTTTCAAACAAATATCGCCAGATTGGCCGGCATGGAGGCCAGCTTGGAGAACTGGGTTTTGAATATAACGGCATAACCTTTAACCAGGAATGTCTTCACAATTTCATAGGCCCCTGTGCTGTTGATACACCTGAACATGTAGAAACCATTTTCCGCAACCTCAAGGCCCTGGGCATCCAGACCTCAAGAATGGGGGCCTACAAGCCCAGGACAAGCCCCTATGATTTCCAGGGCCACGGCAAGGCCTGCCTGCCCTGGCTGTTTGAGCTGGCCGGCAAATACGACATAAAGGTCATTTCCATGGAGGTGCTTCGGGCCGTACATATCGAGGAAATCCAGCAGGCCCTTCATGAAGCCGGCAATCCTACAGGGGTCATGCTGCAGGTCGGCACCAGGAACGCACAGAATTTCGAGCTGTTAAAGGCAGTGGGATCCCAGCAGGAATTCCCGGTTCTTTATAAAAGGGGGATGGGACTCAGCCTTGAGGATTCGCTGAACGCATGCGAATACATTGCCAGTGAAGGAAACCGTAACATAGTATTCTGCCTCAGAGGGGTAACGACAAGGCTGGGTGATCCACACAGAAATCTCGTGGATTTTGCCCATGTTCCCGTGGTAAAACGGCTTACCAGGCTTCCCGTGTGCATTGACCCCACACACTCGGTCGGCTCAAAAGACCGGGCGCCCGACGGTATTTATGACATACTCCATGTGGCAGCCCAGGGGGTGATCGCAGGGGCCAACATGATACTCGTTGAATTTCATCCACGGCCTGAGCTTGCCCTGTGCGACGGGCCACAGGCCCTTACCATGCAGGACATGGAATATTTTGTCAGAGACATGGAGATTGTAAGAAAGGCCTATCTTGAACGTAAGGCCCTGGCGGCAAGGGCGGTATTCAAAAAATGGCATCCGGAGGAAGGTGCAAAATGAGGCTTCATTACATACAACACGTCCCCTTCGAGGGTCCTGGCAATATATTAACATGGTGTGAGGAACGAGGCCACAGCGTCGGGAAGACCCTTTTGTATAACGGCGAACGACTCCCTGACCTTGACGCCTTTGACTGGCTGGTCATCATGGGCGGCCCGATGGGGGTTTATGACGAGCAGGAATACCAATGGCTTAAAGATGAAAAATCCTTCCTCAAGAAGGCTGTAAACAAAAAAAACAAGATCGTTATAGGCATATGCCTTGGAGCCCAGCTTATTGCCGATTCCCTCGGGGCCATAATTCAAAAAAATATTACCAGAGAAATAGGCTGGTTTCCGGTATCACTTACCCCTCTTGGATGGGAAAGCCCGGTCTTCAAGTCCATGCCCGCCACCTTTGAGGCGCTGCACTGGCACTCGGATACCTTCAGAATCCCGGATAATGCCATACACATCGCCTCTTCGGAGGCCTGTCCCAACCAGGCATTTGTCCTTGAAAACCGGATAATAGGGCTTCAATTCCATATAGAAACAACACCCGATTCCCTGAAGGATCTTGTGCAGCATTGCGGACAGGAGGCACTGGAGGAGGGAGAATATATCCAGCCCCCTGATGTGATACTGGACGCTGAAAACAGATTCAAACCATTAAAAGATAATCTTTTCAGGTTCATGGATTCATTATATGACGTGACCGCAGACCAAAAATAACGTAAGCCTTCGCATCAGGCCTCAGATGGCGATGCGGCAGGCAAGGACGTACTTCCCGCACTTCAAGTGCCCGATAACGAAGCAGAGATCCTGAATTTATTCAACATGTCTGAATTTATTGCCGCAGCCTGGAATTTTTTCTGTCTCATGGCCCCGTATCTGCTCATTGGTTTCCTGGTGGCAGGCCTCCTCAAAGTCTTCGTTCCCGCGGAAAGCATCCATACCCACTTGGGAGGCAAGGGATTGTTCCCCATCATAAAGGCATCTCTTTTTGGCGTCCCCCTTCCCCTGTGTTCATGCAGCGTTCTCCCTGTATGCGCATCTCTCAGGAAAAGGGGGGCAAGCCGGGGAGCTGCCACCGCGTTTATAATCTCCACTCCTCAGACAGGCGTTGACAGCATTTTCGTAACATACAGCCTGCTTGGAGGCGTCTTTGCCGTATTAAGGCCCCTGGCCGCCTTTTTGAGCGGACTCACAGGCGGTATCCTCGTGGACCTCGCCTCACGAAAGGATAATACCTCCCAGGTAACACATCTTGAACGCAAGGAATGCGGCCATGCCATCCAGGCTCATCCCTCTTCTGCGCCGCACAAACACTGGTGGATCACCTTGATCCAACATTCCCTTGTGGAACTGCCACGAGACATGGCAAGGCCCCTGATAACAGGTACTGTAGTAGCCGGACTCATCTCGGTGCTGCTGCCCAAAGGCATATTCGAGAATTTTTTGGGCACGGGAATTTCTTCACTGTTTCTGATGGGGCTGATGGGCATACCTGTATATGTGTGCGCCATGGCCTCTGTCCCGGTTGCGGCAGCCCTTATGATAAAAGGGGTGAGCCCAGGCGCGGCACTTGTGTTTCTCATGACGGGCCCGGCGACAAATATTGCCTCAATCGTGACGCTTAACAAAATAATAGGCGCAAAGGCAACCGTAATATACATGGTCACGGTCGGGATAACGGCGATAGTCGCCGGTTTTGCTGTCAACGCATTTCTCCGTGGCCTTATAAAAATAAAAACCCCTGAGATGGCTGTTTCCCATCCAAACCCTGTATTTACAGGACTCGGAGTACTGCTGTCGGTCATTTTTCTGGCAGCGTGGCTCACAGGCAGAAAAAAGACGTCAAAATGCGGCATGGAATAAACAACAGGCCATATTCCTTAAAACGGAGGATGCGATGACGGACCGATCAAGATTCCGCGTGGCAACTTTTAACGCCAATTCACTTCGCGCAAGGCTTCATATCATAATCCCATGGCTTTTGGATAAGCAGGTAGACGTCCTGTGTATCCAGGAAACCAAGGTTCAGGACCAGGACTTCCCGGAGGACACCTTTGAGAAAATTGGTTACCATGTTGTATTCAGAGGTCAAAAATCATACAACGGCGTTGCGATAGCAAGCAGACACCCTGTGGAGGGAATCAGCTTTGGCTTTAATGATAATGAAAGACTTGATGAGGATGAAGCCAGGCTTATCCGCTGCAAAATAGACGGCATTCACCTTGTAAACACGTATGTTCCACAGGGCAAGGCCATTGATCATCCCCATTACCAGATGAAACTCAGATGGTTCGACCGCCTGAAAAAGCTGTTTGAGACCGATTACTCCCCAGATGAAAATGTCCTCTGGTGTGGCGATATAAACGTGGCCCCCGAGCCCCTTGATGTCTATGCTCCGGGGAAAAAACTCAAGCATGTCTGCTTTCACGAGGCAATCAGAAAGGCCCTTGCCAAGGTGAGAGAATGGGGTTTCATAGATCTTTTCAGAAAATTTCATCCCAATGCAAAGGAATATACCTTTTATGACTACAGGATCAGGAATGCCGTAAAAAATGGGCTTGGATGGAGGATAGACCAGATATACACGTCAAGACCCCTTGCGGCAATGGCACTCGACTGCTGGATCGACCTTGAACCAAGGCTGGCAGAAAAACCCTCTGACCATACATTTCTCGTGGCAGACTTTGATCTTGACCATTGAACCCAGATTCTGCACTTCAAATACCGAACAAAATGATTTCTTTTATAATTTCAGCAGATTACCATTAACATAATGCCAAAAAATATTCACCTAAATGATGACAGATTCCAACAGCAAAAACGTTCGGCATTTGAAGCCACAAGGGGCTCGCAACTTCACCGAATTTGCTGCGTTGTCAGGCATTCAAAGTACCAAAGTACGCCTGCATGCCCTCCGCCTTGCACCTTAGGCAGACTTGTGAACTGCATAATCCGGGTTGAAAGGGAGATGAATCAGAAATCCTTCAGGACTGCGTCGCGAGATTAACAAGATCGCTTGCCCCGTAAAAGGCATCCAGGGCCCGGCCCATACATTTAAAGAGATCTTCCCTGCTCAGGCCCAGACGTTTCAGAAGTTCCTTATTGACCTTGTGTCTCAACTCATCAACGCCAACCCCTATACCCAAATTTACCGTGATAATATCGCTGAGGGCGAGCATTGCGTTAAGGTCTTCCTGAATATACAGATCCGGATCGTGATGTGTGCGAACCGCCCTCACGATGTCATTAGGAAAATCCCAATACCTGAGAAGCTGCGAGCCTATTACCGCGTGTTCGCCTCCGATAGTCCACCATTCCGCCTCTGAAAAAGTACTGTCCTCTCTCCTTGCGACACACTGTATTTCCTCGAGCCGCGGCCCAACGTAAATATTTAGCACCATCTTGCCCAGGTCGTGAAGAAGGGCTGCGGTGAAGAGGACATCAGGAGAGGAAAATCCCGTATAGCGGGACAAGATCTCCGAGGTCATGGCACAGGCAAGTGAATGGGCCCACAGGTCACTGGACTCCATTCCATACCCCCTGATTGGCTTTGCAAGATAAGGAAGGCTTGCGCTGGTCACAATTATCTCTCGAATCTGATTCTGGCCAAGCAGTGCGAGAGCTGTGTCCAGGGTGGTCACCTGCTGCTGAAGCCCATAACGGGCTGAATTTGTAACCCTTAAAATATTGGCCGTAATAGATGCATCGTATTTGAGAATTGTGGCAAGTTCGGAAATGACAACCTTGGGATCCTCCAGAAGGGACAGGGCCCTCTGTGCGACCTTGGGAAAGGCTGGCAAAGCGGAAAGATTTTCAAAGACATATTCAAGGGTAAAGTCAGGCTGTGACTGCTTCGTCATAATAAGACCTCCTCGCCACCGCTTACCATGACCTTGACTTCTCCAGTGGCAGAGCGCATCTCAACCGATCGGTTCAGGGGCCCTCCCACAGACTCCCCAT
This sequence comes from Deltaproteobacteria bacterium, assembly GCA_027023445.1. Taxonomy (GTDB): domain Bacteria; phylum Desulfobacterota; class Dissulfuribacteria; order Dissulfuribacterales; family JALVPX01; genus JALVVK01. The sequence goes on along the minus strand of JALVVK010000120.1, from coordinate 3,147 downwards.
GCACCTTGACCTTGTTTTTGGCAAGCACCTTGCGGACAATCTTGTATAAATGGGCGCCTGTATCAAGCTCAGGAGGACAGCTCATGTAGCGTCCGGCACCAACGAGCGAAATCTTAAGATCCTTCGATTTACACCCCATACCCTGAAGCTGCCTGAACAGTCCGGCAAGACCGGAAATAGGCTCTATGAAGGAATATCCCTCTTTGTCATGCATGCTTTCAGGATCGGCGGGCAACACCGCGACTCCGAGGGCACTGGTAAGCGTTACCGGGTCATGCACGCATATTGCCAGGCAGGAACCCAGCCCCCTGGCCTCTAAAAGCATATTCTTGTCCTGGCAAATAAAGAGATCACCCTTTTTCACTTCCATGGACTTCATATATGGGCTCCGTAAATCACAGCGTAAATACACCTTTCTTTTTAGACTTTTCGGGTTAATCGAAAAATTCTTGAACGTTTTTTTTAAATGCTTATCTATGTCATATGGATTCATTCAGCCTTTCATTCCATCTTTTTCGGACAATTTCGCCATGTTTTTCCAAACTGGCCACCCGTAACAGACAAATCCCGGCAAAACAGGAGATCCCACATGAAAGAGGCTCGTTTTTATCAGAAGGGAAAAGATAAATCTGTCAAATGTGGACTATGCAATCATCTATGCACGATTGTCCCTGGCAAAAGAGGCATCTGCGGCGTCAGGGAAAACATTGATGGAGTGCTCTATTCCCTTGTTTACGGACGGCTCATCGCAGAACATCTTGACCCCATAGAGAAAAAACCCCTTTTTCATTTCCTTCCCGCCTCCACCTCATATTCCATCTCAACGGTAGGCTGCAACTTCAGGTGCCTTCACTGCCAGAACTATAAAATTTCCCAGTATCCCAGGTTTCACAGGGGAGAAATCGCGGGGACAAGGCAAACAGCCGATGATGTTGTACAAACCGCAAAAATGGAAGGCGCCAGAAGCATCAGCTACACGTATGTGGAGCCTACGATTTTCTATGAATTTGCCTATGACTGCAGTAAGCGGGCAAGGGATGAAGGAATAAAAAACGTATTTGTCAGCAATGGCTACATGTCAAAAGAAGCCGCGGAGGACCTGGCCGGGGTACTGGATGGCATAAACATCGACATCAAGGCCTTTACCGAACGTTTTTACCGGGAGGTATGCAAGGCAAAACTACAGCCGGTTCTGGACAACATAAGGCTCTTCCACGAACTTGGCGTATGGGTGGAGGTGACCACGCTTATCATACCCGGATGGAATGATTCGGAACAGGAGCTGAAAGATATTGCAAAATTTATAAAGGAAATCGATCCCTCAATGCCATGGCACGTAACGGCCTTTTACCCCACATACAAAATGACCGATCGGCCACCCACCCCGGTAGACACACTGAGACGTGCAAGAGAAATCGGCCTTGAAGAGGGATTGAAGTTCGTATACGAAGGAAACATCCCTGGTGAGGGAGGCGAAAACACCTACTGCCCATCATGCGACAGTATACTTATAAAACGGATGGGCTTCCGTATTATTGAAAACCGCATGGATCAGGGCAAATGCCCCAAATGCGGGGAGCCTATTCAGGGAATATGGGCTTAGGCCCGCCCTTTTTACGCTTTCTGAGAGGTATGTATTTGGGCCGTCTGCCCATTCGCAGGAAGAGGTAATCCTTTATATTGGAAAAATAAATGGTTCCCCCTGTACGGCACAACCCCTCTCTCCCGTCGCTCGGGATAATCTGGAACTGGGTCGCCTTTGACCTGCTTGCGGCAACCATCCATTCCACCTGGTTCAGGTTGACAAACTTGTCTATATGACTGTGCAGAAACATGACAGGAGGTTTGAATCTTCCCATCTTCTCCCGATTGGAAAACGGGTCAATCCCTGCCTCGATCTCCCCTGCCAGGTCTTCAAAACCCAGGGCGTTCAGGAAATCTGATGTCCTGTCAAAGGCACTTTCCATGATCAGGGCAAGCAGGTTGTCCTGAAAATTACATGCCGCGTGAAGCGCAACGGCGGTTCCAAGGGATCGACCCATGGGAACAACAGGGCCGGGCCGTTCATTCGCGGACTTCCACTCGATTACCCTTTTCAGGAAACGGCTGCCATCCTCAAGAAGAGACGAAATGGAGACTGACCCCTCACTGTTGCCAGTGCCCCTGTAATCCATGGCGATCAGGGTAAGCCCGAGTCTTCCGAAACCGCTTGCGAGATCCATAATGGTTTCAGGGGTGTCGAATTCGCCGGGGAAAAACACTATATGAGGTTCCCCGGCCTTGCCGCTATCAAAGATTTTGCCGCGCAGCCGGATGCCATCCTCTGCCAAGGCCTCCAGAACATGTTGATCATTATATGCATCCTGATCCGACCATTTTATGGAAGGAATAAAAAAATCAAGCAGTTCAGGACGATCCAGTTTTCTAAGGACATCTATTTCCACCACGAACGTCTCTCCTTGTATTCCGCCAGATGCCGCCTTATCACACCCCGGGCAAAATTACTGTGCCCCATGTAAGCCAACTGGGCCTTCTGCCGGTTCAGCAAAGAGGCAAAGACCTCATCCTTTTCCCTTTCATCAATGAAATTTCTCTCTTTTTTTACCTCGAAATGGACAATGCCACCTGTATGGGCACAGAACTCCCTGAAAATATCGCATGATTCGGCATAATCCTCAAAATCCTGTTCCCTGACATGGACGGGCACCCTGGTTAAAAGACATATATACCATCTGTCCCCGGCCAGTCGGCGTGAACAGTCATAAAACTCCGCCTTCAGACCGTTTGGCAACCCTATTTCCTCAACCAGCCTCGGCTCAGGCATATGCAATTTATTTTCCATAGCCCCTGTCATAACACCTTACCTCAAACATTCATGCCAAGTGGTGCTTCGCTGCTTCGCACCTATGAGCATGAAAGATACAATGTTAAATGGTAAATCCTGAATGTTAAATTAAGGTACCAAGCTATTATCCCGGATTATGCACTTCAAATGCCTGAGAAAATGATTTTGGTCGAATAACTGAACAACCCTCGTCTATAAGACGAGGGGTTCAAGAGGGGTCGATTTCAAATCGACTGTCGTCTACCACTGGTTCACCCTCTTGTTCCTGAATATATTGCTGGATCATTTCATCCGTAATATTG
>JALVVK010000119.1 GCA_027023445.1 Deltaproteobacteria bacterium | reverse complement strand
AAAAAGGGGCTGGATTGATGATCCCGGATTCTGTAAAGTTGCTGTCCGCATAATCCGGGTTGATGGCCGTATATCATCCTCCTGGGGATGTACGTGATGCCGGATTAAAGTGGCAGGTTAATTTCAAGGCGTGTGCCCTTTGGAATATCGGCCAGTTTAATGCTACCCCCGAGTTGTCCTGCAAGATCCCTCGCGAGGAATAGCCCCAGCCCCAGGCCGTCTTCCCTTGTGCCGACAAAAGGTTCAAAAATCCGGGGCTTCAATTTTTCAGGTATCCCTCTGCCATCGTCTTCCACGCCGATTACTGCCGTCTTGTTTATGATTCTGGCGTCGAGGCGTACATGGTTTGCAGCCACTTCCGGTTCAAGGGCGTTTTGAGCAAGCAGAAAGATCAGATTTCTCAATAATGCGGGGTCGGTTTTGATGGCCAGATCCAGGGGGCAGGCCACAGAGATTTTTTGTCCTTTTATGCAGGGTTTCAGCCTCGATTTTACCTGATTAAATAAGGGTTCCAATTTTGTCCGCTCGGGAGATGTTCCCCTTTCCCGGTAAAAGGTGGATATCTCAGATACCTGCTCTGCGAGCCTGCGAGCCTCCCTGTAGATTTCCACCGCTCTGATCTCGAGATCCTTCCGGTTTGCAAGGTGTCTTGCAAGCATCTGTGCCCGGCCTGCCAGGACTGCCAGCGGAGTCTTCAACTGGTGGGCGATCTGAGCAGTCATTTGTCCTAAGAGGGCCAGTTTCTCCTGACTTTTAACCCGTTCCATCCACTGGTATGTGCGGGTGACCTCCTGAATTACCAGAAGGCATGTGGAATCCTGGTCCCGGGTCTCCATGTGCCGGACCTGGAAGACCTTGCCGTTGTCTGTGCTTATAACCGTCTCTTTGCCAGCGGAGCTGAGTGTCCGGATGGCAGTCTCTATCTTCTCTCCGTGGTCCAGTAATTCGTCGGCTACGGGATTCAGGCCCTTTATTTCTCCCGCGTTGTTTACCTCAACCAGTCCTATAAAAAGGGTATCCGCCAGCCGGATAAGGCGTCTGCGGGCCTCATCTGCCTCTTTTTTGCCCTGGCTGAGTACCCCGATGACCAGGTCCGGAGGCAGGTCGCCATTTTTGCCGATCGTTTTGCTTCTGTGGAGGCAGGTGCGAATAAGGGCTGTCAGTGTGACTATCCAAAGTATCAGGAGGACAGTGGTAGTGAAGAAACAGGATTCAGGCATGGGATGAGGGTAAACTGCTATGAATTTTCCCAATCCAGTATTTCAGGTGCAGCCAGAGGATACCTATATATTCGTGCATGGCAAGGTCGGTTTTCATAAGATTTTGAGGGGTTGGCCACAGATCCCGCAGTCTGATTTTTTCGCGCCGGACAGATTTGTAGTCAGAGATTATCGGTGTGGCGTTCAGCTTATATTTTCTTGCAAGGTACATTACTCTCGGGATGTCCATGGCGGATACCACAAGATATACAGGTTCTTGTCCAACTATAAGGGACAGGTACTTAATGTTTTCTTCGGTATCCCTGGACTTTTTCTCAAGGATTACCTGTATGCTGTCAGGCAGACCGATTTCCTGGAGCCACATGTATGCCAGCTCTGCTTCTGTAATGGGGCAATTTGCCTCCGGATCAGCACAACCTCCGACGATAATGAGTTTTTTTATCTTCTTGTGGGTTTTCAGGAGCTGCAGTGCCCTCAGCAGACGTACCCTTGTGTTGGGAAGAAGCCGGTCCTGGATAAACCTGCCGGGCGAATAGGTAGAGACCCCTGCGCACAGTACAGCAGCAGTGGTCAGCGGTTGCTGGGGTTCAATCGTTTCCTGCCCTATACTGGTTTCAAGGTTGGAGATTAGCCAGTTGGCAACTGGGGTTGATCCGGCGGTCCAGTAAATCGTGAAGGCGAGCAGGAAAAAGTTTCTGGCGAGCGTTCTTTTCCTCCGAAGGGGCCAGATGAAGAGGCCCATGAAAAGAAAGATGAATACCATGCCGGATGGCATGATCAGGGAAGAAATGATTTTTTTGAGCAAAAATCCTATGTCCATGTTGGCCAATATGACTGTCAGGTTGATGGGATCCGTCTTCCCGGATTACAGGAAATACAGGTTTGGGCGCAATCCGGGCATGGTTTGATATTTTACCACAAAAAAGCCCATACCTGTACAGATATGGGCTTTTTATATTTTTAAAACTGGCGGGGCCGACGAGACTCGAACTCGCGACCTCTGGCGTGACAGGCCAGCGTTCTAACCAACTGAACTACGACCCCGCATGTATAAACAACCTTGCGTGTTCTTTTTAATGGTAGGCGGAACAGGATTTGAACCTGTGACCCCCGGCTTGTAAGGCCGATGCTCTCCCGCTGAGCTACCCGCCCACAACAGTGGACCAATTCTGTAACATCTGTTTGCTTCCATGTCAAGAGCCGAATATACCGCAATTTGCACGGCTGCTTGGCAACATGAAATCATTATCTAATCAGCTGCCCTGTGCGGCCAAGCCTTGGGCGGAAATGCCGGGAGTCCCAGGACCAGTAAATCATGAATGCCTTGCCTTTTACATCTTTGATGGGGACAAAGCCCCAGAATCGGCTGTCATAGCTCTGGTCCCGGTTGTCACCCATCACGAACAGATGGCCCTTGGGCACAGTGACAGGTCCCATGTTGTCTCGGGGCTGTATTGTGCCTGGTATGATGTTCGGATCCGTGTGTTGGACAGTAGGGGGGTCGTGGAACAGTTTTCCGTTCACAAAGACCTTTTTGTTCCGGATTTCTATTGTGTCTCCGGGAAGACCTATCACCCTTTTTATAAAGTCCTTTTTACGGTCCAAGGGGTATATAAACACGATCACATCACCCCTTTTGGGCTTGGATACCTTTATCCACAGATGTCGGTTGATGGGATTCCTGACCCCGTAGATGAATTTGTTGACCAGTATGTGGTCTCCTATCAACAGGGTTTTGATCATGGATCCGGAAGGTATTTTAAACGCCTGAACCACAAAGGTTCTGATAACCAGGGCAAGGATCAGGGCAATGGCTATTGCCTGGAGATATTCCCAGGCCACGGATTGCCACGTTCTTTGTGTAACTATGTTGGTGGATGATTTATTCATGAGTGGAAGATATTAGTACCTTGATCTCAAAATATCAAGGTCAATCGCCTACTTTAAGCACACTGAGAAATGCCTCCTGCGGTATCTCGATGCGTCCTACCTGTTTCATGCGTTTTTTCCCTTCTTTCTGTTTTTCAAGAAGCTTTCTTTTTCTTGTAATGTCTCCACCATAACATTTTGCCGTAACGTCTTTTCGGAGTGGGGCCACGCGTTCCCGTGCTATGACCCTGCTGCCTATTGCCGCCTGTATGACCACTTCGTATAACTGGCGGGGGATTACCCTGCGCAGCCTGCTTACCAGATCCCTGCCCCTGTAGTAGGCGTTTTGTTTGTGTGCTATGACAGAAAGGGCGTCAACCGGCTGTTTATTTATGAGTATGTCAAGTTTTACCAGGTCGGCCGGTTTGTGTTCCGTGAAGTCGTAGTCTATGGACGCGTACCCGTGACTCACGGATTTAAGCCTGTCATAAAAGTCCAGTACAATCTCGTTGAAGGGCAGTTCATAGGTAAGCAGCACCCTGCCTTCCGTCAGGTATCTCATGTCCAGCTGCTTTCCCCGTTTCTCGTCGCAAAGTCCCATAACCGGGCCGATATATTCCTTTGGAACATAGACCTCCATGCGAACAAAGGGTTCTCTTACCTCGGAAATTTTTCCCTCAGGGGGCATTTGTGCCGGGTTGTGCACGTGGACTACCTGGCCGTCGGTGAGCAGCACATCGTAGGATACAGACGGGGCTGTGCTGATCAGTGACAGTTCATATTCCCTTTCAAGTCTTTCCTTGACAATCTCCATGTGGAGCAGTCCGAGGAATCCGCATCTGAATCCGAATCCCAGGGCGGAGGAGCTTTCAGGTTCATAGGAAAAGGCCGGATCATTAAGCCACAGCTTTTCCACCGCCTCCTTGAGCTGGTCGTACTGGGCAGATTCTACCGGGTAAAGTCCGCAGAACACCATTGGTTTTACGGGCTTGAACCCCGGAAGTGGCTTTTCAGCAGGTCTTTTCGCCTCTGTTATTGTGTCGCCGATCCGGGTGTCGCGCACGGTTTTGATGGCCGCTGTAATGAATCCGACTTCGCCTGCCGTAAGTTCGTCCACATGTGTGGCCTTTGGGGTGAAAACCCCAACCTTATCAATTTCATAGGTCTGTCCCGTGGACATCATCCGAATTTTTAGGCCCGGCTTCAGGCGTCCATCCACGATTCGTACCATGACCACAGTTCCTCTGTATGGATCGAACCAGGAATCAAAGATTAGGGCCTTGAGGGGGGCTTCAGGGTCTCCTTCAGGAGGCGGAATCTGGTTGACTACCGCCTCAAGGATTTCCTCTGTTCCGGTTCCTTCCTTTGCGCTGGCAAGAATGGCACCGGATGCATCCAGGCCGATTATCTCTTCGACTTCCCGGGCAACTCTTTCAGGATCGGCGCTTGGGAGGTCTATTTTGTTGAGCACAGGGATGATTTCAAGGTCATTATCAATGGCAAGATAGACATTGGCAAGGGTCTGGGCCTCCACCCCCTGGGTGGCATCCACCACCAGCAGTGCCCCCTCGCAGGCGGCAAGGCTTCTTGATACCTCGTAAGAAAAATCCACATGCCCGGGAGTGTCAATAAGGTTGAGCAGATACTGGTTGCCATCCCTGGATTTGTATATGATCCGAACATTTTGGGCCTTTATTGTAATCCCTCTTTCCCTTTCCAGGTCCATCTGGTCCAGAAACTGCTTTTTCATCTCCCTTGCGGATACTGCGCCGGTGAATTCCAGTATCCTGTCCGCAAGTGTGGATTTTCCGTGATCTATGTGTGCGATAATAGAGAAGTTTCTGATATTTTTCATGGGTGTTTTCTTTTTCATGTAGGGACCTTCCTGTCCTGATTGATCCAGGAGACTGATTACAATTTTTTTAAAAAAATAAAATATGATAAATGTTTGATACTAAAAAATGCTCACAGCCGTATTAAGAGTTTTATTCCATGTGCCGAAACATAAATAGAAAAAAGAATTCTTGTGTTACAGCGGAAAAATAACAGACTATTCGATCGCCATCTATATGTTTGACAGGATATGCTGATATGAAACTTCCATCACTGCCCAGTGGAATTAAAGGGCGTCCAAAGCCGGTCCTGGGCCTGGATATCGGTTCCCATACCATAAAACTGGTGGAGTTTGTCCCCAAAGGGAGCACGTTGTCCATAAGGCGCGTGGGCAGAGCCCTGTTGCCGCCCGACGCCATTATGGACGGTTCCATAAAGGAACCGGAACTTGTGAGCGAAACGCTGCAGGGGCTTCTGAACAATACCCAGCCGAGGCTCAGGCGTACGGCTACATCTATCGCCGGATACTCTGTCATTGTCAAGAAGGTTCTGGTTCCATACGCGGAAGAAAGAGAGATAGAGGATAACCTTATGGTAGAGGCGGAAAACTATGTTCCGTTTGAAATAGATGAGGTCTATATCGATTTCTTCATTTTGAAGCCAAAGCAGGAGCTGGATTCAGGAACCGAAATTTTTCTTGTGGCAGCGAAAAAGGAAGTGGTGGATGAATACGCTGATCTTATCCAGGGAGTAGGCCTGGTTCCGGCAGTGGTTGACGTGGATGCCTTTTCCATGGGAAACGCGCTGGAAGGGGCTTACGGACAGCTTGCCGAGCCCGTTGCAATGGTGGATATAGGGGCTCAGAAGACCAACATGAACATAGTCCTTGACGGGGTTTCCAGCTTTGCAAGGGACATGGCCATCGGAGGCGGGCAGCTCACCGAGGCGATTCAGGAGGCAACCGGCCTTGATTATGAAGAGGCCGAAAAGGTTAAAATCGCCGGCTCGGAAGACAGGGCCCTGATGAAGGAAGTGGGTAGGGCGTGTGAGGAATTATGCAGGCTATGGGCTGATGAGTTGAAGAAGGCCCTGGATTTCTACAAGAATAACTCGAAACCGGATGCGCATCCGGCATATCTTTTTTTAAGCGGGGGCACGGCCCTGTTAAATGGCCTGGACACGCTTTTTTCCAATGAACTTGGGATTTCGGTCAGGGTATTTAATCCCTGGAGACAGATAGAGGCAGACAGTTCCATAGACGGGAATTACCTGGCTTCTATTGCGCCTCAGATGACCATTGCCACGGGGCTTGCCTTGAGGACGGTCGAAAAATGATACGGATAAACCTGCTGCCTGTAAGGGAATGGAGGAAAAAAGAGGCTGTACGCCAGCAGATATCCATATATTTCCTTTCCCTGATTCTTCTGGTTACCGGGCTGCTGGCAGCCGGGATTACCGTTCAGGGCAAGGTGAGCACCCAGCGGGCGGAGATCGCAAGACTGCAGGCGGAAAAGAGGAAACTCGCTTATGTGAACAGGACAACCAGCCAGGTGCAGAAGAAAAGAGAGGAAATCGAAACCAAGTTCAAGGCCATAGAAGACCTTCAAAAGGGAAGGACAATGGCTGTAAGGGCCATAGACGAGGTGATATCGTCCCTGCCCATGGACAGGGTCTGGCTCTCAAGTTTGAGCCTGAAGGGCAGTCAGATGAGTCTTTCAGGGGTGGCCCTTGATAATCACACAGTAGCGCTTTTTATGCGCAGGCTGGAGGCCTCTCCTTTGCTTGAATCTGTCAACCTGGGTAATACGCGGCTCAAAAATGTGCAAGGGCATGATCTCATGGATTTCAATCTGTCTGTTCAGGTCGTGGCTCCTGGTGAAAATAAAGACGGGAAGGCCAAGTGAAGCTGAAAAAACCGACATTCAAGATATCGCCGGGTTTGTTTGATACAGTATATAACCTGCCGTTGTGGCAAAAGATTGCCATTCTGGTTGTCACCTGGGCCGTCCCATTGGGGCTTTTCTGGCTTCTCTTCCTTTCTCCGAGGCTGGGTGAGCTGGGTACCCTGTCAGGCAAGATTCCAAGACTTCAGAGAGAAATCATGGTTCTCAAGGCCAAGGAAAAAAAGATCTCGGAACTTAAGAGTGAGCTCAAGGCCATGCAGGGCATACTTCAAAAGGCCATGAAGCTGTTGCCCGAGAAAAAGGACATCCCCTCTGTCCTTACCGAGATTTCGTCTCTTGGGAATGCGGAGAGGCTGGCCTTTATTTCCTTTCATCCGGGAAAAGAGCAAGTGATGACCTTTTATGCGGCTATTCCCGTGGATATGGAAATCAGTGGTCCATTCCATAATACAGTCTCCTTTTTTGATAAGGTTGTGAGAATGGGCCGTATAGTCCATCTGAAGGATATTTCCATGGGGAACGCCATGGAAGGTAAGCAGATATGGAGCCAGACCGCTAATTCCGACAAATCGGCCGGGGCGGGCGCGGCCGCCTCAGATTCTACCGGCACTGGAGGAGACGCCTCAACGGGTGTTGTAAAAAGTTCCCTTGTGATAAAGACCATATGCCGGGCTGAAATTTATCGGTTCCTGACCCCTGAGGAGCAACAGGCCATAAGGTCAAAGGGTAAGGGAAGAAAAGGGAAGAGAAGAAGGTAATGTCTGAGTCAGGGAAAAACACAGATTGTCTCAGCGTATTTCATTTGTCAGCTCTGCTTTTGATTGTCCTGACAATGCTCATATCCTGTTCCAGGGAGCAGACCGGCAACATTAAGATCCCTGAGAACAATGCCGGATCCGGTAAGAAAACCGTTATGACGGCCAAGGTAAAGGATCTTCAGGTCCGCCTTGAAAGGCTGCTGAAGCCTATATCCTATCACTATGACCCCGCGGGAAAACCTGATCCCTTTCAGCCCTTTATAAAGTCTTTTCTGGCCGCTTCACCAGGCAGGAATTCCAGGGTCGGAAAGGGCGCCAGGCCCAGGCATTGCGCGACTCCTCTTGAGTGCATGGATGTGGGCCAGCTTACCCTTGTGGCTGTTGTGATGCGGGATGAAGGCGGCCCATTGGCAATGGTACAGGATGCCGCCGGTCTTGGTTATGTGTTGAGGGTCGGTACCAGGGTAGGATATCAAAACGGCCGTGTGGTTAAAATTTTGCCGGATATGGTCGAGGTGGCCGAGGAAGCAGAGGATCTGATGGGCCGGAAGGTCATCCGAAAAAGGATATTGTCGCTGCATTCGGAGGAACAGTAATGGGGTACACAAAGGCGTTTAAAATATATCTGTTGTTTCCTGTGGCCCTGATTTGCATGATTTTGGCGCAGGGAGCCGACGCTGCCGGCAACGGGCCCCCGTCAGGTGCGCTTTCAGGTGATGTGCAGAAATGGATGGCTGAGCTGGAGAGCAGGGCCCCATCCGTGGGTGGGCATAAGATATCTGTTTCTTCTCCGGCGAAGACATCCTCTGCCGTGTCACGGCCTGAAACAGGCACTGTTACTGTGCAGGATCCCGGTAAAAAGGAAGTGCAGCGTATCAGCGTGGATTTTTATAAGATCGATCTCCATAACGTGTTCAGGCTTTTGAGTAAGATAAGCCACAAGAACTTTGTGGTGGATGAGTCTGTTGCCGGTACACTTACCATGACTCTCCAGAATGTGCCGTGGCCCTTTGTGCTGGAGGTTATCAAAAATCTCAAGGGCCTTTCCAGCATAGAGCGCTACAATACCATAATGATCTATCCTTCATCAAAAAAGGTTACCTGGGCGGGGGATAACAGCGATATAGGCTCCTTGGATCTTTCAACGCCCTCGATTTCCGAGACAAGGCTCAAGATCAAGGGCGCAGAAGAAAAGGATGCGACCCCGGTGGAGCAGATCGTCAGGGCACAGGGGTTGATCAGGAAGGCGTCAGGGCTTGAAAAGGCCGGGAAAATTACAGAGGCCATGGATTTTTACAAAAAAGCATCGGATATGTGGCCTGACAATATATCTTTGCTCAGAAAAATCGCTTCTATTGCCATGGGGCCGGGGCATGATGAACTTACAGCCCTTAACTACGCGAGAAAGGCCCTCAGGAATGCGCCGAGAGACTGTGAGGCGGCAACCCTCGCAGCGGTTGCTCTTGCCAGGATGGGTAAAAATCAGGAGGCTCGTGGGTACTTTGAAAGGGCCATGCGCTCCGGAAATGTATCGTCTGATTCAATATATAATTATGCCGTATTCTGTTTCTCCCGGGGTGATTATCGGGAGACCCTGAGACTTATTCTCCGGCTGGAGAAGAAGTATTCCCTCAGCCCGGAAATGTTGATGCTGAGGGCCCGTTCATATGACCAGTTGCATGACAGGGAGCGTGCTTCCAGGGAATACAGGGCGCTTGTCAATGCGGGTAGGTCCATTCCTGTGAATCTGCGTATGTATGCCCAGGAAAGGCTCAGACTGCTTAATCCTACAGAGGAAAATCATGATTCAGTTCAGTAAATCAGGTATTAATTTTTTTATCTTACGGAGGGGTGCCATGCGGGCTTTAAGTTGCCTCAGATATCAAACTGCGCACTTTTTTATGGCCTTTCTGTGCGCTGTCCTCGCATTTAATATGTGGGGATGCGCTCCGGCGGTAAAGGGCTCGCTTCCCCAGGCATCCGCCCTGAAACCGCAACGGATAAAACCTGCCCCGGATGCGTCGGTTAAGGCACCGAAACATGTCTCTTCCGCACTATATTTCCGGCCTGGAGTGCAGTGGAAACCATCATACGATGTCAGAGATGTGGATCTCAAGAATCAGAAGGCGGCTTTGCCCGCGTTAAAGGTAGGTTCTGACATCAGCACTACCGGCGGTAAGGTCAAGTTAAGAAAGGTTATGAAGGGGCTTGCCGATCTCAAGGACATGAACCTGAGTTGGGCCAGTGATGTGGACCAGGACGCCCTGGTGGATGTAAACATCAAGGCGACTGATAATTTCTGGACGGCTATTGATAACCTGCTCAGGCAGCTGGATTATTTTTTTGAATTCAAGAATAACACAATCATAGTGAGATATAAGGACACAAAGAGATTCTATCTTCCAATGCCCTTCCTGACCTCGTCGTATAACAGCGATGTCGGAGGGGATCTTCTGGGTAATGATGAAACTACCGCAGGCCTGATGAAAGGCACAGTATCTGTAAAAAATTCGGACGACAAGATCGATTTGTGGAGTAATATCAGGACAAACCTGGACAAAATACTTCAGCTGGCAACAACCCAGGTGTCCACCAGGGCATCAACTCCGCCTGGAGAGCTCAGCCAGGAGGACATGGCCCGCATCAACGATATGTGTCTCCAGCAATTTGCTTCAAGGCCGGCTCAGCAGGCCTTGTGCAGGGAGCGGGAGCGCGCCAAGCTTTTGAAATCGTATGCGGAAAAGAAGGCCAAGGAAACCACCCCGGGCAAGCAGAAGACCGCGGTTGCCGCCGGTGAGGCAAAAGGGAGCCGCAAGGGTTTTTTCTATACCATAGACAAGCCCCTTGGTATTGTAACCGTAACAGCCCCGAGATCATTGCTTTCCCAGGTAGGCGCGTATCTCAACGCGGTAAAAAAAGAGTTGTCCCGTCAGGTTATTATCGAGGCCAAGGTGATCGAGGTAACCCTTACGGATGGATATAAGAGGGGGATTGACTGGAGTAGTCTGTTGGAAGATTCCAACCTCAGTGGCAGCATAAGCTTCGGGAGCCTTGGCAAGGTCTGGCCCAGGCAGGGCGTCAAACTGATCAGCAGTGTAAACCTGACTTCCAAAGACTTCAATCTGCTCCTGAACGCGTTGAACAGATACGGTTCTGTGCGGGTGCTTTCAAATCCGAAGATCTCCCTGCTCAATGGCCATCCGGCAATGATTACTGTGGGTGAGAGTATCCGTTACGTGGACAGTGTAACCTCTGCCATTGATTCTTCTACCGGTATCATCACATACACGGTTGAGACCAAGAGCCTTCTCTCCGGGCTTGGCCTGGGAGTGCTGGCAAACATTACATCGGACGATGAGGTGGTGCTTCAGCTGACGCCAGTGACCTCCAAGCTGCAGGAACCCATGGCCGAGGCTACTTTCGGTTCCTCAGGCAGTGAAAGCAAGGTAGGGTTGCCCAGGATATCTCTAAGGGAAATGAGCACAATGGCCAGGCTGAAAAGTGGACAGCTTCTGATAATCGGCGGACTCATAGATGATCAGACAACGAAAGAGAAGACCAAGGTGCCTGTTCTTGGCGACCTGCCATTTGTGGGTAAGGCGTTCCAGTACGAATCCAAGTCGAGTGAGAAGAAGGAGCTGATAATTCTTCTGCGACCCCAGGTGGTGAACATTTGATAGATTAAAATGATAGATCAAAAAAGGGGGATTACCTGGCGGAGCCTGTAATAATCCAGCGAATACCGCCTCTGCGGGACGAGAGGTAATCCTTCCTCCTAACCCTTTAAAATTCAAGAAAATTAGTCTGCCTGTCTTCCAGTTTCCGCAAGGGATTTGTGTTGACATTCCTGTCTCGTAATGTTTAATTGAGCAAGTTTACGAGAGAGGGTTGCTAATGCATAAGTCCTTGGAAAATAAAGCTATTACCAGGTTTGGGGTTTCTGTCCCGGCTGATCTCATCAAGGCCTTTGACGAATATATACGTGAGAGATCTTATTCCAATCGTTCAGAGGCCATCAGAGACCTGATCCGGGAGAAACTTGTTGCCCGTGAATGGGAAAAAGAGGCCAAGGGCCAGCAGGTGGTCGGAACGATAACCTATGTTTACGATCATCATAAGAGGGAGCTGGTTGATGATATCATAGGGCTTCAACACAATTATGGCGATCTTGTCATTGTCTCTCAGCACGTGCACCTGGACCACCATAATTGCCTGGAGGTAGCCATTGTTCGGGGCGCCCCTGGCGAGTTACGGGAGCTTGCCTACAGGCTCAAGGCTCTCAAAGGTGTCAAGCACTGCCAGATCACCATGACCACCACCGGGGCCAGCCTGAGTTAGCGTCCATCCGGAGATTGCTTCCAGCATCCGTTTGCCTCGTTACAAGTTTTTATGCCTTAACAGGAGTGAATAGGGAATGCCAGAACAGACTGAACTGTTTTCTGAGAAAAATGAATCGTGTGACATAGCGGATGAACTGAAGCGTTCCTATCTTGATTACGCCATGAGCGTGATCGTAGGCCGTGCGCTACCCGATGTGCGGGACGGCCTGAAGCCCGTGCACAGGCGTATCCTTTATGCCATGCATCAGCTCAGGAACGACTATAATAAGCCCTATAAAAAGAGCGCCAGGATCGTTGGTGACGTCATAGGTAAGTATCATCCCCACGGGGACGCGGCGGTTTATGACACGATTGTGCGCATGGCCCAGGACTTTTCCATGCGGTATCCCCTTGTAGATGGACAGGGCAACTTCGGGTCTGTTGACGGCGATGCCCCGGCGGCCATGCGTTATACGGAAATCCGCATGCAGAAGATGGCCCATGAGCTTCTGGCGGACATCGAAAAGGAAACCGTGGATTTTCTGCCCAATTATGATGAGACCCTGACAGAGCCCGCTGTTTTGCCCTCCAGGATACCCAATCTGCTGATAAATGGCGCATCCGGCATTGCCGTAGGTATGGCTACCAACATCCCACCACATAATCTTTCAGAGGTGGTGGATGCCCTGATTGCCCTTATCCACAATCCGAACCTTACTGTTGCCGAATTGAGGGAATACATCCAGGGGCCTGATTTTCCCACAGGGGGGTTCATCTGCGGAGACAGGGGCATAAAGGCCGCGTATGAAAGCGGCAGGGGCATCATCAAGATGCGGGCCAGGGCCGTGGTGGAACAGCAGGCCAAGGGCAACAGGGAAGTAATTGTCATTACAGAGATCCCCTATCAGGTAAACAAGGCCAGACTGGTGGAGCGGATTGCCGCCCTGGCCAGGGAAAAGAAGATCGAGGGTATCCATGATGTAAGGGATGAATCCGACCGTGATGGTATGCGTATAGTCGTGGAGCTGAAAAGGGACGGTGTGGCCCAGGTAGTGCTTAATCATCTTTATAAGCACACCCCCATGGAAAGTTCCTTTGGCATAATTATGCTTGCTATTGTCCATGGCCGGCCCGAGCTTTTGAACCTTAAAGAGTTGCTTTCCCTCTTCCTGCAGCACCGGAAGGTCATAATAATCAGGCGCACAAAATACGATCTTAGAAAGGCAGAGGAGCGGGCGCATATCCTGGAAGGGCTTAAAATCGCCCTGGAGAATCTGGACGAGGTTGTGGCCCTTATCAGGGCGTCCAAAAACCCGTCCGAGGCAAGACAAGGCCTGATATCCCGGTTTGGCCTGACCCAGATACAGGCTCAGGCCATTCTTGACATGAAGCTGCAGCGCTTAACCGGGCTGGAGCGGGACAAGATCCTTGAGGAATACAGGCGGGTGTTAAAGGATATCGAGAGATATAAAAGTATCCTTGCCAGTGAGGCCCTGGTCCTTGACATCATTGAAGAGGAGCTGAGAACGATTAAGCAGGAATATGGGGACGCCCGGTGCACAGAGCTCATTGGCGCCCCGGATGAGATTCGAATTGAAGACCTCATCGTGGAAGAGGATATGGTGGTTACTGTTTCGCATAACGGTTATATCAAGCGTAATCCCTTGAGCCTTTACCGAAGCCAGCGTCGGGGAGGCAAGGGGGTCAGCGGACTGCCTTCCAAGATAGAGGACTTTGTGTCCAACCTGTTCGTGGCATCTACCCATGATTATTTTTTGTGCCTGAGCAATTTCGGGAGGCTGTACTGGCTTAAGGTCCACGAGATTCCTCAGGGGTCCCGCACAAGCCGGGGCAAGGCCCTGGTGAACCTCCTGCCGTTAGACCGGAAGGCCGGAGAGCTCATTACGGCTGTTGTCCCGGTGCGCACCTTTGAAGAGGACAAATTCCTGGTTATGGCAACCAGGAACGGCATTATAAAGAAGACCTCCCTGGAGGCCTTCTCCAGGCCGAGGCCAGCCGGAATTATCGCGGCGGTTGTGAGGGAAGACGATGAGCTCATAGCCGCTTCCATTACGGACGGAAATGCCGACATCATCCTTGCAACCCGAATGGGCTGCAGTATCAGGTTCAGTGAAAAGGACGTAAGGCCCATGGGGAGGACCGCCGCTGGTGTAAGGGGTATAAGGTTGGCGGAAGATGACCAGGTTGTGGCCATGGTGGTGATCTCGGAGGATGAGAACAACTGTAAACTGCTGACCGTGAGCAGGCATGGATACGGCAAACGCACACCTGTCAGTGAATACAGGACCCAGGCACGCGGAGGCAAGGGGGTCATTAACCTCAAGACCACCTCGAAGGTGGGGCCGGTTGTCGGCGTGCTTCTTGTCAGGGAGTCTGACGAGGTAATGCTTGTGGGCAGCGGTGGCAACATTATTCGCACAGGTGTCAGGGACATCCGTGTAACCGGACGTTCCGCGCAGGGGGTGAGGCTGATACAGCTTGCGCCGGGTGATCAGTTGGCCGCGGTAGCCAGGCTGGCGGAAGATGATGAAGCCTGAGAGTGGTGGCGCACTTAATAAAATAGCCGTCATAGGGGCGGGCAGCTGGGGTACGGCCCTGGCCATACTGCTTGGCCGTAAGGGCTTGAATCCCGTGGTGTGGGCGCGAAACCCGCGTCTTGTGGACGAGATAAGAGAATGCGGAGAAAACAGGACATACCTGCCAGGACACCGCATACCTGATTCAGTGACCTTCACCCCTGATTTTAAAGACGCGGTAGCCGGCATGGAGTCCATCCTGCTCGTGGTCCCTTCCCATGGAATGCGTGCGGTGGCCCTGCGGTTGGCAGAGGTGTTAAAGGGGGCTGACGCGCTGCCGCGGGCTGTCATCTTCGCGTCAAAGGGCATTGAAAATGATACCCTGCTCACCATGTCGGAATTGTTGGAGCAGACACTGCCAGAGAGCCTTTCCGGGCATATCGCCTGCCTTTCCGGGCCAAGTTTCGCGGAGGAAGTGGCCCGTTCCATGCCCACGGCCGTGACAATAGCGGCTTCAGACCAACGTCTGGCAAAGGGGCTTCAGAAGCTATTTTCCACGGATTATTTCCGGGTATATGCCAGCATGGATATGATAGGGGTGCAGCTTGGTGGCGCGCTTAAAAACGTGATGGCCATAGCGGCCGGGATCAGTGACGGCCTTGGCTTCGGGCATAATTCCAGGGCCGCCCTTATTACAAGAGGGCTTGCCGAAATGGCCCGCCTTGGGGTGAGGCTCGGGGCCAATCCCCTGAGTTTTGCGGGTCTTGCCGGTCTGGGAGATCTGGTTCTTACCTGTACGGGGGACCTCAGCAGAAACAGGCAGGTGGGCCTGAAGCTGGGACAGGGCCTTTCCATAGAAGACATACTGAAAGAGATGAAAATGGTGGCTGAAGGCGTAAAAACCTCCAGGTCCGCCTTTCATATGTCAGAAAAGTACGGCGTGGATATGCCCATCACCGCGCAGGTTTACAGGGTGCTTTACGAAGGGCTGGATCCCAGGGACGCGGTCAGGGAGCTTCTCACCAGGCCGCTTAAACAGGAACTTTAGCGGAATCGTTCATCCATGGTTAAACAAGCCAGCCTTTCATCCCTGCAACTGTTTTTTGGGCCTTCATGATTAAGAGGCCGGGTTCATTCGTGTTGGCGTGGTATTCTCATTATTGGGGCAGCAGGACCATTGTCATTAAAATCTGAGTAACATCTTGAAATGACGCATAAAAGGCGTTTTTACAGGTCATTCATGGCCCGTCCGGGCCTGGTTTCGTTTCATGTTATGCACAAGGAGACGGATCTTCATATCCAGGCCCTTCGGGATCTATCCTCCAGCGCGTCCAGATGGGTCATTGAGGCCAGGGTGGCCATAGAGTCCTATGCGGCGTCACATCCAGGGTTCCTTGAATCTCTCATTCCCTTATCTTCCGATCCCCTGGCTCCTCCAATAGTAACATGCATGCTTCAGGCGTCGGATGTTGCCGGGGTAGGTCCCATGGCAGCGGTCGCGGGGGCCATAGCCGAATATGTAGGGATGAAGATCCTTGATGAGCTGCCGGGTGAGGTGGTGGTGGAGAATGGGGGAGATATTTTTTTAAAGACAAAAGGCCCTGTAACAACGGCTATTTATGCGGGAGCATCCCCTCTTTCCAACAGGGTTGGGATCAGAATATCTCCGGGGTCGGACTCCATGGGGGTCTGTACCTCTTCCGGCACCATAGGCCATTCCAGAAGTTTTGGAACGGCGGATGCCGTCACGGTTATCGCGCGTTCCGCGCCCCTTGCCGACGCTGCTGCCACTGCGGCTGCCAACCTCGTTAAGGGGAAAAACGACATAAATATTGCCCTTGAATGGCTGAGGGGTATAAAAGGGATATCAGGGGCGGTGGCCATAAAGCAGGACCGCCTGGGTGCCTTCGGGGATGTGGAACTGGTCCCCATTCAGGTGAACAGGAACAGGAGAACCCCATGAGCAATATGACCGAACTGATTATCCTTGGCTCCGGCACATGTGTTCCTTCCATCAGGCGGGCGGGTCCCGCCGCCTGTCTGAGAACCGGAGGGATCACCATCCTGGTGGATAGCGCGGCAGGCACGCTGCGCCAGCTTTTAAGGGCTGGAATCTCTTATGATTCCATAGATATGCTGCTCTACACGCACCTTCACCCGGACCATGTGGGAGAGTTTGTTCCCTTTGTCTTTGCCACGAAATACGCCCCTGGATTTCACAGGTCCACGCCCGTAACCGTGATCGCGGCAAGGGGCTTTAATGCCTTTCACGCGGCGTTGAAGGACGCATTCGGCCAGTGGGTGAAGCCAGATCCCGGAAGCCTGGTGGTGGAGGAAATGCCGGTTGAGATGCCAGCTGCCATCCAGGCGCCTCCCCTGACCATAAGGAGCGCGCCAACGGTTCATACCGCGCAGAGTCTTGCCTACAGGATAGAAACCCCGGATAACCTGTCGATAGTGTTTTCAGGAGATACGGACTACTCTCCCGCCCTTGCGGATCTGGCCCGGGACGCGGATGTCATGGTATGTGAGTGTGCCGCTCCCGAGGGACAGAAGGTGGAGGGGCATCTCGTCCCTTCTGAGGCGGGCCGGATGGCGCGGGATGCAGGCGTAAAGAAATTAATCCTGACCCATTTTTATTCTGCGTGTGACCAGCATGATCTCATCACCCCATGCGGGAAGTTCTACGATGGCCCGATAATCCTGGCCGAGGATCTGATGCGCCTGGTCCTGTAAAACGTAAGGGCAGGGCTGCGACGCCCTATGACCGGGCGAAGGCCCTTGCCTTAGGCCTGTTCTTTCGCTATCCTCAAAACAGGGCAGCGGGATTTTCGTACAGTTATGGAGAGAGGATGGTCCGGTTTCAGGGCAAAATGCCTTTTTATCCGGCCATTCCCGGGAGCTGAGATATGGGGACTCAATTCTATAGCCTCAGGTATGTGTGTGAGCGGTTCGCGATTTCTCCGGGAACGGTAAGAAAGTATATTGAGGAAGGTCTTCTCCCGGTGAAAGCGGATGAAAGGGGCAGGCTGTGTTTTGATGAGTGCGCTGTGGATCTGCTTGCCAGGATCCGGAGGCTGAGGAACGATTTAGGGGTCAACCTGGCGGGAATAGACATAATTCTGCGGCTTTGTTCCAGGATCGAGGAACTTCAGGACGAAATCGAACGTCTCAGGGGAAGAGATGCCTCCGGGCAGGTGGATCATTCGGGCTCATGCGCTGTTTCTGCTGGAAGTACTGATGGTGAAATAGTATACGTCAGAGTGGTGGACGACAAATAACCTTTGGCCTGCTGGCCCGTTTTATCCTTCCTTTTGCCCTGGGAATCGCGGCTGGCAGGGCCGGTTTTCTCCGGCATGTGGGGCTGCTTCCTCTCGTGGCCGCGTGCGTTGCATCCTTCGCGGCGCTTTCCTTTATGGCGGTCCGTCGCGCCGGTTTATCTCCGTCTGTGTCTTCAGCAGGGGCTGTTCCCGCCTGTTTTTTTGTGTTTGTCCTGTTTTTCTCTCTTGGAGCCGTTCATCTGCATCTCAGTTACACCGTTTTGTCCAGGGACGCCTCTGACCTGTTAAAATTGTCCAGGTCTCCGGAAAGAAGGGTGTTTACCGCCCAGATTCTGCGTCCGCCGCTGCCCTGGGATCAGGGCGTGCGTCTTGTGGCAGGGATTACCCAGGAAGAGAGACCGGACGGTCCGATCGCGGTTTCCGGGAAGTTGCGTCTCAGCGTAAGGGGAGTTTCTCCGGATGCCTTTGACGTGGGGGACTGGATACGGTTTTCCGCAAGGCTTTATCCGGTGCGGAATTTCAGGGTTCCTGGCGCCTTTGACTCAGAAAATTACATGGCGTTAAGGGGCATCCGCGTAACAGGGCTTGTTGATAATCCCCTGAGGATAGTGAGGGTCGGGCACAGCCAGGGATCCCGGTACATGAACCCTTTGAGATACCGGCTTGAGACCGCCAGGGCCTGGGTGATCAGGGCCATAGACAGGGCGTTTAATGATCCTGCTGTGAAGGGGGTCGCCATGGCCCTGCTGGTGGGCCAGAGGGAATGGCTCTCTCCTGAGGCAAGAGAGACCTTCGCCAAGGCAGGCGTCGGGCACCTGTTGGCGGTCTCAGGGCTTCATATGGCGCTGGTCGCCCTGCTTTTCGGTATACTCCTGCGTTTTTTCCTGTTGCGCGTTCCGCGGCTTGCCCTGCTTATCAATGTCACCAAGGTTTCCACAGCAGCCGCCCTTGCGGGTGTTGTCCTCTATGCGGGGCTTGCGGGATTTTCACCCTCAGCCGTAAGGGCAATGGTGATGGTTGTCGCCTTTGGGTTTGCCATTATCGTTGACCGGCCCCAGGAGCCCTTAAACGCCCTTGCCCTGGCCGCGTGGGCGCTCCTTCTGTTTAATCCCCTCTATCTTTTCAGCCCGGCATTCCAGCTTTCGTTTGCAGCGGTGTTTTTCCTTATCTTTTTTGGAGAGCGATACAGAAACCTGGCGGACGGCACAATGTCAAAGGGGGTGTTTAGCCGCCAGGTGCAGGCGTGGGGTTTCGCCGCCCTTGTTGGTTTTCTCGCGACAGCTCCCCTGATCCAGTGGCATTTTCAAAGAATCTCCCTGGTCGGGCCCGCTCTGAACCTGGTGGTGGTGCCAGTGGTGAGCTTTATCCTTCTCCCTCTTTTGTTTCTTGGAATACCCGGGCAGCTTATCCATCCCATGGCCGGAATTTTTTTCTGGACGCCTGCCGCCTGCGTCGCAAAGGGCGTGCTTTATCTCCTGAACTGGTTTTCGTCTCAGGACTGGACATGGTGCTGGGTTCCGGCTCCCCATGCCCATGAGATTGTAATCCTGTACGCGGTGCTTGTCTGCGCGGCTCTCATGCCTGAAAAGGCCCGGATGGTTGCCGGAGTGCTGGTCTATTGCGTCCTGATGGTATCTGTGCCCTTTCTGCGGCAGTGGGAACTTGGCCGGAATTCCGCCATGATTCTGCATGTGCTTGATGTAGGGCAGGGCACATGCCAGGTGCTGGAACTGCCCGGAGGCCGACTGATGGTTGTGGATGGAGGTGGTCTCGCGTCCTCCTCCTTTGACGTTGGCAGGATGCTCGTTGCGCCCTTCATAAGGACCCTTGGATACCGGAAGATTGACATCGTGGGCCTTTCACACCCACAGCATGATCATATTGGAGGATTGCCCTGCCTTTTACAGGAATTCCCCGTGGGAGAGCTGTGGACGGGCACAGACAGGGGGCACGGACGTGACTGGGCAGAGCTGATGAAGATTTCCAGTGCCAGGGGCGTTACTCACCGGGTGTGGTCTCATGATGGAATGCGGGAGATCGGAGAGGTTCGGATCAGGATTTTGACTCCTTCCCGGACCCCGGGGATCACCGGCCTTAACAACAGGGGACTGGTATTCCGCCTGGAATATGGCGGGCAAAGCGTGCTTCTTACAGGGGATATCGAGGCGGAGAGGGAGGCGTCTTTTCTGAGCCGCGCGCCCGGGCCGGTTGATATCCTTGTGGTGCCGCATCATGGCAGTAACACGTCCAGCAGCATGAAATTTATCCGCACGCTCAGGCCAAAGACAGCTATAATCCCGGTTGGGGCCAGAAATCACCTTGGTCTTCCTGATCCCGAGGTGATAAACAGATATAAAAAGGCCGGAGCTTCCATATTGAGGACCGACAGGGATGGCACCATAACATGCAGGTTGGATAGATCATGAAGCAGGGGGAGTCCTACTTTTCCAGCACCCTGTCCCCGCTTTTGCTTTCCCTGGCAATCGGGATGCTGGCCGGATTCGGGGCGGTGCTTTTCAGGAAACTCATAGGATGGGGAGTGGACGCGCTGTGGCCTCCGGGAACCACGTTCGCGGGGCACCTTATGAACGCTTCCCCTGTCTGGCGTCTCGCGGTTCCATGCCTGGTGGGCCTTGCCGCGGGTCCTGTAATCGCCTTCTGGGCGCCTGAGCTGAGGGGGCCCGGGGTTCCGGAGGTCATGAAGGCCCTGGCCCTTAAACATGGACGGATCAGGCACAGGGTCACGGCGCTCAAGGCCGTGGTCACGGCACTGCTCATCTCCTCAGGCGCCTCTGTGGGAAGGGAGGGGCCCATTGTGCAGATCGGCTCTTCCATCGGATCTTCCCTCTCCCAGTTTTTGAAACGCGGCCACATGGAAAGAAGGCTCGCGGTTGCCTGCGGGGCGGCGGCGGGTATTGCGGCGACCTTTCAGGCGCCCATGGCAGGGACCCTGTTTGCCGTTGAAATACTGCTTTTCGACCTTGAGGTCAGTTCCCTCAGTAACATCGTCATGGCCTCGGTCACAGGGACAGTAGTCGCGAGAGCCTGCCTGGGTGAATCATGCGTGTTCAGGATACCGGAGTTTGTGCTTGTCCATCCGGCGGAGCTTGCCATTTATTTCATCCTGGGAATTTGTGCCGGTCTGGTCAGCCTTTTGCTTATAAAGATCGTTTTTGCCCTGCCCGGATTGTGGCGGCGAGTCCATGTCCCCGACTGGTTAAGGCCTGCCTTCGGAGGGCTGATGATAGGAGTGCTCGGTCTTTTGTGTCCGCAGGCCCTTGGCGTGGGATACGACGGGGTTCAACAGGCCCTTGACGGAGCGGTCCACCTTAACGCGGCAACCGTGTTCCTGGGCGCGAAGATCCTCGCAACTGCCCTTTGTATCGGTTCGGGGATGAGCGGAGGCATCTTTGCTCCATCCCTTTTCCTGGGTGCCATGCTTGGGTCCGTGGTCGGGGACGCGGCCGGCCTGTTGTGGCCCGGGGGCCATCTTTCATCCGCCCATTACGCCCTTGTGGGAATGGGCGCGGTGGTAGGAGGCACGACGCTTGCGCCCATAACTGCCATCCTGACTATCTTCGAGTTGACATACACATACAAGGTAATCCTGCCGCTCATGGTGGCCTGCATACCCAGTGTCATGGTAGTGCGTTTTTTCCATGGCTTCTCCATATATGAGACGAAATTGATCCGAGAGGGAGTGAATATCGTCAGAGGGCACGAGGTCAACAAACTGAGAAACATGTCTGTCAGGGAGATCATGACAAGGGATATGCAGACGCTGCGCGTTGATACCCCCATTGACCGTATCATTACCATCATGGAGGAAAGTTCGTTTCCGCACTTTGTGGTGCTGGATGAAAAGGGTATGCTGGCAGGGGTGCTGACCCTCAGGGATTTGAGGGCACTGTTAGCCTATCCGGAAAGACGGAGGCCCGGCCTGGTTGCCGGAGATCTAATGC
Organism: Deltaproteobacteria bacterium; assembly: GCA_027023445.1. GTDB lineage: Bacteria > Desulfobacterota > Dissulfuribacteria > Dissulfuribacterales > JALVPX01 > JALVVK01. The sequence continues at coordinate 4,145 of JALVVK010000119.1, read as the reverse complement.
AGGCCGAGCCCGTAACAGTAAATGAGAGCGATAACCTTGAGACCGCGTTTCACCTGTTTGCCCGTTACGGCTTCGCCTTTCTTCCGGTTATTTCAAGTTCAAGTCCAGGGCTTGTCGTGGGTCAGCTCAAAAAAACCGACCTGCTGAGCGCCTATGATGAGCAGGTCCTGAAAGAGCACATTTTTACCGTGAAAACAGCTCAAGGCTCAAGGCTCAAAGCTCAAAGCTCAAGGCTCAAAGCTCAAAGGAAAAGATTAAAAATATGTGATTTCTTGCCTTACCTTATCCCTTTGACCTTCCGACTTTGAGCTAACAGCTAACAGCTAATAGCTAATAGCTAAGAGCTAAAAACTAAAAACTATGATAAGAGCTAAGATATGAATTTGACAAAATATAACATGTTCGCGGTAAGCCCTCCGGGTCTTGAGCAGGTTGTGCTCAGGGAATTGACGGATCTGGGGATAACCGGGGGCCGGATGGCGCCGGGCGGAGTGGAATTTTCAGGCGGCCTTGACGCGCTTTACCAGGCTAATCTGTGGCTGCGTTCCGCCTCAAGGGTGCTTGTAAGGGTCGTCGGATTCAGGGCGGTGGATTTTAAGACCGTGGTGGAAAAGGTCGGGAGATATCCCTGGGAGCTGTATCTTCATCATACGGACATGGTCAAAATCCGTGTCACCACGCACGCGTGCCGGCTGTACCATACCGGGGCGCTGGCGGAAAGGGTGCTTGCCGGGCTTGAGCGAAGGCTTGGAAGGGATATTATGCCTGATTCCGGCCATTCGGATATTGAACATTCGTCCCAGGCCCTGCTTGTTTTAAGGGGCAGCCATGATCGATTTCAGTTGAGCGTGGACAGCACCGGTCCCCACCTGCACAAAAGGGGATACAGGGAGGCGCACTCAAGGGCATCCATCCGGGAAAATCTGGCTGCAGGCATACTGCTCCTGGCAGGCTGGGCAGGGAAGGAGGCGCTTCTTGATCCTTTTTGCGGCGCAGGGACCATACCCATTGAGGCAGCCATGCTGGCAAGGGGTATCGCCCCCGGAATCCACAGGCATTTTGCCTTTGAGCTATGGAAAAATCATGATCCGGGCCTGTGGGCCGGGTTAAGGAAGGAAGCGGCATCCAGGGTGAGGCCCGTGCCTGATTTTCCTGTCATGGGCAGTGACATTTCCGCCCGCGCGATATCGGTATGCGCTGAAAACGCGGAAAGGGCAGGGGTGTCTGATGCCGTCCGGTTCGACAGCAGGCCGGTCGCAGAGGTTCCCCGCATGTCCCCTCCGGGGCTTCTGATTACCAATCCTCCATATGGAAAGAGGGTCAGGGCGGCTGGAGGCGAAAGTGTGTACGCCCAACTGGACAGGCTGCTGGCCCATGCGCTCAGTGGATGGAGATGGGCGGTTTTAAGCCCCGGAATGCCTTACGGGAGGATGCGTAAAAAATCGAGAAACCTTACAAGGCTCTCAAACGGTGGAATCCGGGTAATGTTGCGCGCAGGACCTTGACAAGTTGCAGATGGCCTGATAACGAGGCCTTAATGTCAAGGCCTTACGCCTTTATTTTTATGAGAAAGGATTCCCATGTCTTCACGAAAAAAAATCGATTCATCCCCTGAGACTACGGAGGACCTGGAGCGGTTACAGCTTCAGGGCCTGCGGTGGACTGTTGAGCATGCCTACAATAACAACGGGTTTTACAGGGAATTGCTGGATGGCGCGGGTGTGGTCCCGGCGGACATAAAATGCCTGGATGACCTCAGGCGTCTGCCATTTACCACGGCCGATGACCTGAGAAAGGGATATCCCCTTCCATTTCTGAGCGTTCCGGAGGAAGAGGTCGTACGAATTCATTCGTCTTCAGGCACCACCGGGAAAAGAAAGATCCTGTGTTACACCCGCCAAGACGTTCTGGACTGGACGGATTTTTTCGCCCGCTGTCTTGAGATGGCAGGGGTAGGGCTTGGAGACAGGGTTCAGATAGCGGTGGGATATGGCCTCTGGACAGCAGGGGCCGGGTTTCAGGCCGCGTGCGAGAAGGTGGGTGCCATGGCCATTCCAATAGGGCCTGGAAATCTGGGCATGCAGTGTCAGTTCCTCGTGGATTTACAGCCCAGCGTGTTATGCTGCACCTCCAGCATGGCCCTCCTTCTGGCAGAGGAGGTCCACCGTAGAGGAATAGCTGACAAGATCAACATTCGCAGGGTGATTCAGGGCTCTGAGAGATGCAGCAGTGCCATGTGCAGGGCCATAAAACGCCTCATGGGCGCGGAGCACGTGTTTGATATCACCGGGATGACAGAACTCTATGGCCCAGGGGCCGGCATTGACTGTGAACATCACAGCGGAGTTCACTACTGGGCGGATTACTACATCCTGGAGGTCCTGGATCCGGTTACGCTGGAGCCTGTGGAGCAGGGGCAGACAGGGGAGATGGTGGTGACCACCCTGCGCAAGGAGGCGGCGCCGCTGATCCGTTACCGCACCAGGGACCTTACAAGGCTGTTGCCGGGAAGATGTCCCTGTGGCTCCATATATCCAAGGCACGACAAGATACTGGGCAGAAGTGATGACATGATCATCTTCAGGGGAGTGAATATATATCCTGGCCAGATAGATGAGATCCTGTCTGCTGTGGAGGGGGTGTCCAGTGAATACAACATTACAATTGACAGGCGTGGCGGCAAGGATTTCATGCTTGTCAGGGTTGAGAGGGCGATAGAGGGCGATCCATCCTGGGACGAGGAGACCGAGGCCGAGATCAGGCGCGGGATAAAAGAAGAGATAATGGTTTCAGCGGAGGTGCAGATCGTGGACTATGCCACCCTGCCAAGGTCCGAGCGGAAATCAAGGCGGGTGTTTGACAGGCGTAGCGATTAACCCGGATTAAATATGAACAGATAGGGGATTATGAGGAGTTTTTTCATAGAAAAAACAATGCCGGGTTCTGGTGATACATCTAAGCCTCAGGGAGTATGATCTGCGGTACACAAAGGTAAGGGTTCTGGTTGAAGAGTGGGCGGACAGGACGCGGGCAAAGGGCCTGGCTGCATGGGCGTCATTATGCCTTCTGTGGGGAATACGTATATTGTCGCAGAAATGGATCTGGACGTAGACGGGCCCACGTGTTCAGGGGCATAATCATGTCCCCGGCAGCCTTTGTAGTGTGCATCCTGCTGATGTTCGCATTTTACGGGATGGCTACAATCCTGCCCGGGCTTGCCGGCGGAGAGCGTGCATGCCGAAGGGATGCTCAGGAACTGAGTACCTGGGCTACCTTTTCTTCCAGTTCATTTTTGTCTATGGGCTTTACGCAGTATTCGGCAGCCCCGAGGCGCAACGAGTCTCTGGCGGTTTCAATGGTCGGATATCCGGTCAACATGATGACCCTGATTTCCGGAGAGATCTTTTTTATCTCCTCCAGGACCTCCACCCCACTCATTTTCTTAAGTTTGATATCCAGTATGGCAAGGTCCGGCCTCTTTTCCCTCGCAAATTGCAGAGCCTCTTCTTCCTCAGTGAAGGGATAAACATCATGCCCCTTTTTGGCCAATATTTTTTTAATCAGGATGCCAGCGTCCAGAATATCATCCAGAACCAGTATTTTTGCCAATGCACCGCCTCCTTTTTGTATGAAATTTGTGAAAAAAAAGACATAGTTACAGCATAGCTAATTATGGTATACATTTTTTTCCCCCTGTTGAAAACAGTTAATATATAAATATATGTGAAAGGAATGGGGTGGATTGCAAGGTCCTTTCTCTTCATGGCGGAACATGGTGATATTTATACGGATCTGACGGAAGTTATGCGTATAAACCCATTGGGAGAGTGTCTTTTTGTAGTGCCTGCGTTATCTGGTTGTGAGGGATCAGGTCGAAAGAAGCTTTGGTCTTGAGGATCTCAACAGCTGGGTCAAGAGGTGCCTGGTTCTGGAAACGGGTGGAAGATGCATACTCAAACTTGTCTTCCACGAGAGCTTTGACATGGAAATGGGATCGGTCCTGGTCAGATATTACAGTAGAGTCTGTCCCGCAAACATAGTTGCGAAAAAGTGCGCAGTATAGTAAAATAGTCTGCAATATCAATAGAATAAGCCAATTTGTGGGGATCAAATGAGCTATAATTTTCGAAGCTATAATCCGAGAC
>JALVVK010000118.1 GCA_027023445.1 Deltaproteobacteria bacterium | reverse complement strand
TAAGATAGAAAATAGTGCGGTCAAAATAGGGCGTTTCCCTGAGAAGGTATATGAGGTGAGCCAGGAGCGGGCAAACCCATCCTTGAGAAAATAGGGAGTGGTTAATCAAAAATCGATCCGGACGCATCCAAAAGGACGCCTTTAAGGCTGTTTGCTACATCCTGAAGCAGTGGGATCGCCTTGTAGGTTATCTTGAGCACAGCCTTTTTTTACCTGATAACAATTTTGCCAAAAACATTATCAGGCCCTTTGTGGTTGGTCGTCAGAACTGACTTTTTCAGGGGGTCCCGATGGAGCCGAGGCCAGTGTCTTGTTATACAGCCTGATCGGAACAGCCGAGGTCAATGGTTTTTAGTCCACAGACCATGTACTTTAAATGCCATTGAAAGGTATTTTTGTTAAATAATTAAAAAGGTTATGGTTTGGTAAAAAATATTGCTTAACTACTTCTTTAGACTTGGAAAAAGTTTATGATAGATTAGGAGGATGGTAACTTGGGGTTATATAGGTTGTATTTGAGTATTGAAAAGAAGTTTCAAAACTGGAGGCTTAAAGAGCAAAACAAATATCTAAATAAAAAGGCAAATACTAATAATGTTATACGCTTTGGATATAATGTTAGAATTGCTGACATTGAAAAAATTAAATTTGGCAAAAATGTTTTTATTGGAGAAGGTGCTTTTATCAGAGCAAGAGGTGGATTAGAGATAGGAAATAACGTAGTTATCTCAAGAAACGTATTAATTTATACAATTAGTCATAATTATTTAGGGGAGTGTTTACCTTATGATAATACTGTAATTGGGAAAAAGGTAGTTATTGAAGATAATGTATGGATTGGAATGAATGTTGTAATTGCTCCTGGTACATATATAGCAGAAGGTGCTGTTATTGGTATTGGCGCAAGAATTTTTGGTCGAATTCCAAAGGGAGCTATTGTTGGAAGTAATAGAAAGATTATTAAATATAGGGACTTAGAAAAATATGAGCAACTAAAACGAGAAGGGAAATTCTGTAATGATAGTGGAGAAAAAGTTAATCTTTAATAAAGCATCCGTAGGAAATTGGGGGACAAGTCTGGGTTGTTCGGAATATCCGTCCCTGGTACGCCTGCAGGAACTGCGAGCGCCTTGAGGATGACGGTTCCCGTTTGAAAATAGTATTTCCTGAGCCTCAGATTATTCCAAAGTACATTGCCACCCAGGGCTTCTTGCCTTTATATCACTGCCAGATTCGTGGACGCACTTCTCTTTTACCATCAGGAAAGGCAGTTTGTCCGCCTTGGAATGGATATCCCCCCGGGAGGCAAGATGGTATCTATTTTTTGGAGTGATTTAAATGAGTCCAGGCCTGAAACAGGAGCCCTCATCAACAGGATAGATATACAAATTGGTACGCTTTTACATTGTCATTAACAACTGCGAAGTCCTGCGGTCATGGAACTGTCCCAGAAACATTTTCGGCGCCTGTGGGCGTGGTTAAATAAAATCGAAAAAGTTCAGGTTTTTTGATAATAGATCAGCTAAAGATAAGGTAATCCAACATGAATAACGCGGCATTTAATATCAGAAAGACTGATTGCTGGATACAGACAATACTTCCAGCAATTATGGAATATGGAATCTATCTTCTTGCCATATTCCTTTTCACCGGCAAGGGGGAAACCTTTCGCTCCATAGGTCTATATCTGCCGCCCATAGCGCTTGTTGCAATGGCACACATCAAAAAAGGCTGGGATATAGATTGGAAGAATCCACTATTCCTCATTACAATACTATTTTGCCTGTCTGCCATACTTTCCTCATTGTTATCCCCTGAAATTGGAGCCTCTTTACATTTTTTTAAAAGAACCTATGTTAAGCTATTTTTAATCTTTCTCGTTGTGGCTACCGCCTTTGATTCCTTTTCCTCTATGAGGAGGCTTTTGACATTATTTGCTGCGCTCGCGCTGTTTTTTACGGTTCTCACATACTATGACTATGTCACCAAGGCATTAACCGGCAACGGAACTGTCATCTATAATAATGTGCGGGCCTACAACTGTATATTGGCCTATCTGTTGCCCTTTATCCCGTATAAGTTATTAACTTCCAGGACAAAGCAGGAAAAGATATTATGGGTAGTGGGTTTATCCGCAGGAATTCCCGCACTCCTGCTGACCGGGTTCAGGGGCGGCTGGGTCAGCATGTTTGTCTCAATCGTAATATGGGGCGTATGGCTTGTTTCCCGCAGGGGTTACAGGCCCCTGTTATTTATTCTGGCCGGGACGGTTATCCTTACATCTTTCGTGCTTACGACACTGCCTGCACCTCAGATCACAAAAAGGATTCACCAGGGCATTAGCACCACCGGAAGATACGAATGGCACTGGAAGGCATATGCCCGGATCTTTAATGATGCGCCGCTTATCAGGAAAATCGCAGGTTGGGGCCTTACCAAGAAAATAATGATCAAAAAATACAAGGAATGGTACAAGGCAAAGACGGGTAAATATCCTCCCAAAAATTATCCCCTCAATCCCCATGATCATTTCCTGACACTTCTTTTCAAACAGGGTATCATCGGGCTTTTTCTATACCTTTGCCTGATATTCGTTTTCGCGGGTTCCATGGTCAGGGCGATCAACAACAAAGATATTTCATCCGCTCAAAAGGCCATGGGTATTGCGATCCTGTGCCCGTTCATCGGGGAATATGTTGTCCACGCCCTGGTGGAGGATATGAGATTCATGCCGCTTGGATTTTTACTTGGAATGGCAGGGGGATATCTCGAGAGCATAAAAAGAGGCGCGCATGATAATAATGCCTGCGCGCCTCTTTGAAAGAGATTGTGAGGACGGGAAAAGCTACTTCATTTCTTCGAAGTCCGCGTCTACCACGTCATCGTCTCCTCCTCCACCCTTGCCCGTGCCCGCAGAGGCACCTCCTGCTGACTGGCCGCCGGCTTCTCCGCTGCTTCCCGCGGTTCCTCCGGCCTGGCCTCCCTCGCTTGCGGCCTTCTGGTACATGAGCTCAGCGAGCTTGTGTGCTGCCTGCATGAGTTCATCCTGGGCGCTCTTTATGGCCGCGGGGTCATCCCCTTCCATTACCTTCTTGAGGGCCTCAATCTTTTCGTTAATCTGATTCTTGGTGGTCTCGTCAATCTTGTCGCCCAGCTCCTTGAGGTTTTTCTCGGTACTGTAAATCAGGGTATCGGATTGATTCCGGGCCTCAATCAGTTCCTTGCGCTTTTTATCCTCTTCAGCGTGCAGTTCGGCCTCTTTTACCATCCGCTGGATCTCTTCCTCACTCAAGCCGCTTGAGGCCTGAATCCTGATGGACTGTTCCTTGCCGGTGGCAAGGTCCTTGGCCGAGACGTTCAATATGCCGTTAGCGTCGATATCAAAGGTGACCTCTATCTGAGGAACACCTCTGGGTGCGGGGGGGATCCCCACCAGTTCAAACCTTCCGATGGTCTTGTTATCCGACGCCATCTCGCGTTCGCCCTGGAGCACGTGAATGGTCACCGCGTTCTGGTTATCCGCCGCGGTAGTGAAAATCTGGCTCTTCTTGGTGGGGATAGTGGTATTTTTCTCAATAAGTTTGGTCATAACCCCACCAAGGGTCTCGATGCCAAGGGAAAGAGGTGTTACGTCCAGAAGCAGGACATCCTTGACTTCGCCCTTCAATACCGCCCCCTGGATGGCGGCGCCAATAGCCACAACCTCGTCAGGATTAACGCCCTTGTGGGGTTCTTTGCCAAAGATTTCCCTGACTTTTTCCTGGACCCTGGGCATCCGGGTCATTCCGCCTACAAGTATAACTTCGTTTATGTCGGCGGGAGTAAGGCCCGCGTCTTTCAAAGCGGTCTGGCACGGACCCTCCAGGCGCTGAATAAGATCATCCACCAGGGATTCCAGCTTCGCCCTGGTCAACTTGATGACAAGGTGTTTGGGCCCTGTGGCATCTGCCGTGATAAAGGGCAGGTTGATCTCGGTTTCAGGGGTAGTGGACAGCTCACACTTCGCCTTCTCCGCCGCCTCCTTGAGGCGCTGCAGGGCCATACGGTCTTCCCTGAGATCCACTCCCTGATCCTTCTTGAACTCGTCAGCCAGCCAGTCCACTATGCGAAGATCAAAGTCTTCGCCTCCAAGGAAGGTGTCGCCATTGGTGGCCTTGACCTCGAAAACCCCTTCGCCGATTTCAAGGATAGAGATATCAAATGTGCCGCCGCCAAGGTCAAAAACAGCAATTTTTTCCTCTGATTTCTTGTCCAGTCCATATGCCAGTGCCGCTGCCGTCGGTTCGTTTATGATTCTGAGAACATTGAGCCCGGCTATGCGTCCGGCGTCTTTGGTGGCCTGACGCTGGCTGTCGTTGAAATATGCCGGAACCGTGATAACCGCGTCCGTGACCTTGTCTCCAAGGTAATCCTCTGCGGTCTGCTTCATCTTGGTCAAAATCATGGCGGATATCTCTGCCGGGCTGTATTGCTTGCCCCTGGCCTCGACCAGGGCCTCGTCGTTAGGACCCTTCACGATCTTGTAAGGCACTATCTCCCTGGATTTACTGACCTCCGCATCGCTAAACCTTCGACCGATAAGCCTTTTTACTGCGAACAGGGTATTTTCCGCGTTTGTCACCGCCTGCCTCTTGGCAAGCATTCCTACCAGCCTCTCGCCCTTATCCGTAAAGGCCACCACCGATGGCGTGGTCCTGCCACCTTCCGCGTTGGTGAGGACCTTGGGTTCCCCACCCTCCATAATAGCCACGCAGGAGTTGGTGGTCCCAAGGTCTATGCCGATCACCTTACTCATATTTCAATTCCTCCTTGTTACATGTATGTCGGCGGGCCGATCCAGATTGAATATCAACCCGGACGAGCACCTTTAAGCTGGGAACTAAGCTAACCATTTGTTCCCTGTTGTCCACTATTTTCATGACATTTTTTTGACACGACAACCAGGGCCGGCCTCAATACCCGATCGTGAAGGGTATAGCCCTTAAGCAGCTGTTTGATAACCGTATTTTCATCAACCTCCGCGGATTCCTCTACTGACAACGCCTCATGAAAATTGGGGTCAAACCGCTGTCCTTCCGCGGCAAAGGCCTTCAGGCCGAAACGTTCAAGGGTTTTCAGGTATCCGGAGAGGGTCAGGTCAAGTCCGTCTATGAGGCCGTCTATGTCGCGGGATTCCCTGGCGGATTCCACAGCCCGTTCCAGGTTGTCCAGAAAAGGCAGAAGTTCCTTGGCAAAGGCCTCCAGGGCGAACTTGATATGTTCAGCCTTCTCTCTCTCCATCCTCTTCTTAAAGTTATCCAGTTCCGCTGCCAGACGAAGGACCTTGTCCCTGCATTCCTGCAGTTCCTCCCGGGCAGCCCTGAGCTGTTCGGACAGGTCCTGATCCTCAGCATGATCTTCCTGGATGGTCTCTTCCATATTTCCCCGCGCTTCTGTTTCAAGGTCTTCCATGTTGTTATTCCTGTTAATCGATTTGTCCGACATATCCTAAGACTCCTTTACCCATTCACTGAGTACCTGAGCTGTAAATTCCACAAGGGCCAGGATCCTGGCATAGTTCATGCGGACTGGTCCCACGACCCCCAGGCTGCCAAGGGGGCGTCCATTGTCAAAATACGGCGCCAGGACCATCCCGCAGCCGGGAATCCGGTTCCCAAGGCCCTCTGAACCAATAAAAACCTGGACCCCGTCTGTCTCCAGGCAACTATCCAGGAGGACCAGCAGGGCCTTTTTTTCCTGAAAGGCCTGCAAGAGGACGCGAATCTGTGAAACATTGGAGAATTCCGGGAAATCCAGCAGATTCAGCTCTCCTCCCACATAGAGTTCTCCACTTTCGTATGTCCTTTTTACCCCCAGGACCATCTCGTCCAACAGGATATCAAAGACACGCTTGTCCTCTTCCATTTCCAGCAATATGGACTCTCTTGCCTCCTCAAGCCCCATGTAGGACAGTTTTCTATTCAGATACTGAGCAAGGGCGTCCAGCCTGTCCTCAGGCAGATCTATCTCTGTATGCACAAGCCTGTTTTGAACGATTCCCGTATCAGCCACAAGAATCACCATGATGACACCCGGCCTGACCTTTATAAACTGTACATGGCTGAGATGATCTCCTGTGAGTCTGGGAACGCTGACCACAGCGGCCTGGCCGGAATAATAGGCGAGCAGTTCCACCGCCCTTTTGAGAATTGCCGCCATATCCATGGCAGAAGAACGAATTCCCTCTTCAATGGCAACCTGATCCCCCCATGACAGGGATTCTTTTTCCAGGAGATAGTCCACAAAATAACGAAGGCCTGCCTCGGTCGGAATGCGCCCGGCCGAGGTATGAGGTTGATAGAGCAACCCCATGTCCTCAAGGTCTGCCATGACATTGCGAATCGTGGCAGGGCTCAGGCCAAGTTCGGATTTTTTTGCCACAACCCTGGATCCAACAGGCTCGGCCCGTTCGATATAGAACTGCACAACAGCGCGCAGAATGGCGCAATTTCTTTCTGTGAGGTCTGCTTGCCTGGCCACCATGTCTTGATCCCCAGTACCAGATGTCATAAGGCGCTAAAGGACATTAATTCCGCTGATAAAGCGTGTCAACGGCTTCGCTCGGATTACCGCTTTGACAGGATTATCGCTCGTCCCGCCGAAGCGGGACATCGCTTGGATTACCGTGGACCTTCGGTCTACTGGGATTACCAGTCGCTAACGCGACTTAGGATTACTACTTCGCTTCGCTCCGTTAGGATTACCGCTTGTTACGCCTGTGGCGTAAATCGCTCGGCTTGCACCACACAGGGCCTAAGGCCGCATCCATGGAAATGTTGAATGAACGCCCCCCTTTGCTATCCGTTGCCTGCCGAAAGGCAGGCCTCTCACCTGGCATGTATTGCCTGCAGCGCTTACAGGCCATATCTGCATCGGCCATGACTTCTAATTCATAACATAATTCAGGCATGGAGATGATGCCTTGTCCATTGAACCACAGTGTGACCTGATGTATATATTTGCCCTATCATTAAGGAATAGTGACTTAGGTTTCCTGACAAAAAAATTTGAGGACAGGTAAAAATGGACGAAAGTTATCGTATCACTCTTACTGAAAAGGAACTCCCAGGGGCGTGGTTCAATATCTTACCCAGGCTTCCCAAGCCACTGGCGCCTCCCCTTAACCCCGTTACCGGACAGCCGGTCACCCCGGACGACCTCAGGCCCATATTTCCTGACAGTCTCATCGAGCAGGAAATCAGCCAGCAGGAATGGATAGAAATCCCCGGCCCGGTAAGGGAAATATACAGGCTGTGGAGGCCAAGCCCATTACACAGGGCGCGGAATCTTGAAAAGGCATTGGGGACCCCGGCCAGGATTTACTACAAAAATGAGGGGGTAAGCCCTCCTGGTAGCCACAAGCCCAATACCGCCGTGGCCCAGGCATATTACAACAGGCAGGCGGGAGTCAGGCGGCTTGCCACTGAAACAGGGGCGGGTCAGTGGGGCAGCGCGCTTTCGTTTGCCTGTTCTCTGTTTGACATGGAATGCACTGTTTACATGGTAAAGGTCAGCTACCATCAAAAGCCTTACAGGCGGGTTCTCATGCATGTATGGGGCGGCGAGGTGTACCCGTCCCCCACAGACAGGACCCGCGCGGGCAAGGCTATACTTGAAAGCAACCCGGACTCCACGGGCAGCCTGGGAATAGCCATCTCAGAGGCAGTAGAGGACGCGGCCACCCACGAGGACACCAACTACGCCCTGGGAAGCGTGCTTAATCACGTGCTCCTGCATCAGACAGTAATCGGCCTGGAGACCCAAAAACAGCTGGAACTTGCCGGAGACAAGGCGGACATGGTCATCGGATGCGTGGGCGGCGGTTCAAACTTTGGAGGCATGTGCATCCCCTTTGTGTATGACAAGATCCAGGGGAAAAATGATGTCAGGATCATTGGCATTGAACCCAAATCCTGCCCCACGCTTACCAAGGGAATGTTCCGGTATGATTATGGAGACACGGCCGGCATGACGCCTCTTATGCTCATGTACACCCTGGGACACACCTTTGAACCTCCAGGCATACATGCCGGCGGGCTGAGATATCACGGAGACGCCCCGTTGCTTTGCCATCTTGTTAACGAGGGATATGTCGAGGCCAGGGCGTATACCCAGAATCCGGTGTTCGAGGCGGCTGTCACCTTTGCAAGGGCAGAAGGCATAATTCCAGCGCCTGAGACGTCTCACGCCATAAAAGGGGTGATAGACGAGGCGTTGAAGTGCAGGGAAACGGGCGAAGAGAAATGTATCGTATGCTGCTTCAGTGGACACGGCCACTTTGATCTTGCCGCTTATGATGACTATCTTGAGGGTAAATTAAAGGATTACGAATACCCTGAGGAAAAGATAGCCCAGGCGCTGGACGCCCTGAAGGATCTGCCCAAGTTCCCTACCGGGATTTAAAACTAAAATTCTCTTAATAGAGAGAGGGTGGCAATAATGGCAGGATTGAGAATAACACTGAAACACGCTTTAGCGCGTCGACACGGCAGGGTTATGGCCCGGGCCAAACGATTCGAAATCCTGCTTGATACCCAAAACGCCGTAGACGTGGGCCAGGTTTTGTCACTGCGCAAACGGATGATGCGTGGGGTTTGGGAACACTGTTTTGTCCAGGCCTGCTTTGAACATATCAAGCCTGATGATATAGTATTTGAAGTAGGCACATGGATAGGTCCATATTCGGTAATCCTTGGCAAATATATTTTATTGAATGGCCGCATAATCGGCTTTGAGCCAGATCCGGTGGCCTTTCGTCAATGTATTACCAATCTAGAGTTAAACCGAGTCAGCAATGTGTCTGTGTTACCAATCGCAATATCTAATACTTGCGGTATCGTCAGGCTGTATACCAACCGAATCTTTGGAAATTCTGGTTCCAGTTTAGTGACGGGGAACCCTACTGCTAAAGGATATAAAAAAACGCAGATAGATGTACCATCTGTAACGCTCGATCGCATCAGCAGTACGTTAAAAATATGGCCAACAGTGATAAAAATGGATATTGAAGGAGCGGAATACCTTGCTATTGAAGGCGGTACAGAGACATTATCGCGTGCAGGTGTACGCCTGTTTCTGGAAGTTCATGACGAGTACTTACGCATACAGGGCAAGTCTTCACGGGAAGTACTGACCCGCCTGGCTGACCTTGGCAAAAAATTATATTTTCTGGAGGATGATCCTGCTTTTCCCTATCATTTCATGGAACGTATGGACCCCGGCCGAGATATTGATGTTCCTAACTATCATATTCTCGCCTATTAGCCCGCTCAACACAATTTAACTTGAGTTGTCCCATAGCCCCCAACAAGGTTTTCTTCATATTTTTTTATATCTGACATCAAATGCCCGTATTTCTCCTGGATAATTCTCATGTGTTCCCTCCAGGCAACCTGGCCAGGGAAGACGGCCTGCTGGCCGTGGGAGGGGATCTGTCACCGGGCAGGCTGCTTGCGGCCTATAAAAACGGGATATTCCCTTGGTATAATCCAGGGGAATCCATACTCTGGTGGTGCACGGACCCGAGGCTGGTTCTTGAACCCCGGGAGCTTCACGTTTCAAAACGACTGAACAGATTCCTTGCCAAAAATCCCTTTGACATCACCTTTGATACGGCCTTTGACAGGGTAATAGAATCCTGTGCGCAGGTGCGCCTGGAACAGAACGAAGGGACCTGGCTGTCAGATGACATGATCCACGCATACAGCCTGCTACACAGGATGGGGCATGCGCACTCTGCCGAGGCATGGGAAAACGGCGCGCTGGCAGGCGGCCTGTACGGTCTTGCCATTGGGCGGGTATTTTTCGGAGAATCCATGTTCCACAGGGTTTCCAACGCATCGAAAGCGGCCTTTGTGGCCCTTGTTTCACAACTGCGTGAATGGGACTTCGCCCTTGTGGATTGCCAGGTGGTGACCAGACATCTGCTGAGTTTCGGCGCCCGTACCATTTCCCGCCGGGAGTTTCTTTCCAGGCTGTCTGTGCTTGTACGACAACCGTCAAAGGCCCCTCCGCACCTTTGGTGCTAAATGGATCGGGATTTTCTGGCCTGAGGTCTCCTGCGAGTTGGAAAACTGTTGTTTGGCAGGTGTGACAGAGACGCAGGCCGTAATCCTAACGAATCCCGCCTGGGCGGGACAAGCGGTAATCCTTATCCTTGCACATGGTTTCTAATGCTTCCCATAACAAGTTTCGATCTCTATAATATAAGCAATTATTGGGTAATCTTCCCTGGTGATCCGTCTTATTTCCGTCAGGGCCAAGTAAAAGAGCAAGCCTGAGGAGCGAAAATTACCGATTCGGCATAAAGAGGTTGTTTTATGGACGATTATAACGAAGAAAAAAATCCGTTAACAGAACCCTTTCATATGAGAGACTGCGCCTTGGTTGCCATGGCAACCGGATTCAGGGCGCAAAATCTGCGGGAATTCAGGTACGGGCTCCTCAATGTCCCGGAGGGAAGCATTTACCACCATTTCTGGGGCAGGTTTCTGGAACCCCAGTTTGACGAACCGGAATACAACAACGATTTTGCGGCATGGGCCTATCACGGACTTCATGAGAAAGCCCTTGCGGAAAGATTGAGCGTTATAGATCCCACGGAGTTTGATGAAACGGAATCACTCAGACAGGAAATTGTCGAAAAAGTCGAGGAACGCCTGGATGAGTACGAATATATACCATGGGCGCAGGCGGACAAGCAGTTTCATTTTATCAAGTCGCAGATAGTGGTACTGGACACGGGCAAACAGATCCAGACCCCTGAGGAGCTGCCCCGGGCCGTCGCTTCCATGTCTCTGGGAAGTATTTTTTATCACTTCATCGACTCCAGGAGGCGCACTGAGGATAAAATCGACGACTTCAACGCCTGGCTCATTGGATGGGGCGATAGATACATTGAATTACGCCAGAAACTTGCGGCCATTGATCCCTATTTTTCTTCCTTGAAGGAGTTGAGGCGGGATCTGACCGTGCTTTTCGGTAACTATTTCCAGGAGTCACAGGGAAAATGAGCGAGCTTTTAGATAAATACAGGGAGATAGCAGGAGAAGACGTTGTCCACCACCTTATACAACTGGCACAACCTCTCAGGGGCATGAAGATAATTCATGTGAATTCGACCAGGGAAGGGGGCGGTGTGGCTGAAATCCTGCACAAACTGGTGCCGTTAATGAAGACCCTGGATCTGGATGTCCGGTGGGAGGTAATCAAAGGGAATCAGGTTTTCTTCCAGTGTACCAAGGGGTTTCACAATGCGCTTCAGGGCTTCTCCGTGGGCATCTCTCCCAATATGCTGGAAAATTATGAAAAAACAAATATGGAAAACGCCGAGGAACTACGGCAGGCCCTGGAGGAGGCGGACCTCGTTTTCATCCACGATCCCCAACCGGCATATCTCATAGAGGCGTGTCCCAACAGAAGGGGTAAGTGGATCTGGCGCTGTCATATAGACTGCAGCCGTCCCTATCGCCCTATATGGAAATACCTGAAAAAAATAGTGCAGAAATATGATGCCAGCATCTTCTCGCTCGCGGAATTCGCACAGGCACTTCCGCATCCCCAATATCTGATACCTCCCAGCATAGACCCCCTTTCCGAAAAAAACATAGACCTGCCGCAAGAGGAGATAGATGCTGTTTTCACCAGATTCAACCTGAATCCGGATCTGCCACTCATAGTCCAGGTCTCACGGTTTGACCGCTTCAAGGATCCCCTTGGCGTAATAGAGGCATACCGCATGGTGAAGAAATTCGTGCCCCTCCAGCTGGTACTGGCCGGTGGCAGTGCCTCAGATGATCCCGAGGGGAAAGTCGTCCTCGACGAGGTGCTGAGAGCTGCCAATGGGGAACCTGATATCCATGTGCTTGCCCTGCCGCCGGACTCTCACCGTACCATCAACGCCCTCCAGAGGGCCTCAGACATAGTACTTCAGAAATCCATCAAGGAAGGCTTTGGGCTTACCGTGGCAGAGGCCATGTGGAAGGGCAAGCCGGTGATCGGGGGGGATACCGGAGGCATCCGCCTCCAGGTTATAGATCATTTTACCGGATTCAAGGTCAGAACGCCTGAGGGAGCGGCTCTCAGGATCCGGTATCTTCTTCACCGGAGAGACACCCTTGAGGCCATGGGGCTGAGAGCCAGGAGGCTTGTCAGTGAAAACTTTCTGGTCACAAGACATCTCAGGGACTACCTGGCCCTCATGATAGGGATAATAAGCGGACTGGAAGACAGGATAGACGTGGCCCGATGGAGATCCTGAATCCGGGGCTGGATATCCACCGATATTTTCCGCAACGGGGAAAGGCTGAAAAACGGCTGCTTTTTCTGGATTATGACGGCACCCTGGCCCCGTTCAGCGAGGACCGCGATCAGGCATTCCCCTATCCCGGCGTAAAAAAAGCCATAAAACGCATCATGGCCCTTCCGGGTTCAAGAATTGTAATTATCAGTGGTCGGCAGATAGAAGATCTTATCCCGCTTCTGGGCCTGGAAAATCTGCCCGAAATCTGGGGGGCGCATGGACGACAGCGCCTCAAGTCAAACGGAGAACTCTCCTGTGTCCCCTTAACCAAGGATGAAAAACAGGGAATGTCCGCTGTCAGAGAGTTGCTTATCTCCCAGGGGATGTGGGACCTGGTCGAAACCAAGCCCGGATGCCTCGCTGTTCATACCAGAGGCCTTTCTTCCAGGAAGGCATCGGAAATAGAAAACAAAATCCGTCAGGATATTTATCCTGCGACAAAATCTTCCGGCTTGGAGCTTCACACGTTTGATGGAGGCCTTGAGATACGCGGACCGGGATGCGACAAGGGCCGGGCGGTGGAAACAATTATTTCAAAACTGGACTCTCCGGTCAAAATAGCGTACCTTGGAGATGATCTTACCGATGAGGACGCCTTCAAATTTTTAAAAGGCAGGGGGCTCTGTGTACTGGTAAGGAAACGGCTGCGTCCCACAGCAGCCGATCTGTGGATAAAACCCCCGGAAGAACTTCTGCTTTTTTTGCGTCTCTGGGAAAAGGGAGGTGAGAATGGAAGCATCTGGCGCCCGTCTGGTGGCGGTGTCAAACCGCCTGCCCATAATCCTGAAACGGAAAAAGGATAAATGGTCAATCGAACCTGGATCAGGAGGCCTGGTAACCGCCCTCGCACCAGTGCTCAAAAACAGGGGAGGTTTATGGATCGGATGGTCAGGAGGCACCAATGACGCGGACCTTGCCGGTCTTATGGATCTGGCATCAAGGCACGCAGGCTACAGCCTCTTTCCAGTGCCCCTCACCAGAGAAGAGGTCCAGGATTATTATTACGGTTTTGCAAACGAAATAATATGGCCTCTTTTTCATGACCTGCAGACCAGGTGTAATTTTATTCCCGGATACTGGTACCAATATTTAAAGATAAACCAGCGTTTTGCCGAGGTCACCGCCATGCGCAGCAGGGAAACGGACTACATCTGGGTCCATGATTATCACCTGATGCATCTTGCCCATTTCCTTAAAGAAATAGATGAACATAGGCAGATGGGCTTTTTCCTGCATATTCCTTTTCCACCTCTTGACATCTTTATGAAGCTGCCCTGGAGAACCCAGATTCTAAAGGCCCTTCTGAAATATGACCTCGTCGGGTTCCAGACGTTGCGGGACCGGCGCCATTTCCTTCAGTGCGTTCAAAATCTCATCGAAGGAGTCAAGGTCAGGGGAAGGGGGCCGGTGACTACAGCCAATCTTGGCGGCAGGGAGATCAGGGTGGGTGCCTTCCCAATCAGCATAGATTTCAATGCCTTTGCCAGAAACGCCGCCTCCGATGAGGTGTCGGATACTGCCTGGTACCTGCATGAAGCCCTGCCGGACAGGCAGGTGATATTAGGGGTGGACCGCCTGGATTACACAAAGGGTATCCCTGAAAGGCTGCAGGCGTTCAAGTCCGCGCTGGAACGTTTTCCCGAACTCAGAGGTAAAATAACCCTTGTACAGGTGGTTGTGCCGAGTCGCGAAAGGGTGGAAGAATACCAGATGCTGAAATCCGAGATAGAACGGCTTGTCGGGGAGATTAACGGCCGGTTCACATCCTCTGGCTGGGTGCCGATTCACTACCTGTACAGAAGCCTCAGTCCTTATGAACTCCTGGCCTACTACCGGCTTGCGGAAATCGCCCTTGTAACCCCGCTCAAGGACGGGATGAATCTGGTGGCAAAGGAATACTGCGCCTGCAACCTTGAAGAAAACGGGGTGCTCATACTCAGTGAATTCGCAGGGGCCGCGGCGCAACTGCACAGATGGGCCATTATGGTCAATCCCTATGATATTGAGGGGGTTTCCAATGCCATCCACCGGGCATTCCATATGAATCCAGGGGAACGGAAGGCCAAGATGAGACGGCTTCGCAGGGCTATAAAGCGCAGGGATATATTCTGGTGGGTCAACACCTTTTTAAAGGCCGCCCTTTCAAGAGATCTGTATTCCTTTCCTCCCATAATGGAGGACTACATTCCCAGGACCCCGCTGGATGTAGAGTCCGGGGAAAGGGATCAACCGCCGGAATCCTGACCCCTCACATTGAATTCAAGATCAAACCGGAGGCCTCTCTGCCTGGAAACAAATCCCAGGGCAAGCGTTCCAACATCGGTAACCTCGGCCTCAAGCTCCACAGGAATTACCGTCCCTGGGGCAAGGTCAGGGGTTTCCACCTCGGTCTGCACCGAGCTTACGGGCTCTATGGTGCCTTCCCATTCATCAATCAGATCCCCCACCTTGTCGTCCGGCCTGATGCCGGACTGCAGGAACCGGAATTCCACCGGCTGGCCCACTACCAGGCCGAATGTCCTTCCGGGAAGGGCCACCTTTGCGCCTTCCTCCATTCCCTGAGCCACCACGCACAGTGCCTTTAAGGGCGAGGGCATGCCGGGGACAGCGGGTCTGGCCCCCTGTATCCCGATATAACAGGAACGCGCAATGCCGCTTCTGATCCTGATACCCTCTCCGCGTCTGACAAGGCCGTAATAAGCAGCTCCCCTTGCCACCGCGAGATCCATATCGGGGTTAACAAGCTCGGAGATCTTTCCAGAATCTTCCCCGGGATACCAGGAACGCAATATATCAAGTATCCTGCGCCTTATTATTCCGGCCTTTAACACACCTCCGTTAAAGAGCACGGCTGCGGGCCTGGCAGCCTTGCCCCCCTGTGAATGCAATTTCAGAAAACCCGCGAGATGCCTGGTAATGGCCGTGTCATCCGCATAGGAAAGCCCCAGTTCCTGCAACCCTGCCCGTGGCTGCTCCCTGGGCGCGTCATCCGGTCCCACCTCAGGCACAAAACCTTCCAGTATAAGAGACTCAACCATGTCTCGGGAGAGCCCGGATCTTATGGTGCCTGCAACGAGCCCCTTTCCTCGTCCGGGAATGATCACGGGCACCTCGGCAAGAGAGTTATCTGATAAAAGCCTTTCCTTGGCCAGCCGTACATTGTGCCATAGGTGCTGAAACTGGCCCTGATCCAGCGCCTGCCCCCTGCCCTTGAGTCCCTCTCTCAGGCTGTATGCAAGAGCAAGATCCATATTGTCGCCGCCAAGCAGAAGATGCTCGCCCACCGCGACCCTTTCCAGACCCAGATTCCCCCGATCGGAAACGATCTGAATAAGACTGAAATCAGTGGTCCCGCCACCTATGTCACATACCAGGATCAGGTCTCCTGGATCCATTGCGTCTTTCCATTCAAGGGGATTGGATTCGAGCCAGGCGTAAAAGGCGGCCTGTGGCTCTTCCAGAAGGGTTATGTCCTCAAGGCCCGCGGATCTTGCAGCCTTCACCGTAAGGTCTCTGGCCACGGCGTCAAAGGAGGCAGGAATGGTAATGTAGATCTCCTGGTCTTCCAGGTTCTCTGACTGTTCCCTGCCAATGGTATGGTTCCAGGCCGCCTTAAGGTGGCGCAGAAAGGTGGCCGAGGCCACTATGGGAGAAAGTTTCTGGACATCTTCAGGGGCATCCGTGGGCAGGATGGCCGCTGTCCTGTCAACACCCTGCTGGGACAGCCAGCTCTTTGCGGAAAAAACCAGCCTGCCCGGGACCTCGGCGCCCCTTGCCCTGGCATACTCGCCCACCACCCGTTCCCCGAACGGGTCCCAGGGAAGATTGAGCAGACCGCCCTTTTTCTCCTGATCTGTTGATAAATATATGAATGAGGGAAGAAGTCTGCCCTTTCCCACCTCTCCGGGCGAAAAAACCTGGGTCACATCAAATGTCTGAATGCCCTGATGGGCCGGATCCCTCGTATCCACAAAACAAAGGGCACAGTTGGTCGTACCGAGATCTATGCCTATGACAAATCTGGAACGGCTCACTGAATTTCCACCTCGGCGGGCGCAAGGACATCCGGTTTACCGCCGCCTGTCCACGCGGGCAGATTTATCTTTGAAAAACGCCATCCGCTGTGACGGAGAACGCCCCTGAACGGCGGCTTGCCGTGCACTCTGCCCACCAGCTTGATCCTGGCGGGATCAAAATCTTCATCTACCTCCACGACTGCCCCCTCGTCCGCCTGGATGACCGGTTCAAGCCCCAGAACATCCTTCAACGCGGACCGGCAACCCCTGTGGACTTCCCTCACTGCGGCCCCGATCTGGGCATCGTCATAGGCGTCTATATCCTCTTGCAGAAAGTCAATCAGCCTTCCCTCACGCTGCAGCAACCCGAGAATTTGCGCAACCGTGACCTCAGGTGAAGGCCCGGAAGGCTCGGGTTCGGTGACCGGCTCCGGAGCCGGGGGCTTTGATGCCGTCTTCACATCCTCGGCCCCGCGCGCGGTTGGCTCCACCTCCGGTTCAGGAGCGGACACAGGCCTCTCCGCCCTGCCGCGGGAGGCAATGAAAAGAAAAATTCCTGCCAAAGGGGGCGCGGCAAGCAGGGCCGGGCCTGCCCATGTCTGCATAAGCTGGGGATTAAAATAGATTACCGCCGCGCCCAGTCCGGTCAGCATAATGGACCAGATGGCCGTGTTTAAAGCAAGCTTTCCGTTCATGTCCAACACCTCGTCTCAGATTTCTGCCCAGTCTACCTTCAGTATATTTTCCCTGGGATTTACCTTTTTAATCCTGACCCCTATAAGCGAATCCGGACGCGGTTTCATACCCCTTGGAAGGGGCAGATCCACGGTTATCAGGTAGTCGCAAAGCACCGCGAGCGCCTTTCTGGGACCAAATTCAAGAAGCCATGCCTTAAGTACCTCACCCCGTCTCTGCTCAATATGCCTGAGAAGCCAATATCTTGTTCTGGCCTGGCGTACTGCCGCCGCGCTCATAAGTCCCTGCTGAAGAGTAAAAGACAGGGACTCGAGATCCCTTTGACTGTGCAAGGGCGCGTGGTCCCTCAAAAAAGAGGTTATCTGCTGCTGCATTAACAGGTCCAGGGCGCGTCTCAGGGGGGATGTTACCGTGGTATAGGCGTCCAGCCCCAGGCCATGATGATGTTCAGGTTCAGGCCCTAACAGGCCGCGGCTTATCAGCCTTCTCTGCCTGTAATTTGCCATCAGATCCCGCTCGTGTCCATCGATGATAACATCCCTTGGAGGAGCCTGGCTCCTGAAGAGAGCGGGAATATTATTATCCCTTAAAAATCTTGCCCCCATTTCGTTGGCCAGTATCATGCATTCAGCAACCAGGAATCTGGCCGGCCCGGGTTCATTGAGCCTTACATCCACCCGGCCTTCTTTGTCCACTTCGACCACCAGTTCCGGGATGGGCAGGGGAAGCGCGCCTTTTTCGATTCTGCGTTCCTGCCTCATTCCGCACAGACCATAAAGCTTTGAAAAAAAAGGATCTTTATCCATCCGCGATTCAACGTCTTCATAGGTGAGACGTTCATCTGTCAGGATAATGCTTCTTACGATTTTTTCCTCCAAAATAGCGCCGCTGTCATCAAGAAGTGCGATAAAAGACAGGGCCCGCCTGGGTTTGCCCTGCTCAAGGCTCCAGGCTCCCTGGGAAAGTATCTCCGGAAGCATGGAAACTTTCCTGTCCGGAAGGTAGATGGAGGTTGCCCGTTGAACCGCATCTTTGAACATGGGGGTTCCCGGCTCTGTCATAAGGCCGATATCCGTAATATGGATGCCTAACTCCCAGCCCTTCCCTGTTTTTCTGAAACTGAGGGCGTCGTCCAGATCCAGGCTTTCCGGGCCATCGATTGTAACAGTATAAAGGCCGGTAAGATCAATCCTGCCCTCTTTTTCCGTCGCATCCATGCGTTCAGTGGCAAGCTCCCGGGCCTGGCGCATGACGTCCTCAGGGAAGTCCACATCCACCTGGTAACGGCTGAACTCCAGATTTTCATCCGGGCTCCATACTCCGGCCCTGACCATGGTATCAAACGGGGCCGTGGCGCCTGAAAGCCCTGCCTGCCTGAAAAGGGCCCTCACGGGCTGGGCATAGGATGATTCATCCCCCCGGATACAGTAATCCTTGATGGCCTGTATCCAGTAACAGACATAGGTATCGTCCGGACAGGAACGTGGCTGGGCCATCCCGTCGGTTTCCCCTGACCAGATATATTCAAGCCATTGGCTTCCCTTGGAAAGACGTTCCAGCCTCTCTTGTTCAACAGCCCGTTGTCTTAGCAGACGCTCCACCGCATCCGGACCCTGAACATTGATCATGCCATCCCTGAACTTGAAGTAGGTATGATCGTCAATGACTGCCCGGACAAGCGCCGCTTCATGATCCGGGCTGATGTCTTCGGAAAAGGCCAGGCCGGCGAGCTCTGAAGGATGCCAGAGATCATCTTCTCCTGTGACCAGATCCCAAAGCTCCCTGATATTGATCTGTGTCATAAGATCATTACGCCTGTTGTTAATTTCCCGGAGGTTCTGTGTCAGGAGATTCCTGTTATTGTCCGAGAGCGACTGGCCTGAAGAATGCAGCAGTCTTCCAGGAGCAAGGTTTACCTCTCTGCCAAGATGGGTCAAAAGATGGTACCTGGACCCCTTTTTCCCAAGCACTACGGCGCAGACAAAACGTTGACTTTCCAGGAATTCAACTACCCGGCCGGTTAATGTATCCATATGTTGTCGTCTTAAGGTAATCTGGCTATCAAGTCATCAAGGGTCTGGGAAAGGCCAAAGGCGGCAAGCTCTTCAGCAGTCAGCCATCTTATGCCGGTTTTTTTGTAGAAACCTGCATTAAACAGGTTTTCGCTGAGAGGTTCCTGTGTCTCGTCAAAGGTGGCGCTCCACAGGATACGTCCGTCTGAAACCCGGATCAGGTGGAGGGAAAAGGCTACGGACGCAGGAGACTTTACCGAATATGCCCCTCCCACCCGCTGTCTGAAACGGAAGAGCTTTCCGTACAAAACGGCGTCAACCCCCAGTTCCTTTCCAAAGGAACGGATCAGTTTCAGGGTAGATGCTTTTACATCTGTCTCAAGAAGCCTGTTCAGAAACCCTATGCACTGTCCCTCGGGCACCATGACAAAACGGCTGTCCCCGCGCAGTGTTTTAAATAAAATCTTGGTTACAGCTGCGGCATCATCCGGGGTAACATCAGATGCGTCAATAACCGTGTCCGACAGAGAGCAGGTCGGCCTTTCCTCCCCGGGTTTTACCGATACCCGGTCCATGGGCAGAACGGCTATCTTTCTGAGGGGGGGGAGAGGCGAGGTGTCCCTGGAGGCTTGATGTCCGAAAGGCCCTGTACAGGAACACAGGAAAAGGGCCATCACAGCGATTAATATTTTGTTTGGATTGTTCATTTATCTTCCCTTACTATTTTGTATGCGGTTGCTGAAAGCACATTACGTATTGGTGTTATTTACAGGCTACCCTTGCTTGAAAGTACTCCGTTCACCCTCGGATTCACCATGGAGGCCTGGTCAAGCGCCCTTCCCAGTGCCTTGAAAACCGCCTCTGACATATGATGACAGTTTTTGCCGTAAGGCACCTGAACATGCAGTGTCATACCACCATTTGTGGCAAGGGCCCTGAGGAATTCCTCCACGAGCTCCATGTCAAAAGCGCCGATTCTCTCGCATGGGAATCGGGCGTCAAAGACCAGATACGGGCGCCTCGAAAGATCGAGACACACGCGGGCAAGGCTCTCGTCCATGGGCACAGAGGCATTGCCATACCTCATGATCCCGGAAAAATCACCAAGGGCCTGTGTAAATGCCTGCCCCATCACGATACCCACGTCCTCAACCGTGTGATGGGCATCCACATCCAGATCCCCATTTGCGGTAAGTGACAGGTCAAACAGCCCATGGACTGCGAACAGGGTCAACATGTGGTCAAAAAAACCAACACCCGTATCAATGTCCACATTTCCATCCCCGTCCAGGTTTAAAGACAGCTCTATTTCCGTCTCTCTGGTAACCCTCTTGACCTCAGCTTTTCTGTTCATATCCTATCCCTTTCTCTCATTATCCGGACCGGATTGCCTCCAGCAGCCCGCTGATAATGATTTTAACGTGAAAGCGGCTTCAAGAGCAATGCTGACGTAATCATAAAAACTTGCGAGGGCTCAACACCCTTAAAGGACAACATGTTGTTACCTTAAAGAGACTGCGCTCCTAACTGTTTTTTCGTTTTTTGCCCCAGAAAAATCAACATTCATCATTTTCAGCAGGCATCACGCTACATAAAAACATACATGGGCAATTTTACCACCTGAAATTAACCCGGATTATGTACTTCAAATGCCTGAGAAAAGGATTTTAATAAAATAATTTAAATAGTTAACTACAATTTTGCCAGGCTTTTCGTTCACCCAAACTTTCATGCCAAGTGGTGCTTCGCACCCCGGAGCATGAAAGTTGGCTCATGGCTCATAGGTGATAGTCACAAAAAAATCACCTTGTTACTTAAACCATGACCCATGACCCATGAGCTATTTTCACGGTAAAAAGTGCGGTTTTCTCCACCGTTATATCTCAGGCACCGGAAGCCGCAAGGGGTTCGCAATTTTACCTGATCTGCTGTGTTGTCGAGTAGTTGAAGTACACAAGTACGTCTGCGTGCCCTTTGCCTTGTATCTTCGGCAAACTTGCGAGCTGCATAATCCGGGATTAACAGGCGGGTTTAAGACTCCGGCGGAGCATACCGATCAGTTTTTTGGAACAAAGAATAAAAAATGAGGTAGGCGACACCTTGCCAAGACGAAAAAAAAAGCCGCTGCCGCAGATTAAACATATCATAGAGCCTATCAGAAAGGCCTTCAGGATACGTTTCTTCAACCTCATGGAGATTCCCGACGCCGTAACATGGGCTGAGCGGGGCAATATTGCCATACACGAAAATTACCATTCAAGGCGACGGCAGTCCTACCATGTGATATCAGGCGACAAGGACAATCTGCTGCGATTCTGCCGCAGGCTGGACATCCCTCCTGACTATATCACCGCCTCGGAGTTCTACCGGTTTTGGCACCTTACCTGGTACCCGGCACAGCTTCCCGAACAGGGCGCCTCCGCAGGCATTATCCCCAGAGGTAACCAGCAGACCCGCGGACCCGGGATATAATCCGTTTCAAGACAAAATTTTCATGGCCGGAGACTGCCCCGGCCATGAAAAATCAGGGCCTTACGTACTGCCAACCCTCGGCCTGGAATTCCGCAAGCGCCCTTATTGCCGCAGGAACCGTCCCGAAGAAATCAGGCAGCCTGGTCTTTGGGATATTAAAGGCATCCAGCGAGTTTTCACACAGAAGTATCTCTCCGCCATCGAGAATAATCTGTTTGAGCTGGTCGAACAGCGGACGATCACATCTGATACACCTTGTTACCGCGTCTGCGTTGGCAACTATGCGAAGCCTCAAGACCTCGTCATCCTGCCTGCTTTTCAGAAAATTGACCGCGTTCCTGGCCGCCACGTCCCATCGTTCCTGCTGGCCCACGTGTATGAGCAGCTTCAGCTCCCTGGGCATATGTCATTCTCCTTCTGTCCTTAATACGGCCCCCCTGGCGCCGCTTGTCACCTGTGCCGCGTATCTCGCAAGGTAGCCCTTTTTAACCTTGATGGGCCTTGGCGTCCAGGCTGCACGCCTGGCATCAAGCTCTTTTTCATCCACCAGCAGGGATAGCGTCTTTTCCGGAATGTTAATGTCGATTAAGTCTCCTTCCCTTACCAGCCCGATGGGGCCTCCGTCTGCCGCCTCTGGAGATACATGGCCGATGGCCGCGCCCTTGGTCCCTCCGCTGAATCTGCCATCAGTAATGAGGGCGACATCCGTGTCCAGCCCCATCCCTACAATGGCTGCTGTAGGAGACAGCATTTCAGGCATGCCCGGCCCGCCCTTGGGACCTTCATAGCGGATCACAACCACATCCCCTGGTTTGATACGGCCACCCAGAATGGCTGAATATGCCTCGTCTTCAGACTCAAAGACCCTGGCAGGTCCCCTGTGCTTCAGCATCTTTGGCGCCACCGCGCTCTGCTTTACCACCGAGCCTTCCGGGGCAAGGTTGCCATACAGTATGGCTATCCCGCCTTCCTTATGATAGGGATTGTCCAGTGGCCTGATTACCTCGCGGTCCCTGACCCCTGCCGAGCGGATATTTTCTCCAACCGTCTTCCCGGTAACGGTTTTGACGCTTTCGTCTATCACGCCTGCGCCGGAAAGTTCCCTGATGATCGCCTGAATGCCGCCAGCCAGATTAAGATCATGCAGGCTGTGGGGTCCGCCAGGTATCATGTTGCAGAGATGGGGCGTTTTGCGGCTTATCTCATTAAAAAGCTCAAGCGGCAGATCAACCTCTGCCTCATGTGCGATGGCAGGCACATGAAGTACTGTATTGGTGGAACAGCCCAGGGCCATGTCAACGGCAATGGCATTCTTAAAGGCCGCCATCGTGGCTATGTCCCTTGGCTTGAGATCCATCTCCACCAGGCGCATTACCTGTGCCCCTGCTTTTTTGGCAAGCCTGATCCTTGCTGCGGATATGGCTGGAATGGTACCGTTACCGGGCATCGCCAGGCCAATGGCCTCGGTAAGACAGTTCATGGAATTAGCAGTAAACATTCCCGCGCAGGAACCGCACGTGGGACACGCCTCGTTTTCCAGATCCCATAGCTCCGGCTCTGTGAGATTTCCGGCCTTGACCTGTCCAATACCCTCAAATACTGTTATGAGGTTAACCTTTTTACCCATCCAGTCCCCTGTGAGCATGGGACCACCGGCAACCACTATGGCCGGAATGTTCAAACGCAGCATGGCCATAACCATGCCGGGAGTGATTTTGTCGCAGCTGGTCACGAGTACCAGGCCGTCAAAGGGATGCGCCTGAGCCATGAGTTCCACTGAATCGGCTATCAGCTCCCTGCTTGCCAGGGAATACCGCATTCCAAGATGGTTCATGGCGATCCCATCGCAGACCCCTATGCCACCGAATTCCACCGGGGTGCCGCCGGCCGTGTGGATGCCGGCCTTTACCGCCTCGGTTATCTGTTTAAGATGGACATGCCCTGGGATTATCTCGTTAAAGGAATTCGCAACACCTATAATCGGTCGCTGAAGTTCTTCATCCGTGTAGCCCATGGCCTTGAACAGAGACCTGTGTGGAGCCCGTTCCAACCCTTTTTTCATCTGGTCACTACGCATAGTAAAATCCTCACTTATACCTTTATGTTTTATAAGATTTTGCACTAAAGGGCTTTATATACCCATTTTCGAAAAATGCCAAAAGTAAGTACAGGGAATCATGAAATGGGAAAGTAGATGAAGGGCATTCCGTGGAACATTGTTTGCATGCGTGCGCTACGGTATATGTAAGGCATCATATATGGCCGTGTGACCAGCCGGTTTCTCCCGCACGATTCATGCGCTGAAAATACATGAGGCTTACCCCTTGGATAAACCCCCTCGAATGGTTATAAAACTTGCTTATGACAAAGACCGGAAAAAAGAAAAAAAGAAAATCCCCTCCGAAAATACATGGCGCTACCCCTTTTCTTGCAATTATATGGGGTTCAGGTTTTTTCGTATCGCTTCTTGCGGGAGCACTTATTGTAGGATATATGCTACTGGGTCTCCCAGATATCTCCAGCCTCAGGCACTATTCCCCGCCCATGGTTACCCAGGTCCTGGATTCAGAAATGCATCCCCTGGCCTACTGGTACAAGGAAAAAAGATGGCCCGTGCCATTTTCAAGGATTCCCGCACGCCTTGTTCATGCCTTTCTTGCGGCCGAGGATGCCAGATTTTATGAACACCCTGGAATTGATTTTATCGGAGTTATGAGGGCTATCCTCAAGAACGTGGAGGCAGGAGAAATCGTACAGGGTGCGAGCACCATAACTCAACAGGTTACAAGATCTCTGCTTCTGACAAGGAAACGAAGCTGGATCAGAAAACTCAAGGAGGCAATCCTGGCATGGCAGATAGACGCGGCCCTGACCAAGAATGAAATCCTGACCATCTACCTTAACCAGATATACCTGGGCCAGGGGGCGTACGGTGTGGAGGCGGCGGCGAGAACCTATTTTGCCAAGCACGTAAATCAGTTGAGTCTGGCTGAATGCGCTATTCTTGCCGGGCTGCCCAAGGCTCCGAGTAGCTATAATCCGGTAAAAAATATGAAAGCTGCCAAAAGAAGGCAGGAATACGTACTCAGAAGGATGACAGAGGAGGGCTACATCACACGGGAGGAGGCGGAAAAAGCCAGAAAAGAGCCCATCATCCTGAGAAGAGAAAAACTCTCCCCGCCACCTGGCACCGAATATTTCCTCGCCGAGGTTAAAAGAAACCTTGAGGCAAGATATGGCAGGAAACGACTTCTTACCGATGGGCTTACCATAATCACCACTCTTAACAGCCGTTGGCAGAAGCATGCGGTAGATTCCATGAAAAAGGGAATTAACCGTCTGTGCAGAATACACAGGGGTGACAGGGAACTGGCAAGGCATATCCAGGGGGCGCTGGTTGCCATGGAAGGAAGCACCGGGGCGATAAGGGCTATGGTGGGCGGCAGGGATTTCAAGAAATCACAGTTCAATCTCGCGACACAGGCCCATATTCAGACCGGTTCAGCCATAAAGCCCATAGTCTATGCCGCGGCGCTTAAAGAAAGAATCGTTCAACCCAACAGCGTACTGGTCGATGAACCCATTACCCTTCAGGGTCCTAATCCTGATACGCCCTGGAAGCCGGAAAATTTTGACAAGACATACATGGGGCCCATTACCGTGCGCACGGCCCTTACAGACTCAAGGAACATTGTCTCGGTAAAAATAGCCCGCATGACAGGGCTGAAAAGCATCAGGAATCTCGCCTTCCAAATGGGAATCAAGGCGCACCTTGCGAACAATCTTTCCATTGCCCTTGGATCCTCCGGCATTCCTCCCATACAGATGGTCCAGGCATACAGTACGTTCCTGAATCTTGGACAGACGGTAAGCCCGCAATACATCCAGGAAGTAAGGGACAGACACGGCAACATACTGGAAACCCTTGAGCCTGTCAGACATAGGGTGTTAGATCCGGTCACGTCCTTTCAGATGCTTTATCTGTTAGAGGGTGTTGTGCAAAACGGCACAGGCAGGTGCGCCAAAAAATTAGGAATACCGGCCGCGGGGAAAACCGGAACCACGGATGAATACAGAGACGCCTGGTTCATTGGCTTTTCCCCTGAGGTCGTAACGGCGGTCTGGGTAGGCAGGGATGATCATAAATCCCTTGGCAAGCTGGAGACAGGTGGAAAGGTTGCATGCCCGATCTGGAGAGATTTCATGAAAGTAACCGTGAAACCAGGCCAACCGCAGAATTTTCCCGTCCCACAGGGCATCGCCTTTGTGCCAGTGGATCGCCGAAGCGGTGAAATAATTACCCCTAAAAGCAAAAACGAAGGGCGAATTGTCTGGGAGGCCCTCAGGGAAG
>JALVVK010000117.1 GCA_027023445.1 Deltaproteobacteria bacterium | reverse complement strand
CAGATGATATGAACCTTCAAATCCGTCTTTGTATGGGCTCCTAATTGATAACGTCGCATAGCGACATAATATAACTTCTCTTCGCCTAAAGGCGAGGGATTTCAACCATCCCCGAAAGAGACATTAATCCAGTATCACCAGATCGTCCCGGCGGTTCTTTGCCCAGGCCTTCTCGTTGTGACCCGGATCCAGGGGACGCTCTTCCCCGAAACTCACCGTTTCCATCCGGTCGGCATTCACACCAAGAAGGACAAGGTATGCCTTGACGCTTTTCGCCCTTCTCTCACCAAGGGCCAGGTTGTATTCGTTGGTGCCGCGTTCGTCACAGTTTCCCTGGATCTGGATTCTGACATCAGGATGATCCAGCAGGAACTTGGCGTTTCTCTGCATGCGCGCCTTCATGTCCTTCCGGATATTGTACTTGTCAAAATCAAAATATATAGGAAGCATCGGGGCAGACGTGCGCGCCTCGGAAATACGGCGGCCATAAGACTCCTCTTCCTTTTTCTTTTCCTTGGGCTGGGTTTCCTCTGTGACGGGAGAGGCAAGAACCTCCTCGCCAGGGCCCTTTTCTTCCGCTGCCTGCGGAGCCTCAGCGGGAGCGGCCGGCGGAGCCGGAGCAATCTTCTGTGTGGCCAAAGGAGCCTCCTCCACCTCTACAGGCTTCTTTGCGCAACCAGACGTAAATAACATAAAACACAGGCCGGCTACCAGAAAAATCAAAAAGTTACGATTTAGCTGCCCCCTCATAAAGACCTCCTATTGAATTTTTGATTTTTACTAAAGTAATTTCTGCGGGATATACATCTTCACGGCACATTCGGAATGTTCCCGGGCAATACAGCTCCGTTAGGGATATTATTATATACTGCCTGCACCGGACAATCTCTGCGAATACAGGTGAATGACTCCACTAAAACACCCCAATACGGGACCAGAAACACTTTATCAGAGGAACGCCAAAATTCAAGCGTTTCCATGCGACTTTTTTGTGTCATTTCATGGCAGAGGCCATCCTGGTATCAAATGCGTAGGATTTTATTCCATTAACAATCCCCCTCGCAATAGTATCCAGATACTTACTGTCTCTCAGACGTCTTTCCTCATACCTGTTGCTGACGAAAGACACCTCCACCAAAACAGATGGCATTCTTGCCCCGATGAGCACAAAGAAAGGGGCCTGTCTTACTCCGAGGTTACGTATATTCCTGTATCTTCTCCTCAGGGACCTGACCAGAGACCTCTGCATATGGACGGCGAGCCTTGAGGATTCCCTAACCTTGGCGTTCTTCATGATATTATTAAGGATTTTATGAAGATCTCCTATGCGCTTGCTGGAGGTGGCATTTTCCAGGGCCGCCACCCTCATGGCCTCCTTGTCAAGGGCGAAATTGAGAAAATATGTCTCCACCCCTCTGAGTCTCCTGTTTGGAGATGCGTTTGCGTGGATGGATATAAACAGATCCGCCTTTTTCGCGTTGGCTATGGCGGTTCTTTGTTCCAAAGGCAGAAAATGATCGCCGCTCCTGGTGAGAATAACCTGGCAGCCCAGCTCCTTCCGAAGAAGCCTTTTTACCCTCTTGGCAATTTCAAGGGCAACCACCTTTTCCCTCAGACCCGTGGGGCCTATGGCACCGGGATCCTTTCCCCCGTGTCCCGCGTCGATTACCACTCGTTTCACGCAAAGACCGAGCTGCTGGGCAAGGGACAACTTCTTTCCACCAGGAACAACCTTGCCGGCAGGAGGGAGAGAGCAGGTTTTTCCTGCCAAATAATCCTCTCCGAAGGCATCAACCACCACCCTGAAGGGATCTTCCAGGTAAAAAACCTTGGCCTTGTGACTCTTGCCAAGGTCAAAGACCACCCGCACGGTATTTTTTCGGTACTGGGCCACCCGGACGCTTTTCAGCAATCCGTCCTGTATCTTAAGCCGGTCCTTCAGGCATTTTGCCTTGCGGGCAGGGGTAAGATCCAGAAAGAATCTTCTGGGTTTTTTAAGGTAACCAGTCCTGTACGATACGGGCCCGGATGTGTCGATGACCACCCTTGTATAATCAGAGGCGGACCAGTGACGTATATCCCGCACCGAGGCAGGCTTCCCCTGCTTTGGAATTAAGGGCGGCCTCACCGGATTGTAATTTATGCCCGCCTTTTCCCTTTCGGCAGGCCTCAGGCGGTTTAACCGCTTCCTGGCCCTGGACACAAACTCACTTTTCGGATAATTATTCAGCAATCTTTCCCATGCGTGGATGGCTGAATCTCTCTTTTTCTGTCTCAGATAAAGTTCCCCAAGCACGTACAGGGCGTCATCGGCAAGACGACTTTCAGGAAAACGTTCCACCAAAACCCGGTAGCGCTCCACCGCCTCGTTCAGATCACTTTTCCGCCTTGAGTACCTGTAAAGCTCACGGTAACACCTGGCCATCATGTAAAGACACTTGGGTGCGACCTGCTTATTATAGGGATAACTGAGATAAACCCTATGAAATTTCTGGATTACATACAGCCACGCCCTGCGCTTCGAACGCAACCTGGCGCTTTTCACAAGACGGTCGTAATGAGCCCGTGCCTCGGCATAAACCCTTTCGGCAGGCCTCAGGCGGTTTAACCGCTTCCTGGCCCTGGACACAAACTCACTTTTCGGATAATTATTCAGCAATCTTTCCCATGCGTGGATGGCTGAATCTCTCTTTTTCTGTCTCAGATAAAGTTCCCCAAGCGCGTACAGGGCGTCATCGGCAAGACGACTTTCAGGAAAACGTTCCACCAAAACCTGGTAGCGCTCCACCGCCTCGTTCAGATCACTTTTCCGCCTTGAGTACCCATAAAGCTCACGGTAACACCTGGCCATCATGTAAAGACACTTGGGTGCGACCTGCTTATTATAGGGATAACTGAGATAAACCCTGCGGAATTTCTGGATTACATACAGCCACGCCCTGCGCTTCGAACGCAACCTGGCGCTTTTCACAAGACGGTCGTAATAAACCCGTGCCTTGGCATAAACCCTTTCGGCATGGCTTTTTTTATGAATAACAGACCTGGCGCGGGCACATCCTCCATCCACCTGAAAGACAGGCAGTATAATAAGCAAAAGAGCTACTGCCAGACAGCAGAACCATATTTTTTTATGATTTATGCGCATAATAACGATTTTTCAGGCAACAGGATCTGTACCTGTCCCTGCATGCAAAGACATGTGCACTTCTTTTCCCCTCACTCTGACAGAGGAAGAAGCCTTTGACTCACAATAGCCGGGGACCTGGCACGCCTTGAACGGGAAACAGGCGGGGTAGCGCCTCTTTTTTCCACTTCTTTCAGGACCTTTTGAGCCCTTTTTATCACCGAATCAGGAACCCCGGCCAGGGCGGCAACCTGAATACCATAGCTTTTGTTTGTGGCTCCCTGCCTTAATTGTCTGAGAAAAACAATGTTACCCTTCCATTCCCTTACGGCAACATGCATGTTTTTTACCCTGTCCCAGGCGACAGCAAGCCTGGTGAGTTCGTGGTAATGGGTGGCAAACAGGGTCTTTACCCCGGTGCCATCCTTGGTAAGCAGGTGCTCGGCCACGGCCCATGCTATGGCAAGCCCGTCATAGGTGCTTGTGCCCCTGCCAATCTCATCCAGTATGACCAGGCTGCTTCCAGTAGCATTGTTCAGTATATTGGCGGTCTCGCTCATCTCTACCATAAAGGTACTCTGGCCCCTGGCAAGGTAATCCGTGGCCCCGACCCTGGTAAAAATCTGATCCACCAGCCCGATAGTGGCCTTTTGAGCAGGGACAAAACTGCCCATCTGCGCCATGAGAACAATCAGCGCGGTCTGCCTCAGCACCGTTGATTTACCGGCCATGTTCGGCCCGGTGATGATGATGAGCTGCGCCTCCGAATGGTTGAGAACCACGTCATTGGGAACAAATCCCTCCTGCCTGACGGTCTGTTCAACCACCGGATGCCTGCCCTGTACGATTTCAATGTCCCTATCGGAGGTGAGCACCGGTCTTCTGTAATCATATCTTATGGCAGCGGATGCAAGTGCGCATAGACAGTCCAGAACGGCGAGGGCCGAGGCGGTCTTCTGGATACGGTCGCCTGACCGGGCCACCTTTTGCCTGATATCCTGAAACAGCCTGTACTCCAGCTCCTGCCTGCGCTCCTGGGCGGTAAGAATTTTTGATTCCACCTCTTTCAATTCCGGGGTTATGTATCGTTCCGCTGAAACAAGGGTCTGTTTTCGTATATAGTGTTCAGGCACCCTGGCCGCCTGGCCTCTGGACACCTCTATGTAATAACCAAATACCCTGTTAAACCCGACCTTGAGGGTGGAGATACCCGTCTGCTCGCGTTCCTTCGCCTCCACTCCGGCGATAAAAGATCTCCCGTCCTTCTGTATGGCCACAAGCTCATCCAGCTCCTGGTTGAATCCCTGCCTTATTATTCCTCCATCCCGAAGCTGGACAGGACAGTCTTCACGGATCCCACGTTCGATAAGGTCCACCAGTTCTTCCATGGGATCTATGGAATTTTCAAGCTCCCTGAACATGGCTCCCACGGAACAAAGACCCGCCACAAACTCCCTTATGGCAGGCACCCGGGACAGGGACTGCCTGAGAGCCACAAGATCCCTGGGGTTTGCCGTGCCCATGACCGCCCTTCCCACAAGACGCTCAAGGTCATAGACCCTGCGCAGCGTGGACCGGATTTCCCCCCTGACAACTCCATCCCGGACCAGGGCCTCAACACAGTCCAGCCGCTGGTTTATCTTCTCAAGATTTTTAAGGGGATAAAGGATCCATTTTTTGAGCAGCCTTCCGCCCATCGGCGTCACCGTAAGATCCAGAAGGTCCAGAAGGGTGCCCTTTCTGCCGTGATCAAGGGCGTTTGATATAAGTTCCAGATTACGCTTGGTGGCCTCGTCTATGACAAGGTATTCGTGGATATGATACGGAGTTATTTTTGTTATGTGCGACAGATCAGATTTCTGGGTTTCCACTATGTATGAAAACAGCGCGCCGGCGGCACTGACAGCCGGCCCCTGGTCCGACAATCCGAAACCTGAAAGAGAAAGGGTCCTGAAATGTTCCTTCAGCACCTCTGATGCCCGTGCCGGCTCAAACCAGACATCAGGCCTGAAGGTATTGAAGACACCTGACATGGCCTGGCCGATTTTTTTCAGCAGCTCGCCCTGTTTCCATGCCTCCGGGGAAACGATCTCCCTGGGTTCAAGGCGGAACAACTCTGCCAGAAGCTCCTCTTCTCCATCCAGTTCCGTTACCCTGAACTCCCCGGTGGAAATATCCACGCAGGCAAGGCCCCAGGCGCCTTTCTGCCCGTCCTGACATATGGAAACGGTAAAATTATTGGACTTCGGGCCAAGGCTTCCCTCTGCGGTCAGCAGGCCCGGCGTCACCACGCGGATCACCTCCCTTTTGACCAGCCCCTTTGCCTTCCGGGGATCCTCAACCTGGTCACACACCGCGACGCGGTATCCGGCCTGGACAAGCCTTGTCAGATAAGAATCCGCCGCATGGACCGGCACGCCGCACATGGGCACACCGTTCTCCTTATTCCTGTCCCTGGATGTGAGGGTGATCTCAAGGACCCTGGACGCTACCCTGGCATCTTCGTAAAACATCTCGTAGAAGTCACCCATACGGTAGAAAAGTATGGCGTCAGGATAACCGGACTTGATCTCCTGGTATTGCCTGAGCATGGGGGTAAGCCCTGTCCGTGCCGTATCTGTTTTTTTATTGCCCATGATCCCGAACTTTCATGCTAAATGGTGCTTCGCATTCCTGAACAGGAAAACAGCTCGGGGCTGAAAACTCAAGGCCAAAAGTAAAAGATTTAACGATATGATTTCTTGCCTGATCCTTTGAGCTTCCGACTTTGAACCTTGAACTGTTTTCAAACAAAATAAATTGCGCCGGGTTTGAAAATGCATCAAATTCATGGCCCTTCAGCCCTTTCTGTGGTATTTCCTGTTTACAGACCACATGATCAAGAGGAGGCTTTCAGCGTGGGCGACAAGGCACCATTGGATTCCTACCAGGAAGTTACTTTAAACGAAATACTGGCCAGATGTAAACCTGATTTTGACCGGATTGAACAGGCCATGGAAGGCCATTTTTCCTCTCATCTGCCTTTTGTCAACCAGATAAGCAGTTATATCCTTTTTGCCGGGGGCAAAAGATTCAGGCCCCTGCTTACTGTGTACACGGCAAGGCTTTGCGGAGGGGACGGCCCTGACATATATGACCTTTCCGTGGTACCTGAATATCTGCACGCGGCAAGCCTGCTTCATGACGACGTGGTGGACGAAGGAACCCTACGACGGGGCAAGCCCCCCGCATACAAGGTCTGGGGCAACAAGGCCGCGGTCCTTGTGGGAGACTATCTGTACGCCAGGGCAATCGACCTTGCGAGCAGCTTTGGAAACGTCCTGATCGCAAAGGCTATAGCCCAGACGGTAGCCCTCATGTCCGAAGGAGAAATAATACAGCTTCTGGACGCAAAGGCTCCAACCTATACCGAGGAGGCCTATAACAAGGTCATCGACCGGAAAACCGCGTCCCTGATCTCGGTTTCATGCCGCATTGGCGCATTAATCGCCGGAGCGCCGGAAAACCAGGTGGAACTGGTGGCGGAATATGGCTATAATCTTGGAAAGGCCTTTCAGATCATTGATGATGTTCTGGACTATACGGCCGATGTCAAGGAATTCGGCAAATCCCTGGGCACGGATCTGGCGGAAGGCAAGGTGACCCTGCCTGTCATAGTGGCCCTTAAAAACTCATCGTCCCAGGATCAATCCCGGCTGAAAAAGCTCCTGGAAGACCGAAATCCTTCTGAACAGGACC
>JALVVK010000116.1 GCA_027023445.1 Deltaproteobacteria bacterium | reverse complement strand
TCTCAGGTTTCTGAATTAAAACAACCTGGTGAAAATAAAGATAAATAGGGACATTAAAAAGGAGGACATCTGAATGAATACCATGGATATATTCTGGATTTTTTTCATATTCACCGCCCTTCAGCCGGTGATACGGCAAAAAATGCTGGAGGCGGCCAGACAAAGGATGATAGCAAAAATAGAAAAAGAAAGGGGATCAAGGCTCATACTTCTTATTCACAGGCAGGAAACCATGAGCCTCCTGGGCTTTCCCGTGATGAAATACATAGACATAAATGATTCGGAACAGGTAATAAGGGCCATACATCTCACGGATGACGACGTTCCAATAGATCTTGTACTACATACTCCCGGTGGACTTGTGCTTGCGGCCCTGCAGATCGCACGGGCCGTCCGGGAACACAGGGGTAAGGTTACCGCCTTTGTCCCGCATTATGCCATGAGCGGCGGAACCCTTATAGCATTGGCGGCAGATGAAATAGTCATGGACAAACATGCGGTATTAGGCCCGGTGGATCCTCAGTTAGGACAGTTTCCCGCCGCCTCCCTGGTTAAGGTCAAAGAAGAAAAATCCATTGACAGGATAGACGATCAAACCCTGATAATGGCTGATGTGGCCGAAAAAGCCCTGGGACAGATGAAGGAGGAGGTGAAAGAACTGCTGTCTGGCAGGCTGCCGGCCCGCAAGGCAGAGGAACTCGCGCAGATTTTCAGCCAGGGCAAATGGACTCATGACCACCCCATCTCCTGTGAGGATGCTCAATCACTGGGACTCCCGGTAACAAACGACCTTCCAAAGGAAATATACCAGTTGATGGGGCTGTTCCCCCAGCCGCTCCGCCGTGAACCATCAGTGGAATTTATCCCCATGCCCAGATACAAGGAGCAAAATCCCGAAGGAAGGCACCGGTAGCCCGACGCGCATTTCATCCCGGATTATGCAGCTCGCAAGTTTGCATAAGATGCGAGGCGAAGGGTACAAAGACATACTCTAAATTATTTTCTTCGGGCAGTTGAAGTGCATAATCCGGGTTCATGGCCGTTATCTCGGCTACCTGTCTATCCAGTAGTTGGGGGATTCCTTGGTTATGATTACGTCGTGGACATGGCTCTCTTTAAGACCTGCCGCGGAAATTCTTACAAATCTGGCCTTGGTTCTTAATTCCTCTATGGTGCGACAGCCCACATATCCCATGCCTGCTCTCAAACCGCCTATCAGTTGATAGATGGTTGCCGACAGCGGTCCCCTGTAGGGCACCCTGCCCTCTATGCCCTCTGGCACAAGCTTGGCGACCGTATGGACCTCCTCCTGGAAGTATCTGTCTTTACTGCCCTTTTTCATGGCTCCGAGCGACCCCATGCCCCTGTAAACCTTGTAACTGCGGCCCTGGAACAGCTCAAGTTCCCCGGGAGACTCATCCGTGCCCGCAAGCAGACTCCCAACCATGACGCAATGGGCGCCGGCCCCGATAGCCTTGGTAACATCCCCGGAAAACTTGATCCCGCCATCCGCTATAACGGTTCTGCCATATTTTTCAGCCACCTGTGCGCTCTCATGTATGGCTGTAAGCTGTGGCACACCCACCCCGGCAATAATCCTTGTAGTACATATGGATCCTGGTCCCACGCCCACCTTGACCGCATCCGCCCCGGCCTTGATAAGGGCCTCAGCCCCCTCTGCAGTCGCTATATTGCCGCCGATTACCTGAGCATCCGGAAAATTCATTTTTATATCTTTGATAGCCGCAAGAACATTTGCTGAATGACCATGTGCGGAATCCACCACGATAGCATCCACCCCGGCCTTCAGCAGGGCCTCCACATGAGCGAGGCGGTTTTCTCCCACGCCAACCGCGGCCCCCACCCTCAGGCGCCCGAGGTCATCCTTGCACGCGAGGGGATATTTCTTGATCTTTTCTATGTCTTTTATGGTAATCAACCCCTTGAGATTGCCATTCTCATCAACGACAAGGAGTTTCTCAATACGGTGCTTGTGCAGAAGGGCCTTTGATTCCTCAAGTGTTATTCCAACCGGCGCGGTTACCAGATTTTCAGAGGTCATGACCTCTTTTATCTTTAAATCCCAGTTGGTTTCAAACCTCAGGTCCCTGTTGGTTACAATGCCCACCAGCTTACCGTTTTCAACCACGGGGACACCGGAGATCCGGAATTCTCTCATGATCTTCTGGACCTCCCAGATCCTCTGATCCGGCCCCACGGTGACAGGATCAACTATCATCCCGCTTTCTGATTTCTTGACCCGCTCAACCTCCTTGACCTGGTTCTCAAGAGGCATGTTTTTGTGAATAATGCCCATGCCCCCCTCTCTTGCCAGGCTGATGGCGGTTTCCGATTCTGTTACCGTATCCATTGCGGCACTCAGCACCGGGATATTAAGGCGTATTCTTTCAGTCAGCTGACTGGAGATATCAACTTCATTGGGAAGCACCTCTGAATGGGCAGGCATCAGAAGCAGATCGTCAAAGGTGTATGCTGTGGGCACGGGATGATTTAACATTTACACCAACTCCTTTTCTATTGTTGTCAGAAGGCCCAGAAGCAGACCTCCATCACTTACTGTAATACTCTCGGCGTCAAGGGCCCTCATGGCCCCCATAACAAGCGCGGCCCCTCCAAGGATTATATCGGCTCTTTCCGGCTCAAGGCCCCTTAACCCTGACAAGGCCGCCTTTTCCATGGCGCAGAGACGGTTCCACAGATCCGCAAGACCCGCCCGGGTAAAAACCAGGCCGCTTATTAGGTCCGGATCATAGACGGCCATCTCCAGGTGAATGGCAGCCAGAGTAGTGGCTGTCCCCCCGACGGCGACCATCTCTTTGAAAGGGGGAAAGGCCCTTGAACTTAACGGGGACAGACCTGCTTCCACGCGGGATACAAGGCACTCAAGGTCTTCCGGGCCGGGTGGAAGGGAACTGACGCATTGCTCCGTAAGGGTGACTGCCCCGACATTAAAACTTTTAATATACCCTATTTTGTTCCTGTGAGCCAGTACAAATTCACTGCTTCCCCCGCCGATATCAACCATAACCACCGGGTACTGCAAGCCAGGCAGGGTAGCCTTCACCCCCTCAAGGGCCATGGCCGCCTCCCGGCGTCCCGAAACCACCTCGACGTGAAACCCCAGGAGCTCTGCCTGATTCAGAAACTGCCGGGAATTTCCAGCCGACCTCAGCGCCTGGGTGCCGATCACCCTGACATAATCAACAGAAAAATCATCAAGCGCCTTACGAAAGGTTTCAAGCGCGGCCCGTCCCCTCTCAATGGATTCAGGCTGAATTTTTCCTGTGCGTCCGAGCCCCTGGCCAAGACGCACATTTTCCCTGAAACTGGCAAGGACACGCAGGCCGGAGGGTCCAATTTCACCTATCATCATTCGAAAGGTCTGGGTACCCAGGTCAATGGCCGCGAGCCTTTTAACGCTGTTTTTTTTCATCACGGCATTTTATCCGATAGGATTAAAATGAAACCTTTAAAACCGGCAATCCCCGGGGAGAAATATCTTATCACCCTATGACGCCAAGCATTCTCATAGTTGAAGACAACAAAAAATTAGGGGAACTCTTTAAAGAGGCCCTGTCCGAACATTTTGTAACCCACCTTGCCGGAAACCTCAACAGGGCAAGGCAATACCTTGCGCAATGCCAGGGGATAGTGCTCGACCTGCAGCTTCCAGACGGAGATGGCCTTGGACTTATAAGCCAGGCCAGGGCTGAAAACCCCGGTTGCGTAATAATAGTTGTTACTGCCTATGGCACGGTAAAACGCGCAGTGGATGCGCTGAGCCTCGGTGCGGCTGACTTTCTGGAAAAACCGGTTGATCTCGAGGAGCTGTGCGAAAAATTCCTGCACCTGCTGTATCCGGTTGAGGCCAGGGAACTTGTAGCTGAATCACCTGCCATGACCAGGGTAATAAACCTTGCGCGCCAGGTAGCTCCCACCCCGTTTCCGGTCCTTATAAGCGGCCCCACGGGTGCCGGCAAGGAGATACTTGCAAGGTTTGTGCATTCCCTCAGCAAAAGGGAAAAATTCATCGGCCTGAACTGCGCCGCCGTGCCCGGAGAGCTTGCAGATTCATTACTGTTCGGACACCTGCGAGGCAGTTTTACCGGCGCGTCCGAGGCAAGAAAAGGACTGGTGGCGGCGGCTGACGGCCACACCCTTTTTCTTGACGAAATAGGAGAACTGCCTGTGGCCCTCCAGCCCAAGCTCCTGAGATTCCTTGACTCAGGAGAATTCATGCCTATCGGATCAAGCAGGACGCACAAAAGCCGCGCCAGGATCATTGCCGCCACAAACCGTGACCTTAAAGACGAGGTAAAAAACGGTAATTTCAGGGAGGATCTGTATTTTCGTCTTTCCACCTTTCCCATAGAAATTCCGCCCCTGAGACAACGAAAGGAAGATATCGCACCCCTTGCGCGCTTTCATCTCAGGAGGCTTTTCAAAATGCTTGGATATCATGTACAGATCTCCAGAGAAGCGCTGGATTTCCTGGAGGGATATCACTTTCCCGGAAACGTGAGAGAACTTTTCAACATGCTTGACCGGAGCACTGTTATCAGCGGCGGCAACATCCGGAAGACCCACCTTGAAACCCTGGCAGAGCCCGGATTGACCTGCAATGGGGAAACAGACGGCGGCCTTTACTCAGAATCCAGGGCGGAGACCGCAAGAAGGGAAAAAGAAATGATCATAGCGGCCCTCTCCGCTGCGGGCGGCAACAAGGCCGCTGCCGCAAGGGCATTAAGGGTAAGTTACAAGACATTATTCAACAAAATGAAAAAATATGGGATAGACAGATAATCCCGGATTGTGCACTTCAAATGCCTGAAAAAGTAATTTCAGCGGGATAATACCCTGCCCCGCCCGCCGGGATTCCCCTGCGGATTCATTGACAGGGAAAAGGGGGGACTGTATATTTGAGCGAATGAATCAATATGTCACCGTCATGTGGCACAATGGTTAACAGACCAGGGGAGAACAGGATGTTTGGGCTGGGGATGCCGGAGCTGCTGGTAATTTTACTCATAATTCTCATCGTTTTTGGAGCGGGCAAGCTGCCCCAGATCGGTGAGGGTCTGGGTAAGGGAATCCGGAATTTCAAAAAATCCGTCAAGGAGGACGAGAAGGCCGAAAATCAGAAGGGAAATTCCAAAGACAAGGACACCTTATCTGATTAAAGGGACACATTGTCCGGCCCCGCAAGGCCCAACAAACTGAAGACCTATGAAAAAATCCTCAAACGAAAATCCCCTGTGGCGATTTATCACGTCCATCAAGTTAGCCGTATTCCTTCTTATAACTCTGGCTATAACATCCATTGTGGGCACCCTGATACCGCAGGGCGAGTCTCTTCAATCCTATCTTGAACACTACGGCCCTACTCTTTTTAAAATAATCCGCGCGTTACATCTAAATGATATGTATCATTCCTGGTGGTATGTATCCATCCTGGGCTTTTTCACCCTTAACCTGATCTGCTGTTCCATAAAAAGACTTCCCTTCACCCTTGCCCTCTATCGGAAAGACAACCTGAATATAGACCCTGACAAGCTCTTCCGAATGCCGTTTAAGGCCAGATGGGAAATAAGTTCCGGTCTTGATGACGCGAAAAAAGAGGCCATAGTAAAGGCATTTTCAAAAAATGCCGGTGGAATCACGGGCAAACGCAGCCTGTCAGACGGGACGCTCTATCTTTCTGAAAAGGGGAAGTGGAGCCACTGGGGGCTTTACGGCCTTCATGCCAGCATCATAATCATCCTGATAGGGGCCATCATAGGCATTTTTTATGGATTCAAGGGCCAGGTAATGCTCATGGAGGGAGGAATCACGAACCAGGCCATTGATCCCCAGACAGGCAAGCCTATACCCCTTGGATTTTCTCTGAAATGCAATTCCTTTAACATATCCTTTTACGATAACGG
The DNA here is from genome assembly GCA_027023445.1 of Deltaproteobacteria bacterium. Classification (GTDB taxonomy): domain Bacteria; phylum Desulfobacterota; class Dissulfuribacteria; order Dissulfuribacterales; family JALVPX01; genus JALVVK01. Next base: position 20,244 of record JALVVK010000116.1, on the reverse strand, counting down.
AGCGCCCAAAGAATACAGATCGGATCTCACCGTGATTGACCAGGGCAAGGAGGTGCTTCACAAGGCCATAAGGGTGAATTCCCCCATGTCGTACAAGGGGATTACCATCTATCAGGCATACTATCAGGCGGTGCCCAGGGTCACCTTGAAAATAACTACATCCAACGGGCATCAGAAAACGTTCAGCCTGCCCACCTTTAAAAAAATCAATTGGCCCGAAGCAGCTCTATCCTTTGGTGTCCTCCAGTATCTTCCAAATGTCCACGGGGTGCCCGCGGCAAGGGTCTGGATAGACAATGGAGCCGGTCCCGCACAGGCGATCTGGATTCTAAAAAACCGGGCACGGGAAATAAAAATGGGGCCCAATTTCTACAAATTTCTCCTGATAGATGCGCAGGAGCGCTACATGACCGGCCTCCAGATAAAGAAGGATCCGGGGGTGTGGGTCGTGTGGTTAGGCTGCACCTCCCTGATAATAGGTTTTATCATTGTATTCTGGGTGCCACATAGAAAAATGTGGCTCTGGATCGGCAAAAATGACGGCAAAGATATTGTTGTGGTATCTGGTCAATCAAGCAAAAACCGTATACAATTTGAGAAAGACTTCAGACGTATCAAGCAGGTTCTGGAGCAGCATGTAGGAGAAAGGTTATGATTTTATCAAGTTCATACCTGCTGAGCCTGACCACATTCATCTATCTGGGTGCTGCGGCCCTTTATCTTATTCACTGGATATTCAGGGTAAAACGGGTCGGCGCTCTTGCCTTTTTTGTAACCATCGTGGGATTTATAGTCCAGACTCTCGGCCTTGCGCTGCGCTGGCGGGAATCCTACCAACTGGGCTACGGACATGCCCCGCTTTCCAACTTCTACGAATCCCTTGTAATTTTTGCCTGGATCACTATCCTTGTTTACATCTACATTGAATGGAAAACAAAACGACGGGTCATAGGGGCATTTGCCACACCTTTTGCGTCCCTGGCCATGGCCTACGCGTCTTTCAGCCCCAACGTGGAAGACACCATCCAGCCGCTCATCCCGGCTCTTCAGAGCAACTGGTTGCTTGCACATGTGGTCACGTGTTTCCTGGGCTACGCATCCTTTGCCGTGGCATGCGGCCTGGGTATCATGTATCTCATGCGAGGAACCGAAAAGGGATCCCGAAACCCCCTTCTCATGGCGCTTCCTGAAAACAAAATTATAGACGATCTCATGCACCAGACCATGGTATTCGGATTCCTCTGGTTGAGCATCGGCATAATTACCGGGTCCATATGGGCAAACAGCGCATGGGGCACCTACTGGAGTTGGGACCCAAAGGAAACATGGTCCCTCATAACCTGGTTCATTTACGCAACCGCCCTGCATGCCAGGTTCGTCCGGGGATGGCGCGGCAACAGGATAGCATATCTTTCCATTTTTGGATTTGCTTCTGTTATCTTCACCTATTTTGGAGTAAACTTTTTATTGTCCGGCCTTCACAGCTATGGATCCCAGTAAGCCTGGATTATTCATTTTGACTTTCATGCCAGGCGGTGCTACGCGTCCCTGCGCATGGAAACGGGGGAAAATTTTATGTTTGGTTTAGGCACACAAGAACTTTTAGTCATCCTGCTCATAGCATTTTTTGTGTTCGGCGGCAAAAAACTTCCGGAGATCGGCGCAGGCCTTGGCAAGGGGCTTAAGGCCTTTAAACAGGGGCTCAAGGATCTTGACAATGATGTCGACAACGAAAAAATCCTTGATCACTCATCTGCTGATAACACCGGAGGAACAAAAAAGGTATAGATTGTTTACACCGGCAGGCATAGCATCTGTATCATCAGACTGATTCAATGCAGGCCATGATTCTGGCAGCAGGCAAAGGGACACGTCTGCTGCCAGTAACTCGTTATATCCCTAAGCCCCTCTTTCCTGTACTGAACATCCCATCCATTCTGAGGCTTCTCTCTCAACTTGAATCAGCAGGCTTTACCAGGGTCCTGATAAACACCTTTCATCTCACTGGCCAGATGCTCCGTGCACTGAAACACGCAACAACCGGCATGGAGGTCGTCACCCTGACGGAACCGGTTCTCCTCGGCACAGGCGGGGCGCTCAGAAACGCGGCGCAGCACATGGGAAAAGGACCCGTTTTTCTGATAAATTCCGATGTGGTAACAGACATAGATTTCAGAAAACTGTGGGACATCCACCTCAGACATGGCGCAAGCGCGACCATGTTCATGCATGAAAGGCCCCCCTGGAACAATGTCATGGTCAAAGCAGGATTGATCAGGGCCTTTGGATATTCAGGTGAAAACGCCCTGGCATTCACGGGAATTTCCGTTCTTGAAAAGACCATTGTTGATCATGTTCCTGAAACCGTTCCAATCTCTCTGGTCGAGGCGATGAACGCGGCCATTGCCGATAAAGAAAAAATACAGTCCGTAAGGCTGGACAAAAACTTTCCGGGCTACCTGTGGGAAGATATTGGCACGGTAAAAGGGTACCTGGACGCCCACCAGAGGCTCATTGCCAAGGAGAAGTATCACGATTTCTTTACCGCAACCGGATCAAGCCTGCCCAAAGGGACCATATTAAAAGATTGGCTGTGCATGGGGAAAAATGTGACCGTCAGGGAAGGCTGTATCCTTGGAAGAACGGTACTTTGGGATAACGTGCGCCTGGAACCGGGACAGGATGTAAGGAACTGTGTGGTTACGCCTTTCGGGATCCTTCGGGAGGAGGAACCACCCTGAACCTGGTCCATTTTCTCCCGGCAAGCCCTGTCTGCGGATCAAGGGCCTCCACCTCAAGCTCGTATTCTCCAGGCATCAGAGGAGGCATGACACCCTTAAGCTCACTGACAAAACCCGCGGGCCTCAACTCTGTCTCTGCCTGAAAGACGCCTCCCGGACCAAAGGCCCTTGCCATTACCCTGAAGGCATCCGGCTCCCACTTTCCTCCCCTTCCAACAGGACAGCCGCAGCCAAGGTTTATCAGAACGGCAATCTCAAAACCACCCGGCTGCTGCTCAACCGTGCCTCTGTCCGCAGGCCTCTGTACCTGTATGCAAAGGTACGAAGTCATGAGCAGGGCATCCTCCTCAGTCCTTGAGCTCCGCCCAGTTGCGCCCCCAGCTCACATTAACCGTAAGCGGAACACAAAGCTCTACCACGGATTCCATGAGGCTTTTTACCATGCCGGAGATTTCCGTGAGGCTGGATTCCGGAACCTCGATAACCAGCTCGTCATGCACCTGGAGAAGGATCCTGGCCTTGTCCCCCATTGTTTTAAGCTTCTCGTCCACCTTGAGCATGGCAAGCTTTATTATATCCGCGGCTGAACCCTGTATAGGGGTATTTACGGCGGTTCTTTCGGAAAATTCCCTTACCGCACGCACCCGGCTGTTCAGATCCGGTATGTATCTGCGCCTGCCGAGAAGCGTGGTCACGTAGCCGTTCCGCCTCGCCTGCCGCACAATATCCTCGGTATAGGTCTTTACCCCGGTATAGCGGGCAAAGTATTTTTCAATAAACTCCCCGGCTGTTTTCCTTGATATATCCAGTTCCTTTGCCAGCCCGTAGGCGCTCATGCCATAAATTATCCCGAAATTAACTGTCTTGGCCGCCCTGCGCATGTCAGCGGTTACGAGTTCGGGAACCACTCCAAATATCTCAGATGCGGTACGGGTATGGACGTCCTCTCCCTTTCTGAAGGCATCCACCAGGGCAGGATCCCTGGAATAGTGGGCCAGGACCCTCAAATCTATCTGCGAATAGTCGGCAGACAACAGCACATAACCATCAGGAGCGATAAAAACCCCCCTGATTCGCCTGCCTTCCTCGGTTCTCACCGGGATGTTCTGCAAATTCGGATCGCTGGATGAAAGCCTTCCGGTGGCGGTAACCGTCTGGTTAAAGGAGGTATGGATCCTGCCGGTCTCCGGGTCCAGCATCCTTCTCAGGCCATCCACATAGGTTGACTTCAACTTTGCCAGGTTGCGGTATTCAAGGATTTTACCAGGAAGCGGATGATGACGGGCAAGCTCTGTCAGCACCTCAACGTCCGTGGAATAACCGGTCTTTTTCCTGGTTTTTTTCTTCTGTGGCAGTTTGAGCCGGGAAAAAAGCACATCCTGCAACTGCTTTGGAGAATTAATATTAAACCGGCAGCCCGCAAGATCGTAAATTTCCTTTTCAACCGCCTTCATCCGTTCCGTAAATTCAGACGCCAGCTCATCAAGGCCCTGCCTGTCCACAAGAATCCCGGCCCTTTCCATCCTTGCCAGCACCATGACCAGGGGCACCTCAACCCTGATGAAAAGATCCCACAGGGAGGCATCTTTCAGCCTTTCCCACAGGATATCCCTTACAAGGGCGGTAACATGGACATCCTCACAGGAATAATCCCTCGCGAGGGACACGGGCACCCTGGCAAAATTTCTTTTTCCCTTCTGGCTGGAGGTGATATCCTTGAAGGAAATCATTTTGTATCCAAGCGTCTCCCTGGCGATCTCTTCCAGGTTATGCTGGTGTTTTGACGGATTCAGGAGATATGAGGCTATCATGGTATCCCCGGATATGCCGGAGAGATTGATCCCATGATTCTGCAGCACAAGAAGATCATACTTGATATTCTGGCCGACCTTTTCAATATCCGGATCTTCAAGCACCGGGGACAGAATCCTCCTGACCGCATCAAGAGGCATCTGAGGCTCATCCGTAACATGGCCCACAGGGATATAGGCCGCCTCAGGAGGCTCCACGCACATGGAAATCCCTACAAGACGCGCCTTCATGGGAAATTCACTTGTGGTTTCCGTGTCTATGACAAGGGAACCCGCCTTTCTGGCCTTCTCCGCCCATGCCTTGAGCTGATCCTCTGTTGTAACAGCCTGGTATCTGTCAAAGGATATAATTTTTTCCGGAGCAATCTCCCTTAAAAAAGACGTGAATTCCAGTTCCTTAAAAAGTTCACGCAACCGGTTCTGGTCCGGCGGACGCCTTACAAAAAACTGGATATCCACAGGCACCGGTACATCAGTTGAAAGGCTGACCAGTTTTTTCCAGAGAGGCAGTCTGTCTCCATTCTGCTCTATCCTTTCCCTGAGCTTTCCCTTAAGGGAATCCACGGAATTAAGCAGACCTTCTATGGAGCCATAGGTCCTGATCAGTTTCTGGGCGGTCTTGGGCCCCACCCCCGGGATGCCGGGTATATTGTCCGCGGTATCCCCGGAGAGGGCCATGACCTCGGTGAGCCTGTCCGGCTCAAGACCGAACCGCTCCCGAACCGTGTTGAGATCTATGAATTCGTCCTTCATCGGATCCCATATGGACACCCGCTCACTTACAAGCTGGAGCAGGTCCTTGTCGCCGGTGACTATAATGATATCCCTGTCCGGCATACGATGAACAAGGGTCGCGATGATGTCATCAGCCTCGTATCCCCGGACTTCCAGCTGCGGGAATCCCAGCGCTCCCGTCACATCTCTTATGTATGAAATCTGTACGGCCAGATCGTCAGGCATTGGAGGCCGGTTTGCCTTGTATTCATCGTACAGATCATGACGAAAGGTAGGCCCCTTGGCATCCCAGGCCACAGCCACGTATTGGGGGTCCCTTTTCTTCAGAACACTTATAAGCATATTGGTAACGCCGTAAATGGCCTTGGTGGGAAAACCCTTGTGGGTGGTCAGGCTTTGCCTGATAGCGTAATATGCCCTGTAGATATAGGAACTGCCATCAATGAGAAGCAGGGTGTCACCGTCGATTTTGTGGTTCAATTCACGCGTCCTTTCCCGTCGCTCAGGGAATACGGATCGGCCGGATTCCCAAGCCTGGAATTTGACTTTTTTCTGATGTTTAAGTATCCTTTCGAGCCGGAAAAGTAAAGGGAGAGATCTTATTATGTCAACTGTAGTAGTGGTAGGAACGCAGTGGGGGGATGAGGGCAAGGGCAAGATAGTGGACCTGCTCACAAAATACGCGCAGGTCATAGTCCGCTTCCAGGGCGGAAACAATGCCGGCCACACCCTGGTTGTCCATGGCAGGAAACACATTTTTCACCTGATCCCGTCCGGAATACTCTACGAGGAAAAACTCTGCCTCATAGGCAACGGGGTCGTCCTTGACCCAGCAGTCCTCATTGAGGAACTCGACCAACTGGAATCGGGCGGCAACCGGATTACGCCGGAAAGGCTGCGGATCAGCCTCAATACCCATCTTATCATGCCCTACCACAAGGCGATGGACCATGCCAGGGAAGCGGCCAAATCCGAAGGCAAAAAAATCGGCACCACGGGCAGAGGCATAGGGCCGTGCTACGAGGACAAAATCGTCAGGAACGGCATCAAGGTGGTGGATCTCCTGGACAGGAGCCTTTTCCGGGACAAACTTGAGGAAAACGTAAAGGAGAAAAACTTCATCCTCAGGGAGATGCTCGGCGCGGACGTGCTGGACGCGGAAAAGATATATGCCGAGTACCAGGAATTCGCCGAAAGGCTTGAACCCTTTGTGGATAATGTCTCCATTATCATTGATGAGGCAAGGAAACGCGGGGAAAACATTCTGTTTGAAGGCGCGCAGGGCACTCAGCTTGACATTGACCACGGGACATATCCCTTTGTGACATCCTCCAACACAATCGCGGGCGGGGCATGCGCAGGCGCGGGGATCGGCCCCAGCAGGGTTGATGCCGTTGTGGGAATCTGCAAGGCATACACCACAAGGGTAGGGGCAGGACCCTTCCCCACCGAGCTCACGGACCGGATCGGCGACTACATCCAGGAAAAGGGAGCGGAATTCGGGGCCACCACCGGCAGACGCAGACGCTGCGGGTGGCTGGACGGGGTAGTCCTGAGGGACGCTGTCCGCCTGAACGGTCTCAACGGGCTCGCGATCACCAAGCTTGATGTGCTGAGCGGCCTTGAAAATCTTAACATATGCCAGAACTACCGGCTTGATGGCCAAATCCTGTCGCACATGCCCTGCAACATCAGGCAGGTGGAACGCGTGGAGCCTGTCTATACCGGCATGTCCGGCTGGAAGGACGACATATCAGGGGTCACGTCGTTGGACCAGCTTCCTGAGGCAGCCGCTGACTACGTGAGGGCGATAGAAGAACTTTCCCAGACCCCTGCGTATATCGTGTCGGTAGGTCCGGGCAGGGATCAGACCCTGCTTCTTAAAAACCCCTTTGAAAAGACCTGTAAGGCCTGATGAAGAACCATCCGGCGGTGCTGATCGGCTTCGGGTATGACGTTCACCGCCTGGTCAAAGGACGCCCACTCATACTGGGGGGCGTGGAAATCCCGCATACACACGGACTGCTGGGGCATTCCGACGCGGACGTGTTGACCCATGCCCTTTGTGACGCGTTGCTTGGCGCGGCCTCCTTGGGTGACATCGGCACCCATTTCCCTGACTCGGATCCCGCGTACAGGGGTATCTCAAGCCTGGTACTGCTCAAAAAAACCCGCATGCTTCTGAAAAACAAAAAACTCACACTGGGAAACGCGGACCTGACACTGGTGGCGCAGCAGCCCAAAATCGCCCCTCATATTCAGATCATGAGGGACACCCTTGCCTCTGTGCTGAAAAGCCCGGTGGATGCCATAAACATCAAGGCAACCACCACGGAGGGACTCGGGCCTGCCGGGAGGGAGGAGGGAATTGCGGCCTATGCCGTGGTAACGCTGTATACTTCAGAGGATCTGCAGGACGGCCCCTCCCTGTCAGGCAAATCCCGCTGATTCCCGAACCCATTTATCCACCTGGGCCGGACCCGGAGGCCTGCCCGAGCAGAGCACCCTGCCGTTAAAAACCACCTTGATTACCTGAAGAAGTTGACTTATTCTGATATCTTAATCCGGAGCATACACTTCAAATGCCTGAGGAAATGATTCTACCAAAACAATTAAAGGGGGGTCCATGTCAACCACCAGTTCTTTTATCCTTAAGGATTCATACCAGCCTTTAGACGGCGACATCCTCGTATTTCCCTTTTTTGACCACAAACGCCCCTGTTTTTCAGATAAACTCTTGCCCGAAGGCCTTGAATGCGACCAGATTCCCTCCAAGGAGGGGGAAATAATTACTTTTTTTGCGGGCCGGTATTCAGGGGTTCACATACTGGCACAGGCAGCCCGGCTTGACGAAAAATATATATCTCCCGCGGAATCCCTGAAACGCAAAGTCGCCTCATCCCTCACCCTGGCAAGGGACAGGAAGGCGGCTCGCGTGATACTTTTCCTGTCCCCTGAGGAAACCGGGCTTATAAGGGCGGCGCAGGAAGGAGCAATGCTTGGCGGATACACCTTTGACCGTTATCTGAAGGAAAAACCCCAGCCTGTGGAAGTGGCGGCGGTCACCGGACAAAAACCGGATGCCGGGCTTAAAAAAACATTATCCGAGGATTCCACGGTTTTTGAGTGGGCGAATCTCGCGAGAGATGTACTGAACGAACCTCCCAATTCCGTCAATCCTGTTTCCCTGGCCAGACTTTTTCAGGACAGGGGGAAAAACGCCGGATTAAAGGTGAGCGTCTGGGATGAAAAAAGACTTGGCAAGGAAAGATGCGGCGCGCTTCTCGCGGTTGGCAAAGGGGCGTCCAACCCGCCAAGGCTGGTCATAGGGCAATACCGTGCCAAAAAGCCCAGGATTCATATTGCCCTTGTGGGCAAAGGGGTCACCTTTGACTCAGGAGGCTACTGCCTCAAACCGCCGGCATCCCAGGAAGGCATGAAATACGACATGGGGGGCGCGGCGGCTGTCTTCGGAGCCGCCTGCGCCATAGCCGCGCTCAAGCTTCCGGTAAGGCTCACGGTCCTGACCCCCCTGGCGGAAAATATCGTATCGGATAAGGCCTATCTTACATCGGACATCATTACCACCAGGTCAGGCAAAACAGTGCAGGTGGACAACACGGACGCCGAAGGCCGTCTCATCCTGGCAGACGCCCTCACCATAGCGGTGGAAAACAAACCTGACTGTATCGTGGATGCCGCCACCCTGACCGGGGCCTGCGTGGTGGCGCTGGGAGAGGATATTGCCGGCATATACGGAACGGACGACAATCTTGTCAGACAATTCACAGAGGCCGGCAGGGACGCGGGAGAGGAATTCTGGCCCCTTCCCCTTTACATGCCATACATGGAACAACTGAAGGCAACTATTGCGGACTGCAAAAATATCGGCGGGAAATGGGGCGGATCCATCACAGGTGCGCTTTTCCTGAAACAGTTTGTTGATGACGAAACGCCATGGCTCCACCTTGACATTGCCGGCCCCGGCGTCAAGGAAGAACCCCTTGGCCACCTGGGCAAGGGGGCAAAGGGATTCGGACTGCGCACCCTGGTGGCCTTTGTCAGGAGCCTTGCATCTGCATAGGATCAGGTGGAGTTTTCCAGGGCCTTCATGATTTCACGCATAAAGGCTGGAATATCGCCAGGCTCCCTGGAGGTGATAATGTTCTGGTCAACATTGACCTCCACATCCCTGTAACGCACGCCCGCTGACTCCAGCTCCCTTGATATCCTGTGATAGCAGGTGGCGGTCAGGCCCTGAATCAGGCCGGCTGACAACAAAATCTGCGGACCATGGCATATGGCGGCTATGGGTTTCCCCCTGGCCGCAAAATCTCTGGCGATATCCAGAACCCTTGGAATGATTCTGAGGCGCTCTGGGGATTTTCCTCCAGGCAGAAGGAGCAGCCGGTAGGCAGATGGTTCCACCTCGTCAAGGGTAAGATTGGCGGTCACGCCATAGCCATGCTTGCCCCTTATTTCTCCCCATTCCGGGGCGGCAATATCCACCTGGAATCCAGCCTCCTTCAGGCGGTACATAGGACAGATAAGTTCCGTGTCTTCAAAGCCATCCGCGGCAAGAATAAGAACTTTCATAATTCCTCCTGTATGATCCCATGCTGATATGATAGGTTCTCAGGTATCATAGTCAAACCTTTATGCCAGGCCGCGCTTCGCATCCTGAGCATGAAGATGTTGAATGATAAGTGATAAATTGTAAATTGCCATAACTGCCATTCCCGGTGAACCGGGCAAAAAACATGAAAATGCACCCCTGGGAACATTTTGCTTTTTGGCCATGAATGTCCTTATATATCCATGACCAACCAAAAAGTGCGTTTTCAGATAAACAGACACCTGCGGAAAACTGGTGGGGAGGGAACCAAAGTGGCTGTTTCAGCAACAGATCATCGAGACATGCGTTCTGCCCGACTCCGGCGTCTGGCAAGGGCGCTGTTCGAGATCCTGATATTTCTGGCCGCCCTTTCAGCCCTTCATTATTCCCTTGCCAAATACAGCTACCACGATGTAACCGCCTCGCTTCAATCCATTCCCAAAAACCACATTCTGCTGGCCCTTGGTTTCACATGCCTCAACTACCTGATCATGACCTTTTACGATGTCCTGGCATTTCGCTACATCGGAGCCGTTCAATCCTATCCCAGGATCGCTCTCGCATCCTTCATTGGATATGCCTTTACAAACAATGCCGGCAGTCTTTCCATTGTCGCGGGAAGCAGCATACGCTATCGCCTGTACTCGGCCTGGGGCCTGTCCGCCACTGATATCGCAAGGATAGTGGCCTTTTGTACCGTGTCGTTCTGGCTTGGATTAATAGTGCTGGGAGGGACTGTATTCTTGATCAACCCGATTCAGATCCACGGCGTACTCCGCCTTCCCATGCATTCAACCCGGCCCATGGGCGCAATCATGCTCAGCCTGGCCGGAGCATATATGATCTGGATAATACTGAAAAGGAAACCCTTAAAAATAATCAGGTGGGAATTCCCACTTCCCCCTGCCAGCCTCTCCCTGGCACAGATAGCGGTATCCTGTGTGGACTGGACCCTGGCAGCATGGATATTATACATACTCCTGCCCACCGTCCCGGACCTGCCCTTCCCGGCATTTTTAGGCCTTTTTCTCCTCTCCGAACTCGTCGGCATAGCGAGCAACGTACCCGGAGGGATAGGGGTCTTTGAGGGAATAATGCTCCTTCTGCTCGCCCCGTACCTTCCTGCATCAACGGCAATGGGGGCACTGATCTCATACCGTGGTATCTACTACATCCTGCCTCTATGCAGCGCACTTATGCTCCTGGGAACCCAGGAACTGCTCCAGCAGCATAAAAAGGCAAGACTTCTTATCCAGTCAATTACTGTCAGGCTGCCCGCACTGATACCTCACATCCTGGCCGCGGGGGCCTTCCTGGCAGGAACCCTGCTCCTTTTTTCAGGCGCGTCTCCAGCCGTACCCCAACGCCTTGCCTGGCTTAAACACCTCCTTCCCCTGTCGGTACTGGAGATCTCCCACTTTGCGGCAAGCCTTACCGGAGCAGCCCTGCTCGTACTGGCAAGAGGTTTGCAGCGCAGGCTGAACGCCGCCTATTTTATGTCGATAATCCTTCTCGCAGCCGGAATAGTATTTTCACTGTTAAAGGGAGTGGACTATGAAGAGGCCACTGTCTTGGGGTTCATACTCATGGCCCTGCTGCCCTGCCGCAAACGATTTTACCGCAAGACCTCCCTGATTGACGAGCCCTTTTCCCCGGCCTGGACAGCGGCCATAATCGTTGTCTTTGCAGGAAGCGTATGGCTTGGTTTCTTCTCATACCGCCACACGGAATACACCAACGACCTGTGGTGGCATTTTGCCTTCCGGGATGACGCCCCCAAATTTCTGCGCGCCACCGTTGGAGCCGCCACGGTAATGCTGATCTTTGCCATGGCAAGGCTGTTGAGGCCCGCGCTGCCCTCGCCCGCAACCCCATCCGGGGAAGAACTGGAAGCAGCGGCCCTTATCGCCCGCAAATCTGAAAAAACCTATGCCTATCTAGCCCTGCTGGGAGACAAATCCATTCTCTTTGATAAAAACCGGTCTGCCTTTGTCATGTACGGCATAAAAGGCCGGAGCTGGATCGCCATGGGCGACCCGGTAGGCACCCGGAGACAGACAATCGAGCTTGCCTGGCATTTCCGGGACCTGTGTGACCACTTCGGGGGATATCCTGTCTTTTACCAGGTAGATCCAGAAAACCTGCCGGTTTACATAGATCTTGGCATGAACCTGATCAAAATAGGGGAAGAAGGCCGGGTAAGGCTCAGGAACTTCTCCCTTAGGGGGGCATCACGCAAATCGCTGCGTCACGCCTATAACAGGGCAAGGCGGGAAGGATACTCCTTTGAAATCATCCCTGAGGAACAAGTCCCTGAACATATCCCGCGGTTCAGGGAAATCTCGGATACCTGGCTGGCCCAAAAAAACACGCGGGAAAAATCCTTCTCCCTTGGTTTCTTTAACGAATCATACCTGATGAGATTTCCTGCCGCCGTGATCCGGTACAAGGACACCATAACAGCCTTTGCAAACCTCTGGCCCGGGGGAAACCGCAGGGAGCTGTCTGTTGATCTTATGCGTTTCCATCCGGAAACCGCGCACGACGTTATGGATTACCTCTTCATCGAACTCATGCTGTGGGGCAGGGAGCAGGGCTATGGTTATTTCAACCTGGGCATGGCCCCTCTTGCCGGCCTGGAAGACCACGCTCTCGCTCCCGCATGGAGCAAGATGGGCGCCCTCGTTTTCCGCTACGGAGAACATTTTTATAACTTCCAGGGGGTTAGAAGGTACAAGGAAAAATTTGAGCCCGTATGGAAGCCTAAATACCTGGCCTTTCAACCCGGAAGGCCGCTGCCAATCATAACGGCGGACATCGCCAGCCTTATTTCCCGGGGAATAGGCGGCATATTCAGCAAGTAAGCGCGTCATAAAGGACAATTTTTTACCATTATTTTGGGAAAAACTTAATCTTATCACTGATTATCTTACTGGCAGCACCTGGTATCCCCGGAGCAGCTTTTTCATACACCTTTCAGGATGATTTTAATGACGGTAATCTTGACGGCTGGACCCAGAAAATTGGAACCTGGTCAGTTGATGATGAAGGCAGTGAAAAATCAAGAGGTAATCCATAACCTTCAATCTTGCGCAAAGTGGTGTTTCGCGCCACCTTGCACGAAATAAATGTTCCGGCACCTGGTGTTTCAGGTTGCAGATTCTGAAATAGGCATTAAGCTCGGCTCCATGAGTTCAAAAGAATTGAAAGTCGCCCTGGTCGGGCGTCCCAACGTGGGGAAATCCACCCTGTTCAACCGGCTTACCCGGTCAAAAAAGGCCCTGGTGGACCCCTCTCCCGGTCTTACAAGGGACGTGCGTCAGGCATCCGTTGAAATAGATGGCGGGACGATCCTCCTGTTTGACACGGGAGGGCTCGCCGCGCCCAAAGACGCGGATCCCATCGCTGAGCTGGTATATAAACAGGGCCTGAAGTTCATTGAAGAGGCCCACAGGATACTTCTGCTTGTGGACGCAAAGCAGGGGATAACCGCGGCGGACCGCCAGGTGGCGGACCTTCTCAGGGAAAGAAGACTTCCCTTTGTCGTGGTAGCCAACAAGGTGGACAATGCCGAAATAGAGCTTGGGATATACGAATTCTATGAACTCGGAACGGATGAACTCATACCCATATCAGCCGAACATGGAAGGGGCATCAACAAACTGAAACGCATCCTGTCAGGCTGGGCGCGGGAAGCCCCCAAAGTTCAACCTGAGGATCAGGCGCCTGAGGCCACCGGGGAGCGGGAAGATCTAATCCGGCTCGCCCTCATCGGAAGGCCTAACGCGGGAAAATCCTCGCTGCTGAACAGGCTGGCCGGAGAGGAAAGGATGATCGTAACCGACATCCCCGGAACCACGAGGGATGCCATAGATACCATGATAAGGCGTCCTGACAGGACAGGCGTGCTCATAACAGACACGGCCGGCATCAGGAGGCGGTCCAAGGTCAGGAACCGGATCGAAAAATTCAGCGTGCTCAAGGCCATAGAGGCCATCCGGACAAGCCACATAGCCCTGGTTCTGCTGAGCGCTGAAGAGGGAATCACCGACCAGGACAAGAGGCTTATCGGGTACACGGATGAATATGCCAGGGGGTGCATTACCCTGTACAACAAGTGGGATCTCATCCGGGGAGACCATGCGCTCATAAGGTTACGCATGCAGGAACTCAAACGGGCCAAAAGATTCGTGCCCTATGCTCCCCATCTTAACATCTCTGCCCTGACATCAAGAGGCCTTGACCGGATCTTTCCCATGGTGGATGAGGTCTACCGGCAGTTCCATACCAGCACTAACACCGGCACGGTAAACCAGATTCTGCGGCAGGCGCTTGCCAAAAGAACCCCTCCCATTCACAAGGGACACCACGTAAGGCTCTACTATGCCACCCAGATCAGGACCGGCCCGCCCACCTTCCTGATCTTTGCCAACTATCCGGACTACATTCCCAACCAGTACAAGAGATTTCTGGTCAACCAGTTCAGGGAACAGCTCGACATCCCTCACACACCGGTCCGCCTGGTATTCAGACAAAGGAAAAGGCGAAAATAGTAATCAGGGGGTCAAATCTTTATTCTTGACAGTTGATTTATTTGTACCTGCTTCCCTTTTCCGCGTCTATCCCCGGCAGCCCCCTCAGTGATTGCACTTGTCCCCCTTGAGATAGGCGCTCAGGGTGGCCTCGGCATTTTTCAGCGCGCACATATCCCCGCACATGGAACATCCCTTGTCCGTTGAAGAACGCCTGGAAGAGGCTATCCTTCGCGCGTCCTCGGGGAAAAGCATGTTTTTGAACTGACGATCCCAGTTAAAATCCCTCCGGTCCTTGCTTATCTGCATATCCGCCTGATCCGCCCTGCCCCTGAGTTTGACAACATCTCCCATGTGTACCGCCAGCCTGGCAGTCTTAACACCTGTTTCCACATCATTTTCGTCCGGCAGCCCAAGGTGTTCCGAGGGTGTTATGTAACATATCAGGTCAGCGCCATACATGGACGAATGAGCGGCACCCACCGCGGCCGCTATATGGTCAAGCCCCGCCCCCACATCCGTTGGGACAGGGCCCAACATATAATAGGGCGCCCCGTTTGACATCTTTTTCTGCAGGATGATGTTGGCCTCAATCTCGTCAAGGGGAACGTGGCCCGGACCTTCCACCATCATCTGGCATCCAAGTTCGCGTCCCCTTTCGGCCAGTTCACAGTTGAGAATCAGCTCAGACATCTGGGCACGATCCAGCGAATCATGTATTGCGCCCGCCCTGATCCCGTTTCCAAGGCTCAGCACAGTGTCGTATTTTTTCAGGATGGAGCAGACCCTGTCGAACTTTTCATAGAGCGGATTTTCCCTGTTGTTCCGGATCATCCACTCCACCATCAGAGTTCCACCTTTTGAACAGAGGCCTCCATACCTGTAGCCCTGCCTCTTCATCCTTTCCACGGTAAAGAGGTTTATCCCGCAGTGAACCGCCATGAAGCCTATCCCGTCTTCACACTGACGCTCTATCAGGTCAAACAGCATCTCTTCCTCGAGCCGGTGGGGCGCCCCCCATTTTATCGCGGCCTCCTTGAAGGCCTGGTACAGGGGCACATTACCTACCGGAAGAGAGCTGACATCCAAAATTTCCTGCCGTATCCGGTCAAAATCACCTGAGGCGGAAAGCTCCATCAGCGTATCCGCGCCGTTTTTCTCCGCTATAAGGGCCTTGCGTTTTTCAAGCTCTATATCATTAATATCGCTTGAGGTTCCTATAGAAGCGTTTACCTTTGTCCGCAGTCCCCGACCTATCCCCACTACCCGCCTGCCATTTTTCCGCCCCTTTAATATCACAATCTGTCCGGCGGCAACTTTATCCCTGACATATTCAGGACTAATCCCCTCATCCTCGGCCACCCGCTTCATATCCGAAGTAATCTCACCACGTACGGCGAGTTCGAGCTCAGTCATTTATGAATCTCCCTTCAAGGTCAGACTTTAATAAAAAACAACTCATTCCAGATTATCCGCCCCTGATCACATCCAGTGCATCCTCCACGTGCCGCAGAAACATCTTCCTTACCCCCACAAGCTCCAAAAGACCAAGCTCTGATATGGACGTCTCTATGCGGTTTTTCCTGAATACAGAGGCCCATGAATCTTCATCTTCCCCCTTTATGTCGTCCATAAAATGCACCCCTGCAACGAGCATGATCGGGACAATATTCACTGCACGCAGACCGGCAATCCTGACCTCCCGCGCCACCTCACGCGGCCCCGGGGTTCCATCAACCACCCCAACCCAGGCTCTGCCACCACATCTCTTCCTCATAATGTTTTCAAGGGCGGGATAGGCGCTCCACGCAGGATGATCGGTTCCATGCCCGACAAAAACCACTCCCTGTTCCGGCTCCTGCGGAACAAAATCCCGGAGTATATCGGAAAGCGTGGCATAGTCGTCAGGAGCGGAGAGAAGGGGAAGTCCGATACTTGTTCTCATGGTAAATTCCGTTGCAGTGCTTACAAGCCTGTCGAATTCATGCCCTGCGGTAATATGTAAAGACTGAATCACTGCCCAGTTACAGCCGGACGACTCAAGTTCAGCCAGCACGTCTTCTGTACCGGAAGGCCGGCGTCCCTGTTTTCTGCCGCCTATTTTTTCCCTTACCATCCTTGAAGAAAAGGCGGTGAGAACCCTGTGGCCGGGAAATCGCTCTGCTGTTTCCTCTGCCATTTTCCTGTACACATCCAGGGAGGATTTTGTGCTCCCAAAGGCCGCAAGGACTATAGGTACATTTCTGTCCTCCATATTGTTGCCTATCTCGCCTTTCTTGCCGCGCCGAGCACGAAAAGTACAATGAAAAAGCCTACGGCCAGAAGCCCGAGCCACTCCATGCCCGAGGATGAAGGCCTCTGATTCTGATCCACCTTCTTCACCTCTTCCATCTTGTACCCTTCCACCTCCCGCTTTGCCACTGGCTGTCGCGCGCCTCCTTTCTTAAAATCTTTTCGCTCTCCCCTGACGTTTTGCCGGACCGGTTTTTTCACATTCTTGTTTTCTCCGGGGGCGGTCAGCCTGGCCTGAAGCTCCAGCCTTTGTCTGACCTGTTCATCAAGACTCTTTTGAGCCGCCTTTTCAACCGCCAGCTTGAATTTTTTCACTACCTCCGGGCTGAGAAGGCCTGGAACGGATATGATGGAAACCACCATCTGGTTCAGCAACGGATTATTGCATGTATGATCACAGCAGGCCACCCCTTTATCCACCACGTTAAGGGCATATTCCACGGCAAGTTTCTTTTTTATCTTCTCATCCGCCTTCCAGTAGCCCTTGCGAATGCTCTCCAGCATACGGGCCGTGATGGACTGGTATGCCCATGGGCTGGTTTTGTTGAAAAACTTTTTCATCTCCAACCCGTACTTGTCTTCCACATATACCTCGTAGGCCTGTCTCCACTTGGCACCATCCACCGCTTCAGGCACGGTTACCTGCCAACCCCAGAGGTACTCCACGAAATGTGCCATTTCTCTGGCACCTGCATAGCCCTCCCTTTTCATTCCCTTTATCCATTTTGGATTCAGATAACGGCTGCGCATCTCCCTGCCAAGGGTTTTGGCCATGTTTTCCACCTCAACAGAACCTGGCTTCTGTTGACGGGTAATAAGGGTCTCAGGCGCCTTGCCGGATTCCTGCCGCACGGCCATGGACAGCCCGCCAAGGTACTGGAACATATCGTCATTATCAAGAAGGCCATAGACATTGCTGGACCTGGAATGAACAGCAACATCCACGCGGGCAAGATTCTGCTTCAGGACTTCCTTTGCGGGCTCCCCCCACCGGCCCGCACCGAACGCGAAACCAGTCCTGTTTTCAAATACGCCGACTATCTCTGACGGATCTTTCCATATCCCGGAATTGCCCGTCATTTCGGCAACTCCCGTGCCGTATGAACCGGGCCTTTCCGAAAAAATTCTGAAGCGGCTGAGGATTTTCGCCCTTTTTTCCGGCACGCCCCTGGCAACAAGAGCGTCTTTTATCTGGCGATCGTGAAGAGCTATAAGATTATCGATATCCGTCTGTCTTGCCGCCAACCGAATCGCCTTGTCGAGCCATATAATCTTATCCGGGAAAAGGTCCCTGTAAAGACCTGAGGCGTTTATCATCACGTCTATCCTGGGACGCTTCAAAATCCTTCCCGGGACCACATCTACCCCGGTCACACGACCTGCCCCGTTCCACCTGGGTTTAAGACCCATGAGCCACAGGGCGGTTGATTCGTTCACGCCCTCGTTTCGCTGGGTCTCGGTGGCCCAGAGCACTATGGCCACCTTTTCCGGATACTTTCCCTGTTTTTTGAGGTGATTCCGAATAATATCCTCCGCGGCCTTTTTCCCTAATATCCACGCAGAGGGAGAAGGAATCTTGTTCGGATTAAAACCATAAAAATCACGGCCTGTAGGGATGGCTCCAGGATTCCTGATAGGATCGTTCCCCTCTCCAGGAATGACATATCTGCCGCTCAGGCCCGCGAGCAGGGATTTTATTTCCAGGCCGCCCGAGCGTCTCAGACGGGCAATAATGTCCTTTTCATCGAGTTTCCTGTTCCACTTTAATATTGCCCGGGCCATCTCCCGGGCCTCGTCATCTCCAGGAGACCTGCCAAAGGTATGCATGCCATAGGGGATAAGATTTTCTTTTATTTCCTCAAGGTAATGGCTCAAAACCTGGACCAGCCTGCCCCGGGATTCCGCTTTTCCGCTTTCGCCCCAGCGTGCCTTTTCATCCTTTAAATCCTGCAGGATTCCAGTCTTTGCCGCAAGATCCATGAGTTTCCTGAATTTTTCCGAAGCCGTGGTACTGTCTCTCGCGACAGCCCTTTCATATTCGTTAATAAGCCCGGACATCCGGCTGTATTCCCCGTAAAGTCCTGATTCCCTGAGCATCGGGGTCAAATGGGAAACAATCACGCCCCGTCCCCTGCGCTTTGCCTGTATACCCTCACCCACATCATCCACGATATAGGGATAGATGTTGGGTATGTCTCCTATTAACACCTCCGGTGCACAGGACGGGGAAAGGCCCGCCTGTTTTCCAGGGGTCCACTCATAGGTGGCATGGGTGCCAAGGTGGATGATGGCATCCGCCTTAAATTCCCTTTGAAGCCAGAGATAAACGGCCAGGTACTGGTGATGGGGATAGAGAGTTGTATCGTGATAAAGTTTCATGGGGTCATCCCCCCAGCCGCGGGCAGGTTCCGGAAGAAGCACCAGGTGGCCAAGACGAACCGCCGGGATGATAAAGCTCCCGTCCTTCATCATTATGCCGGAGTCTTCCGGCTTTCCCCATTGCATGATCACCTTTTTCCTGAAATCCTCAGGAAGGGTTTTAAACCATTCCATGTATTCTTTGAGCGGAAGCCTTATCACATCCCCTGCACGCAGCATCCGGTCCAGTTCCCCGGGCGCCCAGGAACCCACGTTCCTGGCCGTTGAGAGTATCAGCCTCTTTATGGTCTGTTCATCAGGAAGATAACTACCCGTGGAATATCCATGGGCCTTCATGGCGGCAAGTATCTCCTCAATGCTCCGGAAGACATTGAGGTAACTGGCCCCTATGTTCTGTTTGCCCTGGTGGTGGTTATAAAACATGATTGCCACCCTTTTATCCCGGTTGGGTTTGCGCTGCAGGGCAATCCAGTTCTTCAGCCTGGGAATGAGCCGCTCCACGTTTTCCTTTACCGGCACGCCAACATAAAATGTTTTTCCGCTTGCGGAGTCTGTAATTTTTTTCTTTGCCGCAAGTACCGTGGGTTCGATGAGGCCTGAAATCTCAGGGGTTGCCACAGACCAGGCAACCTCGTTACCTCCGATGCCTATGGGACTTTTCCTCCATTGGGCCAGTGTGTCTTTATACAGGCTTATGGCATTTATGACCGGCACGTTCAGCCTGCGCAAAAGCCTGGCAAGCTCAGGGGTGAGGGCGGAATAAAATTTGAGTGAAAAGGCGACAAGAAGGTCAACCCTGGATCTGCCATCCTTATCCAACAGGAATTTCTTTATGGCCACCTCATCCCTGCCAAAACAGGCAAGGACGTTGAGACCCTGCCTTTCCATCTCGCGGATCAAAAAATCTATTGGCTTCCGCTGGCCTTCAGACAGGCTTGAGGAAAAAAACAGAAGACCGACCCAGGGCCTGTTGCCTGCAAAACCCCGCCTTGCCTTGTACCACTTCAGGTATTCTTCTACCGAGAGAAAAGGGGCCGGCGCGTCCGGATGATAGATGCCGAGCTTTACACCGTGCTCCGGAGGAGCCACCTTGAGCGCCAGCCCGAAATGTCTATTGGCAACCAGACGTATCATGTTCT
>JALVVK010000115.1 GCA_027023445.1 Deltaproteobacteria bacterium | reverse complement strand
CCCTTGTTGAATATCAAAGTTATGTCCATCCATGCAACAGCATGCCCCTTAAGGATTTCCGGTCGGGCACAAACCGGGCGACACGGGCGGTCGGGTATTCCAAAGGGGCCATGGTCTTCCACATGCTGAGGCGCCTTGTAACAGACAAGATATTTTTTGACAGCCTCAGAGAAATGATAGTGGAATACCGATTCAGGCCCGCGGGATGGACAGATATAGAGAAGATATTCGAGAAAAAAAGCGGCAGGGACCTTTCATGGTTTTTCAACCAATGGCTGAACCGCGCGGACTGTCCGGACCTTGCCCTGACGGGGGACCCTGTGGCACAGAGCGTACAGGGTGGGGAAACCGAGGTAAGGTTTACCATCACCCAGAAACAGGATGATCCCTACCGACTGCTGGTGCCTGTCCGGATAAAAACTGAGGGCGGGAATGTTAACAAAACCGTATCCCTGGATTGTCGGAAAAAGACTTTTCTCATACAGGTATCGGACACGCCGAGTTTTGTTACGATTGACCCTGATTTTGACATAATGCGCACCCTGACCAAGAAAGAATTTCCACCTTCACTTTCAAGGCTGTATGGAGCGGAACACAAATTTTATATAATGGATCCAGGCGCCGGGGACATCTATGCCCCCTTTTCCAACATCCTTAAACACTGGGGGCTCAAACCTCTGCCGTCTTCAATACCACGGCAGGACGCCTTGAAAGAGGGATCTGTCCTGATCCTGGGAAACCCCTGGGGCAAGCCGGCCAATTCATCACCTGCCACATCAAAAGGAGTCTTTATCCGTGCCGAGGAAAATCCATTAAGCCCCGGCCAGGTGGTCGTTTATCTTCATGCCTCATCGTGGAAGGAACTTGAGCCATTAAGATACAAACTCAGGCACTACGGCGGTTACAGCAGGCTTGAATTTCAGGGAGGTATTTTAAAGAACAAGGAAAAGGCGCACTTCAGCATGGGAATAAAAAAAATGGTTCTGCCTGAAGTCACAGGCATCGCGACATCCAGGCTCTCAACACTGGATCAGATCATTCGTGATGTCGCGTCAAACAGGGTGATATTTATAGGGGAACAGCACAACCGGTATAGTAATCATCTCGTCCAGCTTTCAACTATCAAAACACTGAAGAAAATGGGCATGCGGATCGCGGTCGGCATGGAGATGTTTCAAAGGCCCTATCAGAAGGTCATAGATAAATACCTGGCCGGTAAAATAGATGAAAGGACCTTTCTCAGGCAAACCGAATACTTCAAGCGCTGGGGATATGATTACCACCTGTACAGACCAATCATACAGTACTGCAAAAAGGCCCAAATCCCCATAATCGCCCTAAACCTTCCTTCCGAGATATCAAAGCAGGTGGCAAAGAAGGGACTTGATTCCCTAAATAAAGACCAGAAAAAACAAATCCCCAGGGATCTCGACCTTTCCAACAAGGACTACAAGGCCTGGCTTAAATCCATTTTCATGCAGCACCCCAGGCACGACATCCCAAGTTTTAAATACTTTTTCCAGGCACAGGTCCTCTGGGACGAAACCATGGCGCAGAGCATATGTAACTATCTGGCGAAACATCCTGATTACTCCATGGTGGTCATGGCAGGCGCGGGACACATTGCCTATGGATATGGCATACCCTCAAGGGTAAAACGCCGGGGAGATTATTCGTGTTCTCTGATCCTGTGTCCGGCAGGGGAGGTGGTTGACCGGACAGTATCTGATTATGTGCTTTTTCCGCAGGATATTCCAGCCCCGTTTTCAGCCAAGTTAGGCGTGATACTCGGAAAAGAAAAGGGCAAGGTAAAGGTCAAGGCGGTCTTCCCCGGAACCTGCGCGAAGCGTGCCGGCATCAGGCGCGGAGACGTGATCCTGGAGATGGACGGCAGGCCCATACATTCCATTAGCGATGTCAAACTCTCCCTTGTCTTTAAGAAAGAAGGAGACACCGTAATGGTCAAACTGTTCAGGGTAAGGCGTTTCGCCCCGGACAAAACCATTGAACTCAAGGTCGGCCCGTTTGAACCAATGGAGAATGACCCGGCACGCTGGATGATCCACCGCAGGTAGGCCCGGATCATGCGTGTCCGTTCATGCCAGGGCGTGCTTTGCGCCGCCCGGCATGAAAATGTTAAATGATAAATGGTGAATTGTAAATTATGGCAAACAAATTTTTATTAAATTCAGAGAGATATAATAAGTTAGCACCTTAATTTAACATTTAGAATTTAACATTTAACATTGTATTAATAGCATTAATATTTGTTCTTTAATCTACTTCCACGTGAGGAGGATTTAAAAAGGTTTGAAATCGGTTTACACGGCCCTTGCCGCGAACCTCCTGGTCTGTATCCTGAAATTTATCATAGCCGTTACCGGCGGCAGCGCCTCCATTTTCGCGGAAGCAATCCACTCCCTGGCTGACACCGCCAACCAGTCACTTCTCCTGCTGGGACTACACCGAAGCAGGATCGGCCCATCCAAGGAATTCCCCTTTGGCAGGGGTCAGGAGCGTTACGTATGGGGGCTCATTTCGGCCTGCGGCATCTTCTTCGTGGGTGCGGGGGTCACGGTTTCGCATGGCATAAACGGCCTGATTCATCCGCACACCCCCCACATTGACTACATGACCATACTGGTTTTGCTGATCGCGTTCCTGGCAGAGGGAACATCTTTTCTGGTCGCCTGGCAGGATCACAAAAAACATGACACCACCAACCTGGCGGTATTGATGGAAGACGGCGCCGCCGTGTTTGGCGTAATCCTCGCGGCCATAGCCATACTGCTCACCGTATACACGAAAAAGACCTACTGGGACTCCATAGGATCCATTGTCATCGGAATAATTCTGGGTATTATCGCCATCATACTGATCAGGGAAAACCTTCATTACCTGATTGAAAAGGCATCTCCCAAGGAACTGCAGCAGGAGGTGCGCCGACAGATCAGAACCTTTCCCCTCGTGGAAGGAATTAAGGATATCAGGATGCTTGTACTTACCCCTGAAGAACACCGGGTAAGGGCCGAGGTTGAGCTGAACGGCTATCTTCTCGTGAAGGAAATGGAGGAAAGCCTCAGGGAGGACTTCCAGGAAATCAAGACCTACGGCGACTTTCTCCAGTTCTGCGCCGCCTTTGCGAACAGGGTTACAAGAACCGTGGGTGCCAAGATAGACGAGATGGAAGACACCCTGAAAAAACGGATTCCATACCTGAAAAACGTGGACATCAAGCCGTCATAGGCAGCAAAGAGAAAACACACATTATCCCGGGATCCCGGATTACAGCTCATCCAACGCCGCAACATGCGGCCTGACGCTGACTGAATGGGCGGGGCGGGCCGCCTCAGGGCCATTATAGTTCCTGCAGGCATACTTGGGACGGATATGCCGGAAGAATCATAAAAATTTCCTTCCATGCAAAAAATCCACCTGGCCCCGCGCTGTTTTAAGGCGTGGACTTGTCTGTCTTCCCGTGTTATTGAATCAGCCCATGCCGGGAATATCTGCCGGAGCGCCCCGGCTTCTTGCAAACAGCGCATTAACCGGCGCGTATAATGTGTGTACAAGGGGGACTTGAAAGACATGGCAGAAAAAATAGACGATATCACGGTAGAATATCAGGATACCGAGGGTAACCTGCTGACCAGGGAACTTGACAAGGAAATCCTTACCCGGGGAAGCTGGACCACCATTATGTTTCTTTACCAGGACATTGACCGTTCCTCAGGGAAATGGGCGGAACCCAAGGTATCCATCCGCAGGTACCGCAAGTCTGGAGGCGTGTTCCGCCAGCAGAGCAAATTTAATATCTCAAACAAAAAACAGGGGCTGAAGATAGCAGATGTGCTTCTCCGATGGTATGGAGAAGAAAAGGAAGATTAATACCGATCATGGCAGAACCCTTTCCCACCAGGGTTTAATTTTGGCCGCGTCTGCGTAGGAAACGCCCTTTAGTTTTTTTATCAGTCTATGGGCAATCTTGGCTGCATTGGTGTCGGGATAAGAATCCAGCACAGTTTGAAGGCGCATTTTTGCCTGCGGATACTGCTTTACCCGCAGGTACCATCTGGCCACAACGATTTCGTGCATGGCCAGGGTATTCAAACCTTTCTGAATTCTTTTTCGGGCCTCGTAGGCATAGGGGCTATCAGGAAACCTGGCAAGAAGACGTTGATAGGTCTCTATCATCTTCCGGGTACTTGTCTGATCTCTGTCTGGCGGACACATGAGATGGTAATAACAGGACCCCTCCTGAAATATTACATAGGCAATTGACTCATTGGTGGGATGCATCTTTTCAAAATCCACATAAAGGGGAATAGCCTCTTCAAAAAGATCCTGATGAAACTTGCAGTCCGCAAGCCTCAATTCCGCCAGGGTGGCAAGAGGACTAAAGGGATAACGGTCCTTTATTTTCTGATAGACCTCCCCTGCAAGCAGGTATCTACCCTTGGCATAATACTCCGCTGCCTCGGAGGCCAGGCTCGTGGCGTCCTCCTTCGGTGGTTCAACCGCGCTCTTAAACCAGCCGAAAAACCCCTGACCTTTTTTGTTTTCCGCCTTATTAACTCCCGCGCAACCCTGAAGCGCGAGAGCCGCCACGAGGCATATTAAAAATGCATGTACCCTGATATATTTATTCATCACACATATATTCCACAAATCTGACATGAAGCGTACCGGGAAAAATCCTGTCCGGTCCTTACACCTTTTAGACAAAGGATCTTTTCTGATCTGCCTATTTAAGGACGACTTATGATTATTAAATAAGAATCTACCCTTTGTGATGTTTGTTTTCTCTCTGGACCGAACCCGGCCAATGATTTTTTAGTAGCCGTTAAGCATATGTTCAACCGCAAAGGCAGCGCAGGCCCCATCTCCCACCGCAGTGGAAATCTGGCGAAGGGGTTTTGCCCGGCAGTCTCCAGCCGCGAAGATACCCTGGACAGAGGTCCTCATCCATTCGTCCGTAATAATAAATCCTCTTTCATCTGTTTTAAGCAGATTTTTCAGAAAAGAGGTATTGGGCTGTATGCCCACAAATATAAATACCCCCTGGACAGACAGACTGGAATGTTCGCCGGTTTCCCTGTTTAAAAGGGACAGGGATTCCACCTGATCGGAGCCGTTTATTTTTTCCACCACACTGTTCCAGACAGGTTGAATTTTGGGCTCTGAAAGAGCCCTTTCCTGGAGCAGCTTGATGGCTCTCAGCTCATCCCTTCGATGGATAAGATAGACTTTTTTAACAATCTTGGTAAGAAAAAGGGCTTCCTGAACCGCGCTGTCGCCACCTCCAACCACGGCCACTTCCTGGTCACGGAAAAAAGGCCCGTCACAGACAGCGCAGTAGGACACACCCTTTCCGGTAAGCTCTTTTTCGCCCGGGACGCCAAGCTGATTCGGGCTGGCGCCAGTGGCCACTATAACCGACCTTGGCGACAGGGTTTTACCCCCCGCAAGCCCAAGTTCAATAACACCCTTATCCTGCCTGGGCGCAACAGAGGCGACCTCTCCGTTCTCGATAGAGAGGCCAAAACGTTTCGCCTGGGCGACCATCTGGTCTATAAGGGCATACCCGCTAACCTTGTCCGGGAAACCAGGGTAATTTTCCACATAATCTGTTACCAGGACCTGACCGCCGGGGCTGGTTTTTTCCAGCAACACGGTCTGAAGCCTGGCTCGGCAGGCGTAAATTCCGGCTGTTAACCCGGCAGGGCCTCCACCTATAATGACGAGATCTGGTCCGTTTGGCATCTTAATGATATCAGAGTGCTTTCTGCAAAGCGGATTCGATCATGGCCTTGCCCACCGCCCCGGTAATCTGCTCCACAACAGTTCCGTTCTTGAAAATTATCAGTGTAGGGATGGCCCTTATACCATACTTACCCGGAGTTACAGGGTTTTCATCCACGTTCATCTTCGCTATTTTCACTTTTCCCTGATATTGTCCTGCAAGCTCTTCGATAACAGGAGCGATAGCCCTGCAGGGGCCGCACCACGCAGCCCAGAAATCAACCAAGGCCGGGATATCGGACTGAAGTATCTGGGAATCAAATTCCGCATCACTGACATGCATTACATTGTCGTTTGCCATGTTTAAATCTCCTCAATAATAAAAATAGGTTCTAACCTTATAACATCTAACCTGCGCCAAGGCCAGGAAATCCATGCCGGATTCCCTGAAAATGTAGGCCAGAGCCAATAGCGTGTCAAGGTAAAGTATATGACACCATGCGACGCCCGGAGCATGTCCCTGACGCTTCGCGCCCCCGGACATGAAAGCCGGCTCAAAGCTCAAGGTCGGAAGCTCAAAGGAATAAGACAAAAAATCATATCTTTAATCTTTTACTTTGGGCCTTGAGCTTTGAACCGTTTTCTCCAGTTACGTGCCCCACCCCGCACCTGCCTGTGGCAGGCGGGTCTTTGACAAACTTTTGCGAACCTCATAATCCGGGATCAGTTTTTCACAAATCCCTTAAGTTTCTGGCTCCTGCTCGGATGCCTGAGCTTTCGCAGGGCCTTTGCCTCAATCTGGCGTATCCTCTCCCTGGTTACAAAAAAATCCCGGCCTACTTCCTCCAGCGTGTGATCACTCTTCTCTCCTATGCCAAACCTCATCCTGAGGATCTTTTCCTCTCTGGGGGTTAATGTTGAAAGCGCTATCCTGGTCTGTTCCATCAAGTTTGAGTTCATTGCGGCCTCATCGGGAGAGGGAGTATCCATATCCTGAATAAAATCTATAAGATGACTATCTTCATCATCACCAACAATAGTCTCAAGTGAAATAGGATCCCTGGTCATCTTCATGATCTGGAAAACCTTTTGCCTTGGCAGCCCAAGGTGCGCGGCCACCTCGTCAATGCTCGGCTCCTTGCCTGTCTCCTGGAAAAGCTCACGCATTGCCTTGAGCACCTTGTTCATCGTCTCCACCATATGCACCGGTATACGGATGGTCCTGGACTGATCGGCTATGGCCCTTGTAATGGCCTGCCTGATCCACCAGGTGGAATAGGTGCTGAACTTGTATCCGCGTTTAAACTCAAACTTTTCAACGGCCTTCATAAGGCCGATATTGCCTTCCTGAATAAGATCCGAAAGATGAAG
>JALVVK010000114.1 GCA_027023445.1 Deltaproteobacteria bacterium | reverse complement strand
GCAGGCTTTCCGCGGCAAAGAGTATGTTAAGCGTGCCAATGGTGCCCATGTTGTTCAGCGCGGACAGCCTGGCCTCCACCTGCTCCTTCAGATCTTTCAGCGCCTTTTTCTGGGCATTCAGTTCCCTGTCGGTGTTTACAATCTCAAGCTCTTTTTGTGTCCATTTTTCCTTGGTTTTTCTAAGCAATCTCCACTGGGAGATGACCCTGGCGTTTAGCTCCTTCAGCTCCTTTAAAACGGAACGCTTATCCTGTTCCACCTTGCACGCCTTTTTTTTGTGGATTTCAATATCCCGCTCAAGGTTCTGAAGCCTTTGCTGCTGGGTCTGCAGTTCCCTTTTCAGAACATTCTGCCCCATGGCAGGAGAGGTGACAAAACACAAGGACGCTGACAATAAAAGGAGAACGGTTTCCCGTATCACAGGCGCAAAAATCTCCTCATGGCAAGAGCGGTTCCCGAAACGCACAGAAAAATACTTCCAAACAGTATTATCCCGATAAAGGTCCAGGGGAGAAAAGAGATGTTAACCCCCTTTAAAAGACAGGAGGCCCCCATGAGGGTCTCCACATAGCGATATCCTGCATACAGGAAGGCGAGAGCAAGACCTGAACCCAGAAGCCCCTGGAAAAATGCCTCAATAAGGAAAGGGCCCTGAATAAATCCGTTTGTCGCTCCCACCAGACGTAATATTTCCATCTCCTGTTCCCTGGCATAGACGGTCAACTTTATGGTGTTGGAAACCACAAAGGCGGAAGACAGTACAAGAAGAAGGCCGCTTATCAGCACTACTGCCCTTAAAAGCACGGAGAACCGTTTCAGTTTGTTGAGCCATTCCTGCCCGTATTGAACCTTTGTTACCTCAGGCCACCTGTTTATCTTTTCCGCGAGCCTTTTCAGACGGTCCAGGTGAAACACCGCCCGGTTTATCCGAAGCTCGAAGGAGGGGGGAAGAAATTTGGGGTCCACTCCCTTAAGTACATCCTTTTCGTCCTTGAGATAGGAGGCAAGTCGTTTAAATGCCGCATCAGGTGATATGTAAACCACCGCCTGGACGCCTTCGAGACCGGCAAGTTTCTGGTAAAGCGCGGGGATGCGATCCTGCGGAGTGGCCTTGTTCAGGTATATTACAAGTCCGAGCTCTGTGCCGAAATGTTCGACAAAATTCTGCAGATTAAAATAAATCAGTGAAAAAAAAGAAAATATCAGTGCGGACAGAAAAATGACTACCGTTGTCAGCATGTGGGTGCCAAGGTCATTCCACAAGTCCGCGAGGGCTCTTTTCAGCAAGGACGGCAGGGTCATGGGCCTGTTACCTCTATCCGGCCGTCAGAGAGCCTGAATACGCGTCGGTGCGTATTTTTATAAAGTCTTTCATCATGCGTGGCAAAGATGATTGTAGCGCCCCTGGCGTTTAATTCTTCCATAAGCAGCAGAACCTCGTCTGTGCGGTCACTGTCAAGGTTGCCGGTAGGTTCATCGGCGAGGATGATGGGAGGGCGATTGACCACGGCGCGGGCAATGGCAACCCTCTGTTGCTCGCCTCCTGAAAGCTCCAGTGGAGTATGACCAAGCTTGCCCGAAAGACCGACGCCTTCAAGTACCTGCCGAACCCGCTTTTCTATCTGGGTCCGTTTAAGGCCGAGAACCTCAAGGCTTATAGAGACATTCTCAAATACGGTCTTGCTGGAAAGCAATTTAAAATCCTGGAATATAACACTGACCTTTCTTCTCAGAAAAGGAATCTGAGATGGGGAGAGGGTGGACAGATCCAGGCCATCCACGATTATCTGTCCGGATGTGGGACGTTCAGCGCAGTAGAGCAGCTTGAGCAGCGTGCTCTTGCCCGAACCGCTTGCCCCTGTCAGGAAGACAAATTCCCCCTTGCGCACATCCATATCCAAACCTCTGAGCGCAAGGTTGTCAGGTGGATATTTTTTTGACACCCCTTTAAGGCGGATTATTGACAGATCTATCATTGGACCGGATCAGGAGCAATAAAAAACATTATTATTTTTAGACAGTTGTCAAAACGATCGCAAGAGATGACAACAGATGTCTCTGATGGCCCCGTAAAAAATTTTCCTTGCGCATAGGCTCAAGGTCCGGGACGACAATTTCCTGTTATGAAAACAATTTTTTGAGCCTTTGCGTCTTGCTTGACGTTTTTCTGTCTTTTAAGGGACCGTCACTGTTTAAGTATCGGCAGATTATAGCCTGCAATTAAGGGACCGGCAACGGAGTGTTTAGTTTCCTGCGACTTCAGCCGATTTAACTATTGGGCAGAGATGTCACCTTCAGAGTTAAAAGGAGAAAAAACAAAGAATTATGGCAAAGATAGATGCCTTTTTCAAGTTGATGAATGACCAGGGAGCATCAGACCTTCATCTTGTTTCCGGTTCCCCTCCCATTTTGAGGATACGGGGAGACCTCCACAGGGTAAAATTCAATCCACTGGAAAACGATGATTTGAAGGCCATGCTTTATGAAATAGCGCCTGAAGAAAAGATAAAGGTTTTTGAAGAATCCGGGGATGTGGATTTCGGATATGAGATACCCGGCCTTGCCAGGTACAGGGCCAATTTTTTTATGCAGAAAAACGGGGTTGGCGCGGTTTTCCGGGAAATCCCGAGTAACATAATGACGGCTGACCAACTGGGGCTTCCAGGTGTCATGACAAAGCTTGCCATGCTTCCAAGGGGGCTGGTTCTCGTAACAGGACCAACTGGAAGCGGTAAATCCACCACCCTTGCCGCTATTATTGATCACGCAAACCGGAACCGCAAGGATCATATTATTACCGTGGAGGATCCCATAGAATTTGTGCATCAGAGCAGGAGCTGCCTTGTAAATCACCGTGAGGTGGGCACTCACACCAAGTCTTTCAGCGCTGCCCTTCGAGGGGCACTGCGTGAGGATCCGGATATAATTCTTGTGGGTGAAATGAGGGATCTTGAAACCATATCCCTGGCAATAGAGGCTGCCATGACAGGACATCTGGTCATGGGCACGCTGCACACGATTTCAGCGGCAAAGACAGTGGACAGGGTCATTGAAATCTTTCCGACCCAGCAGCAACCCCAGGTCAGGGCCACACTCGCGGACGCCTTGAGGGCGGTGATCTCGCAGACCATGTTCAAACGGATTGACGTAAAGGGCCGATGCGTCGCCTTTGAAATTCTTATTGCCACGCCTGCCGTAAGAAATCTTGTCAGGGAAGGTAAGACCTACCAGATACCCTCCGCCATGCAGACAGGGAAAAAATTCGGCATGCAGACCCTGGACGATGCCATTATGGAGCTTCTTCAGAAGGGGTGGATTGATCCGGATGAGGCATATAACAAGTGCGTGGACAAGGCAAGGTTCAAACCTTTCGCAAAAAGCGCGCCCGTTGATTTTACAGAAGTTGCTTAGAGGGGGAAGATGAAAAGGTGAGAAAATCGGACGTTGATTTTATTATAAATGATATGTTGAACAGGCATCCGCGGGTGTCTGATCTTAATTTTACAGTTGGCCGTCCATGCCAGGTGGCGGCAGACGGCACGCTGCACCCCGCAAATCCGGACCAGATGCCAGGAGGGCTCACGGGATATCAGACCGAAATCTTTACCATGGCCCTTATTGATAACAATAAAAGGCTGCTTGCGGATCTTATCCGCCATGGATCATGCGATTTTTCCTATTCTCTTCAGAATGGTCCAAGGTTCAGGGTAAATGTATTTTCCCAGAGGGGAACCTACAGCATCATCATGAGAAAACTGGAGAGCAGGATTCCCAACATAGACGAGCTTGGCCTTCCCCAGTGCTTCAGGACCATGGCAGGGGAAAAGAACGGTATCATCCTGTTCACAGGCGCCACGGGCACTGGTAAGACCACATCCCTTGCCGCGATACTGGACGAGATAAATTCCTCTGCCCCTCTTCATATAATAACCCTTGAAGATCCTATTGAATATATGCACAGCCATAAAAAGGCCACCTTTAACCAGCGGGAACTGGGCAGAGACTTTGATTCCTTTGCCAACGGCCTCCGGGCGGCCCTGCGCCAGGCGCCCCATGTAATCCTGGTTGGTGAGATCAGGGACAGGGAAACCATTGAGATCGCGATGAATGCCGCCGAGACAGGGCATCTTGTCTTCAGTACACTCCATACCATGAACGCGGGCCATACCATTAATCGTATACTTGGTATGTTTTCAACCGAAGAGGAACGCCAGGTAAGATTCAGGCTTGCCGATTCACTGCGTTGGGTAGTGGGGCAGAGGCTTCTGCCCAGGCAGGAAGGCGGCCGGGTGGCAATTTTTGAAATTATGCAGAACAACATCAGGGTAAAGGATGCGATTATAAACGGAGAACAGGAAGGGAAGACCTTTTACGACATAATTGACTCCGGCCATGCCTATGATATGCAGACATTTGATCAACACATCGTGCGGCTGTTTGAGCAGGGCGATATAAATGAGGAGACAGCCCTGGCATATGCGAGCAGCAGGTCCAGGGTGCGGCAGGGGATAGACAAGATAAAGAGCACCAGGGGGGAGAAGACATCAGATATTGAAAATCTTACCATAGATAACGACTGGGATATGGGCTGACCATAAGGAGGAAAAGGTGGATATTACCTGCGGTGGATGCGGAAAAAGGTACAGGATACCAGAAGAAAAACTGCCGAAGAACGGCGTGGCCTATATAACATGCCCTCAATGCAGGAAAAAGATCAGGGTGGAAGCCCCTGGACACTCCCCTGAACCTGCCCGGCCTGAATGCCGGAGGAAGGCAAGTGAACCGGTAACGGCTGAAGGCTTTGAACGTTTTGAACCCGGGACCAGGACCGCGCTGCTCTATTGCCCGGACAAGGATGCAGGTCAACAACTGGAATCCGTTCTGAAAAACATGGATTACAAAATCAGGGCGGCCAAGAGCGCTGAAGACCTGATTATACGCTTTAAATATCATATCTATGATCTGGTATTTCTGTACCAAAAGGGACCTGATATAGATGATAGGCTGAAAGAAATACTTGATGCGATCAATCAGCTTGAAATGGATATAAGGCGCAGGATTCTTGTTATTTATATTCACCTCGCGGGAAACAGGTTTGATACATTGCAGGCCTTTTTTCTTTCAGCTGATCTTGCCATAACCCCCCTTGACATACCAAAGCTCCCGGAAATAATTTCTGACGCCATGAAATCAAAATCAGCCATTTACAGCGCATTTTACGATACCAGGACATCCCTTCAGGATGACGCGCTCTGATTTGAATTTTTCGGCAGCATAGATTAGTCTGGCATCATAAATTTTATCCAGATAATGGCATCTTTCTGCCGGGTGTTTTTTTGTGCCCGGGGATTGGAAAATTCTTTATCAAGAATGTTCCACTTTACTGTTTTACCAAGGAATAGTGATGAAAAGGCGTGTTTTTTTGAAATCTATGGCGGGGATGGGTCTTTACCTGGCCGCTAACAGGGATTTTCCCCTGGCCGCGGCCGGGAAGACCTCTAACAGCACCTGCGTTGGTCCAACAACATCTACGGCCATGGTGCAGAAGGATTACTCCTGGATGGTAGGGGCCCTGAATGGTTTTTCAGCAACCCTTATACAGGAACATCTGGCACTGCTGAAAAGATATATCGAAGAACTGAATACCCTTGAATCACGGAAAAATTCCATTGACCTTGGGGGCGCGAATCCTGTTTTCAGTCATTGGAGAACCTGCCTTTTTGAACATCTTGAACTGCGAAACGCCATAAGGCTTCATGATTATTATTTCTCCGGCCTGACGTCCCGAAACATGTCTGCCGGCAAAAGGTTTGGCAGGGTTGTTGTCCACAATTTCGGCTCTTTTGATCAATGGTGGGTGAAATTCAGGGCATCCGCACTTGCATCCAGGGCATGGTGCATGTTCGGGTTTGACACCCAAACCGGAAAGTGTTCCATCTTTGGCACGGACAATGACCGGCAATGTCCCATGGATTTCGTCCCCGTACTGGTTGTGGATATGGCGGAACATGCTTACTGCCTTGATTATCCCGGAGACCCGTACGCCTACCTTGACGCGTGGCTCAAGCGGGTAAACTGGCAGGAAATTGACAAAAGACTGGCTAATATTTCCGTTAATGGCAGTTAGTTACCTGGATTCACTATTCACCGTTTACATTTTTTAAACTTACATGTTCATGCGGAGGTGAAAGATGAGGGTAAAAAAGGCCGTTGTGCCGGTTGCGGGTCTTGGAACCAGATTTCTGCCCGCCACCAAGGTGATCCCCAAGGAAATGCTTACTGTGGTGGACCGCCCCACGATTCAATACATAGTGGAGGAGGTGGTAGGCTCTGACATAAAGGAGGTGGTGCTCGTTACCGCGTCCGGCAAGTCTGCCATTGAAGATCACTTTGATTACTCATTTGAGCTTGAGACCTTTTTATCCCAGAAAGGCAAGCTGGATCTGTTAAAGGAGGTCCGTCATATATCAACACTCATAGATGTGGTTTCTGTCAGGCAGAAAGAACCCCTTGGTCTTGGTCACGCGGTGCTGGTAACAGAACCCGTTGTTGTGGACGAACCCTTTGCCGTTGTTCTCGGGGACGATCTCGTGGACGCCGAGGTCCCGTGCGTTTATCAGATGATCAAGGTTTTTGAGCAGTTCAGGGAATCGGTAGTGGCGGTACAGCAGGTTCCCCTGGAAGATACGCACCGTTACGGTATTGTGGAGGGCAGGGAGGTGGCACCAGGCGTGTACGAGGTGAAAAGGTTGATAGAAAAGCCGCCGCCAGGAACTACCACGTCAAATCTTGCCATTATTGGCAGATATATCCTGCGTCCTGAGATATATGGCTGTCTTCATCGAACATTGCCAGGGGTGGGAGGGGAAATCCAGCTTACCGACGCCCTGGATATCCTAAGGAAGGAGAGAGGTCTCTATGCCTATGAATTTACAGGGAAACGCTTTGACGCCGGAGATAAATTCGGTTATCTCCAGGCCACAGTAAATTACGCCCTGCAACATCCTGATTTAGGCGGAATTTTCAAGGAATATCTTAAAAAGCTGGTTTCC
The DNA here is from genome assembly GCA_027023445.1 of Deltaproteobacteria bacterium. Classification (GTDB taxonomy): domain Bacteria; phylum Desulfobacterota; class Dissulfuribacteria; order Dissulfuribacterales; family JALVPX01; genus JALVVK01. The sequence goes on along the minus strand of JALVVK010000114.1, from coordinate 20,586 downwards.
AGCTTTTGATGTGTTAACAGGATAAAATCTTGCGGGATCGCGGGAAAACGGATTTGTTGAACGTGGTTCTCCCTCTGCCCATTCCCCGCCCCCTGACATATGCCATGGAGCAGGGCACGAGTCCGCCGTCCGCCGGATGCAGGGTGCTTGTGCCTGTTGGCAGACGTCGCATGGTTGGCGTTGCCTGGGGCCGCGCAGAGGTGATTCCTGACGACATTGATCTCAGGACGGTCATAAGGGTGCTTGATCCAGAGCCCCTGCTTCCAGATTCCCTCATGGAGCTGCTTGGCTGGATATCAGCCTATTATTTTTACCCTATCGGCAAGGCCGTATCCGAGGCCCTGCCCCCAGGACTTTTGTCAGCAAGGCAGAAGGGAATAGACAAGATCATTTCCAGACACAGGCAGGGAAGGGCCAGGTCCCTGCATTCTGACGCCTGGGAAACGCCCCGGAGCAACCTGCGCCTTACCCGTCATCAGCGGAAGGCCTGCGACCTTGTATTTCCGGCCATTGAACAGAAAAGATATCTTCCCGTGCTGCTTCATGGCGTTACAGGCAGCGGAAAAACCGAGGTTTATCTCAGGGCCGCCCGTCACTGTCTTGATTCTGGCCGCAGGGCGCTGATCATGGTGCCGGAGATTTCAATGACCGCTCAGACCGTGGGCAGGTTCACGTCCAGGTTCGGATCGGACGTCACTGTTCTTCACAGCGGCCTTACAGACGCCCAGCGGCGTGATCAATGGAAAAAAATCCGCATGGGACATAGTAATTGTGTTGTGGGCACAAGATCTGCCGTGTTTGCCCCTCTTGATAACATAGGACTTATTGTGGTGGACGAGGAACACGATCCATCCTACAAGCAGGAGGCAAGGTTAAGATATCATGCCAGGGATCTGGCGGTGGTCAGAGCACGGAATCAGGATGCGGTGGTAATACTCGGATCGGCCACTCCCAGCTCATCCAGCCTTCTAAACGCCCGGGCAGGCAGGTACACCCTGCTTGAAATGCCCAAACGCGTTGCCGACAGCAGCCTTCCGAAAATAGAAATCGTGGACAGGCGGTCCCATGGCAGGCGCAGGCAAGGAAAAACCGAGACACCCCGGTGGCTTTCCGGGGAACTGGGGCAGGCAATGAATCATACTTTGTCAAAAGGGGAGCAGGTGCTTCTGTTCTTAAACCGACGGGGTTATGCCAGCTTTACCTACTGCATGGATTGCGGACACGTATTCAAGTGCAGGAATTGTGATGTTTCCCTCACATATCACCAGACAGCGGCAGGTAATTCGCGGAAAGAAAGCCTTGTGTGTCATTATTGTGGATATAGTGTTCCTGCCCTGCCAGTATGTCCCAAATGCGGCGGACAGGCGGTTCAGGCCAGAGGATACGGCACTGAACGGGTGGCCTCTGATCTGGCAGGGATGTTTCCGGAACTCAGTATCGGCCGTCTTGACAGGGACACGGCCAGCAGCCGGGCAAGGCTGGAATCACTTCTCAAGGCCTTTCATTCAGGTGAAATCCAGATCCTGGTAGGCACCCAGATGGTAAGCAAGGGGCATGATTTTCCTGGGCTGACCCTGGTGGGCGTTCTCTGGGCGGATTTGTCCCTTAACATGCCGGAATTTCACGCGGCTGAACGTACCTTTCAGCTTTTGATGCAGGTGGCAGGCAGGGCCGGACGGCGGGACAAGCCCGGCAGGGTGATAATCCAGACATACATGCCGGATCACTACGTTTTCAGTTATATAACTTCCCAGGATTTTGAGGGGTTTTACCAAAAGGAATTTTCCCTCAGAAACGCCCTTTCCTATCCTCCATACGGGCGGTTGATCAACCTTAAATTTTCAGGGAAAAACAAGGGAAAGGTCATTGATGCGGCAGCCAGCGCCTCATCCCTTGCAAGGAGTCTGGCAAAAAGGATGGGGGGTGGCTCTGTTGAAATTCTCGGTCCGGCACCCGCTCCAATGGTCAGGCTTAAAAACAGATACCGATATCAGGTGCTCCTGAAATCCAGGGACATAAAAGCCCTGAGGCAGGTTTGCGCGGGATTGGTGTACCATGACGCCGAATTTTTCCCGGGCAGTGTGCGGCTTGAAGTGGATGTTGATCCGTTAAGCCTGCTTTAGACCGGACCATGCTCATCCGTCTATAGAATGGCTGTGCTTAAATCTCTTGGGGGCTTTAACGTAAAATAATCCCTCACATGTTCATCTCACAATGAACATTGAATTGTTCTGCTCCTGTTGGTCTCGCATTTCCTTTATTACATCTGCCATATCCCTGGGAATCTCTGCCCTGAAGCTCATTTCCTCCCCTGATACCGGATGGTTAAGGATTAATTCAAATGAATGAAGCATCTGCCTGATTATTTTCAGCCGGTGCCCATGGCTGAAAATATACCCGGGGCCGCCATAAAGGCTGTCTCCAAGCAGCGGATGACCAATTGCCGTCATGTGGACCCGGATCTGATGTGTGCGTCCCGTGTGGATTCTGACCTTCAAAAGACTTACTCCAGCAAATTCTTCAATGACCTGGTAAGTGGTAAGTGCGGTTTTTCCCCGTCCTTCGGGGAGGATTGCCATCTTTTTCCTATGAACAGGATCCCTGCCTATTTCAAGATTGATAATCCCTGAACGGTCGTCCGGAATTCCCCTCGCGAGGGCGAGATATGTTTTTTTTATATCTCCGTGCCTGAATTGAGAGGCAAGGTTCTGGTGGGCGGCATCGTTTTTGGCTACCACCATTAGGCCTGAAGTATCCTTGTCCAGGCGATGCACAACACCAGGCCTCAACTTTCCGCCCACGCCCGAAAGATCGTCGCAGTGGCCTAAAAGAGCGTGAACAAGGGTATGCCTCATGTTCCCCGCCCCGGGATGGACCACCAACCCTGGGGGTTTATCAATGATTATTATGTGGCGATCTTCGTGGATTATACTGAGGGGTATATTCTCCGGTTCAAGCTCAAGTGGCTCGGGCTCCGGGATGATGACGTGTATCTCCTGCCCGGTCCGCACCTTGAGGCCCGGGCTTATTTTCTCGCACCCCGCTATGCGCACCATGCCCCGCAGGATCAGGCGCTGTATGCGGGTTCTTGAAAGGGAGAGACCGGATCCGGCCAGGTATCTGTCCAGACGCTGACCGGCATCCCCGGGCGTCACCCGCAGGAATGTTTTATTAAGGGTGGAATCATTACGACCAGGCATTAAGAATAAGATTTTATCCGAAAACGTGTTCTTTGATCAGCTATGGATACATAAGAAATAAATGGACTAAAAAGCAAAATGTTTCCAGAGGCGCATTTTATCCCGGATTATGTACTTCAAATGCCTGAGGATTTATCCCGGGTTGAATTTCACCTTTTGGGTGAAGATACAACAGGAATAAATACATGTTAACTATGTAATAATTCAATGAAATTGCTTTCTTTGGGTGTTTAAAGTGCATAAGCCGGGTTTATACTTCGCTGTATCCGCTTCGGGAATGGCGGTTACCGTGAAAATACAGGGTCAGATGATAAATTCTGAATGTTAAATTATGGATTATTCGGCCTCGGCCTTGATTTCCCCGTTAAAGATCTGCTCTATGCCTTCAGCGATTTCGTCTTCTTTTTTGTTCTTGGCAATGGAAAGCTCTTTTATGAGCAGGCTTCTTGCGGTATCAAGCATCTTTTTTTCCCCGAATGACAAGGGCTTGTCCATCTGAAGCATGTAAAGATCCCGGAGAACCGCAGCAAGGTCAAATATGGAACCGGTCTTGATTTTGTCCATGTATTCCCTGTAACGGCGGTTCCAGGTCTGTGGCGTGAACTCAACGTCTTTTTCCTGAAGTATTGAATAGACCTCGTCCGCATCCTTGTCGGAAATGATATTACGAAGTCCCACCTGCGCAGCGTTGTTTTTGGGAATCATTATCTTCATGTCGTTTTCCAGGATACGCATGACATAAAAGATGTGCTCTGAGCCTGCTATGGATTTTTCCTCTATGGATTCAATAATTCCGACTCCATGAGCAGGATACACCGCAAGATCACCAACGCTGAACATAATGATAAACCCCCTTAAAACAAATGCCGTTACAATCCCAACTGCCTACAAAGTAAAATAAAACATTGCAACTATACCATATTTTTCAAAAAAAGAAAATGCTATACAGGTGAGAGAAAGGAATATTTTTTTCGTGGTTAATCCTGTGCCGCAGGCCGTGTTTCAAGGAAAGGATATTGATTGAGGGAGGGAGGCAGGTTCGGATCATGGTGCAGGGTAATGATGGTGGGGCGCTGGCTTCAATTACCTGGGGCTAAGGTCAAATACCGTGCTTACACATTAGAGATGTCAGCCGTATTAATTTGAGGTTATTGACTTTCTTTATGACTACATGCATTATGAATTCATTGATTTCGCCGGAATTCCAGTATCAGTATTTATACCTTGTCCGGCTTTCAGGGAGGGATGGTATCATGAAGCGACATTTTGTTCTTTTATTGTCTTTTTTCCTTTTTATCATGTTGCAGGCCACGTATTCCTTTTCCGTTGAGCCTCCTGTAAATGCAATAGGAATTACCCCTAACATCGGCGGCTATGTCTTTGAGGGAGATCAGAATGAAGACAACGGGCCGATGTACGGGCTTGGCCTGGAATATATCTTTAATAAAAACTGGTCCATTGAGGGAGCGTTCAATTTCATTGATTCAGACAGCGCAGCAGGAGATGTCGATGGATATCTTTATCGTGTAGATGGTCTTTATAATTTTTCATCTTCCAACAATCTGGTTCCGTATCTTGCCATTGGGCTTGGCGGACTGACGCTCGACCGTGATATGGGAGAATCAGACACGGATTTTCTCTTCGAATATGGCGGAGGGGTCAAATATTTTGTAACCTATAATCTGGCCCTGAAGGGCGATATCAGGCATATACTGTCCTTTAACGGGCATGGAAACAATCTGGCCTACAGCCTGGGACTTACCTTTTTATTTGGAGGAAAGACAGCAGAGGCCGTGTTGCCAGCCGATACGGACGGGGATGGGGTTTACGATTCCCAGGACCAGTGTCCGAATACCCCAAGAGATATTAAGGTAGACAGCAGGGGCTGTCCGCTGGATTCAGACGGAGACGGCGTTTATGACTACATGGACCAGTGCCCCCACACACCCGCCGGCATAAGCGTTGACAAGACCGGCTGTCCCATGGACACGGACGGGGACGGGGTTTACGACTCCCAGGACCAGTGCCCGGATACTCCAAAGGGGACTGAAGTAAACAGCGATGGCTGTCCGCTGGATTCAGACGGAGACGGCGTTTATGACTACATGGACCAGTGCCCCCACACACCCGCCGGCATAAGCGTTGACAAGACCGGCTGTCCCATGGATACGGATGGGGACGGGGTTTACGACTCCCAGGACAAATGCCCGGATACTCCAAAGGGTGCAAAGGTTGACGAAAGGGGTTGCTGGACCCTGGGCGGCGTGCTTTTTGACACGGACAAGTGGAACATCAAGCCACGGTTCCGCTCCGTTCTTGATGATGTGGTCAATGTGCTCAGGCATAATCCGGGAATTAAGCTTGAAATTCAGGGATACACGGACAACCGGGGCTCAATATCCCACAACATGAAGCTTTCCCTGGAAAGGGCTGAGGCGGTAAGGCAGTACCTGATATCAAGGGGTATATCGCCTGAAAGACTCAGTGCCAAGGGGTTTGGATGTTCACGTCCCGTTGCTTCCAATGATACCCCTGATGGAAGAGCAAAGAACAGAAGGGTAGAGCTGAAACCGGTTTACTGATACCGACCAAGCTAAGATGGCCATTTTTTAACCGGGGCCCTTTGCTGTTTAACGCGGCCCCGGTGTTTTTTGTCTGAAAGCCGGCGTTCTCTGGATTTTTGCGGGACCCTGGTCCTTTTCCGTGGAGGCTTCCTGATCAGCGCCTGGTTAAGAAGTTCGGCAAAATGTTCCATTGCGGCGGAACGATTTGCTGCCTGGGTACGGTGACGGAAGGATGTTACATGAAGCACTCCCTTTTTGTTTATCCTCGTGGCCAGTTTCATGCGAATACGGTCCTTTTGAAAAGGATCAAGGCTCTGAGAGCCTGATACGTCAAACCAGAGGGTAGCCCTGGTGTTCACCTTGTTCACGTTCTGGCCCCCGGGGCCGCCGGAACAGGAAAAAGTGAAGCGGATTTCGTTTTCGGGAATGCTTAACCTCTGGTTGATGATGATCATGTGCCATCCTTTTTTCAAAGAGGACCAAAAGGAGTCTTCGAAAGACCTCTCAGTCGCCTGGTTTTGACTCCCGCATCTGTAAATTTTCATATTGAGAGAACAGGATTGCGAGGTTTCTGTTACCAATGGCTTTCCGCGCCGAATCAAAGAATTCCCTGACTATTTCCCCTCCGGTAGATACCAGGGTGTTCTTGCCGCAGAGGGCGTCTACAACCTCGGCCGCCATGATTTTGTCTGCGGGGGCTGGCGGCATATAGGCCTCGTCCTGACCGTCCACCTTTCTTATCAGTCCCTGCCTGACAAGATCCTTCAATATTCCTGATACCTGTCCTTCGGGCACGCCCAGGTAATGAACCAGGGTGTTATATTCCGTAACCTGTCTGTGCTCAAAATCCGCCAGAATCTTTTTTAACATGTCAAAGGCCAGAGACAGGCGAATCTTTACATCCAGGCTGTCACCTTTCGGTATAAATCTTTTCCAGTTCTGGATGGAAAATGAGATCTCGGCCCCTGTCAGGAAGATAATCCACCCCACGTAAATCCAGATCAGAAACAAGGGCAGGGTCGCAAAGGAACCGTAAATGGCATTGTAACGGGCAACACCAATCTGCAGCCGGACATAAAGGCCCTGGACCAGAAGCCAGGCAACCCCGCTGGCAATACCCCCTGCCACTGCGGGAAGGATACCCACCTTTATATTGGGAATAAACCTATAGAGAATGGTGAAGGTGGCAATCAGTATGATAAACGGAACCATCTTCAGCATCAGGGGAAGAATCCAGGTTGTCGGAAGAAAGCCTTGTATCCTGGAGAGGAGTTTGGGACTTTCAAGTGTGGCCTGGGCGGCAAGGCCAACATTGACCGATATTGGAAGGAGGATCATCAGGGCCAGGTAATCCATTATCTTTCGTCCTAAGGGCCTGCCTGCCTCTGCCTGCCATATATGGTTCATGGCCTGTTCTATGCTACCCAATACGGAGATGACGCTGAAGAGCAATCCAATAATCCCAATGGCGCCAAGGGTTGCGAAATTGGTCCGCTCAACATAATCAAAGACCTTGTCCACAGCGGTGCGAAGGTGTACCCCAAGGCCCGGAGGGGGGGGGGCCCCCTTGGCCTCCGTGTGATCAGAATTGCCCATTGGGGAGGGCGCCCGGGGTTGGGAGGAAGATCCCTCAAATTGCTGGATTATCTGGTAGGCGGCCTCCCGCATCTGGTCTCCAGCGCCAAGCCCCTTCAGAACTGCGGTTCCAAGGGCCAGCATGGGCACCAGGGAAAGAACTATGATGTAGGTGAGGGCGCTTGCCCTGAGCGGTATGGAATCCTTTTTGAATTCCATCACCACGATAAAAAGGACGCGGATGGCAGCCCTGAGGGCAAGCAAGTATTTGTCCTGCCCTTTTTCAGGGGGATTCCACACCCAGTCTGAAAGGCGTTTACCGGCCTCTCTCATCCGGTCTGACAGGCCCTTTTGGGAGGAAGTGACAGTGCTCATCTAATCCGTCTATTGCCCGAAGAACCCTTTTATCAGCTCTTCAGCCGCTCCTGCCCCGGAATCCGTCCCGTTCTGACCTGTTCCTTCCACATCATGTGGAAGGAGTTTCTTTATGATTTCAATGGCCTTTTTCCTGACCTCCTGCTTGATCTGTCTTTTGATTGCCCGTGTATCAAGGGTGGGGCGGGGTCTTTGAATGGTGCCGACAATCCTGATGCTCACCTTGGTCCATCCGTTATCCGTGGATAGATACCTTGCGATGGAACGGGATGACCGCATTTTCTTCATCAATTCAGGAGACAATAATAATTGGACAGGCATATTCAGTCTGCCGTCCAACCCCACTGTGCCATTCATATCGGCCCCTATGTCTCTGCTATTCATCCTGCTTTTGATGGCCAGCCTGCCCCTGGCAAGATGCAATGTTCCATTAAGGCTGTCGAATTTCAGGTTTTCAATCTCCCTGATCCTGAGAAGTCTTGCCAGCGCACTGGTAAGGGGCGTTTTCTGAATCTTCCCGTTCTTCAGGGTGAAACTGCCATCTGCCGACAGGGCGTTACGAAGGGCAGGCCACCGGGTGCCGGCGCCGGAGAAGGTGATGCTGGAATCGAACGCGCCTGATACCATTTCGCCGGGTATATCGGCAAGATATGGAAGAAGATATTCCAGCATTACGGAATTAACGTCTATCTTCCCGCTGTAGGTCAGATCCGGTCTTGTAAGGTCAGCGCGCATCTTGCCGGTGACCTGGCCGTTTGCGACCCCGGCCTTGAGATCATCCACCGTAAATATTCCGTTTTCAAGGGCATAACGCAGAGAGAAATTCTCAACCTTGAGTCCGTTATAAAGGGCCTTGCCCACCTTGACTGTACCATGGGCCTTGAGACCGTTGGGCAATGAGGTGGCAACAGGCGCGGTCGATTTTTTTGCGGCCGTGGCCGCGGCAGGTTTCCCCTGTTTGCTGGTCGAGGCCGGAAGTGCCCCAAGTACAGCCACAAGCCTGTCAATATCCAACTCGTCGCTCTTTATATCCATCCGTATATCAGGTGTTTTGAGATAATTTTTTACCTCTCCGGCCAGGTTTATTTTTTGTTTATCCATGTCTATATCAACTGAATAATCTAATTTTTCAGGGGTGAAGTTGCCTGTTCCGGATACCACAGGGGTAAGTTTTCCATAAGTGGCCCTGGCAGAGAAGTTGACATTACCTCTGTACTTCATGGAGGCAAGGTCCCTGCCCATCTCAAGGGCCAGCCTGAGATCAGCCTTGGCCTTCACGTCAGGGATTTCCCCTGTCTCATCCTCAAAATCCATGCTTGCATTTTTTACTTCTATCTCTTTTACCGTAAGGGCAAGCGGTAGTATGGCGGCAGACGCCGGTGAGGCGCCCCCGGGGCCGGCCGCCGGTTTTTTCACGGAAGCTGTTTTTGCCATGAAGGGCAGGGTGTCAAAATTGAAATTGCCCTTTTTGTCTCTGATGATTCTCACCCGTGGTTCATCAAACAGGATACGCCCGATTACCAGTCTTCTGCTCAGAAGTGGCAGAAGCTTATAGTCCAGCACGAATTTTTTACTGCTGATAAAATCAGTTGTTCCATCCGTTTCCTTTACGGAAAAATTTTCAATTGAAATTCCGCTTAAAATGCCCACGCTTATCCGTCCTATGTGAACCTTTCGTCCAAGGGCCTTTTCCGCCTGGGGCACTATCAGGGCCTTGACCCTTTCATCAGTCAGGTAAAAGTGGACAAAGACCGTCAGACCCAGGAACAAGACACCTGCCAATACCAAAAGAGAGATAAACACCTTGATGAGTTTATTCATGGCCCTTTGTCTCCTAAATGCATGAGTTGAACGATATTATGGCGTGATTTAAATAAATTTTAGGTTTTTTGCCTGTCTAAGTCCAGGGATTTTTTTACGACGGGCGGTGAGCGCCGTTCACAATTCAACATTTTATGAATGCGGCCTCCGGAATTGTGAGGTGCAAAAATACGCCTTGATTACGGGCCAAACGCCATGAAATACATCTTCCGGATTTCCTCGGCCACAGCCTTTTTAAGGTCCGGAGGTGCCAGGACCTTGGCCCTGGCACCGAACTGAAGAATTTTCATTTTCAGTTCGGTAAAGTCACTGAACGGCAGTGTAAGTATTATACCTTCCTCCGTGTCCTCGATTTTCTGGCTCGCGTGCCACCTCTGTTCCCTGACAATAGCCGCGGCCTCACCCGTGAATAAGATTCTGGCCTCCGCGTGCCCGTCACCCTTGAAAATACCAAAAGACCTGTTCAGCAGGCCGTCTATGTCCAGGGCAGGGGGATCAAAATTTTCTCCTGATGGCTGGATATGAGATATTCGGGCTGTGTGAAAGATCCTTACCTGTTGCCTCATGCGGCAAAAGGCCATTACGTACCATCTCCCCTGGTAGTTTATGAGCTTCAGCGGTTCAATGGTCCTGGTCGAGGACCTTCCCGCTGGTGTCACGTAGCCGATCCTTACCAGCGTCCGGTCCAGAACCGCGTTTAAAAGCACGTCAAGCACCTCGGATTTTACGGGTTCGACCTCGATCCACTCGCAGTGAAGGCTGTCTACAAGCCGTTTGTGGTCAGAGAAAAGCAGCCTGCCTAACTGCTCCTTAAGGATATGAACCTCAGGCAGGGCGTCAAGACCGGCCTCATCCGCCATTTTGTGGAGCATGGCAAGCATGAATACGATCTGCGGGGTTTTCTCAAAAGGAAGAGAAAAACCCTCCTCAGAGTAATAGTAGCCGTTTCGTGCGCGGTCGAAATCCAGAGGGGCAAGGAGCCTTTCCTTTAAGTAGGTGATATCCCTGTGGGCAGTGGCCCGGGAGACCTCAAAGTGATCCGCCAGGGTGATGGCGTTTGGATAGCGTTTATTAAGGACCCAGTTATGAAAATGGTAGATGCGCTCAAGCTGACTCATAAGACGACCTGTTTTCTATGCCTGCAAATTTTCATGCTAAGTGGTGTTTTGCTGCTTTGCACCCCTGAGCATGAAAGTTGGCTCAAAGCTCAAAGGTGATAGGTCATAGCATTTATTCCTCTGCGTCTATAGCGAAGCGGGCGTGAGAAAAAGTTTGTTTTCAGCTTTGAGCTGTTTTCACGATAAATTTTTCAGAGGGTAATCATTATATGACAAAGTGGGTGTGTTATTGTCAATAAGTCAGCTGGTAACTGAACAACCGGACGCCCGTTACTTCCGGTCACCGAGGCATTGAGGGCACAGAGGAAATAAACGGGGAACCGTCCCGTATGCTTTTAACGGTGCCTTGCGGAAGGCTACAGCGGAGAAGGCGAATGCAAACTTGCTTTTTTCAGGAATCTGAGCAAAATAATAGACGTTGAGTTGGTTGGTCTTTGTTTTTCGGGGTTAGGAGATGGTTTAAAAAGTGTGTTATGCGCATACTCTGTCAGGAAGGCCTCCAGAGGAGTGGCAATCCCTTTGGGAACATCTGAGCGGAGTCTCAAGGCTCGCGTCCAAGTTTGCTGCAGGATTTTGTGCAGAAGAATGGGGTAGGATTGCCGGATTGTTGCACGATGTGGGGAAGTATTCAAAGGCATTCCAGGAATATATCCGTGCCTGCGCAGCAGAGGATCACCATGCGGCTGAGAGGCGTGGAAAGGTGGATCACTCGAGTGCAGGGGCTCAATTTGTCGCCAATTGTCTGGGCGCAAAAGGAAAATTATTGGCTTACTGCATTGCCGGCCATCACGCCGGGCTTGCTGATGGCACGGCCAACGATCGTAAGTGCCTTGATGCCAGACTTGCAAATAAAAACATTCCTTCCTGGCGCGAATACTGCCCCAGGGAAATCCTGGCCTGTAAGGAGCCCGGCCCTTTTCCTTTTGGCGTGCCCCAAAACCGCAGCCGGGCGGGGTTCCAGATATCCTTTTTTACCCGGTTGCTCTACTCCTGTCTGGTGGACGCCGACTTCCTCGATACCGAGCGGTTTATTGACCCGAAACGGGCACAGTTAAGAGAAGGCTATCCGCCGCTGCAAATCATTTGGGCACGTCTTGCCGAATACATCAGGAGATTCAAGGCCGATTCGGAGGTGAACCGCCTGCGGGGTGACATCCTTTCGGCCTGCATAGATGCGGGAACAAAAAGGCCGGGATTGTTTTCTCTGACTGTGCCTACCGGCGGCGGCAAGACTATTTCTTCCCTTGCCTTTGCATTGCAGCACGCACTGGCACATGGATTAAACCGGGTTATCTACGTAATTCCTTATACCTCTATTATTGAACAAAACGCCGCCGTGTTCCGTGACATTTGCGGCACGGATGCAGTGGTGGAACATCACGCCAATTTTGATCCGGCCAGGATCGAGGAGCTGGACGAAACCACTGCCTATCGCCTGCAACTGGCCAGCGAAAACTGGGACGCACCATTGATCGTCACCACCAATGTACAGTTCTTCGAATCCCTTTTCGCCAGTCGCTCTTCGCGTTGCCGCAAACTGCACAACATCGCAAAAAGTGTGGTCATACTTGATGAAGCCCAGATGTTGCCGGTGCCGCTTCTTCGTCCATGCCTCGAATCCCTGCGCGAGCTGGTGGAAACCTATAGCACCACCGTGGTCCTTTGCACGGCAACCCAGCCAGCCCTTGATTTTTCAGAAAAATTTCCACAAGGGCTGAAGAAGGTGTACGAGATAGCACCAAGACCGCAATTACTCTACGAAAAGTTCAAGCGCTTCCAGTTCGCCATGTTACCCAAGGGAGATGATCAGAGCGTTGCTGCAGAAATTCAAAGACGAGAACAGGTACTTTGTATCGTCAACACCAGGCGGCATGCCAGGGAGTTATATGAACTTTTGAGCCAAGAAACCGACGACTGTTTCCATCTGAGCGCCCTGATGTGTCCGGCGCACCGCAGCCAACGGATAACAGAAATTAAGGAGAAACTGGCAAGCAAGAAAAAGTGCCGGGTGGTGAGCACCCAATTGATAGAGGCCGGTGTTGATATTGATTTTCCCGTGGTATTACGGGCCATGTCCGGGATCGATTCCCTGGTGCAGGCCGCCGGCCGCTGTAACCGGGAGGGAAAACTGCCCCATCCAGGGGAATTTTTCGTCTTCATGCCGGAAAAGGGGCTGCCGCCGGGCCATTTCCGGCAATGCGCCGACGCCGCACAGACCGTATTCCGCCATCACGGTGAAGATCCTTTTTCCCTTGAAGCTGTTGAGGAATATTTCCGCACATTTTACTGGCAGCAAGGCAACGAGCGACTGGACGAAAAGGACATTCTGGCCGACCTGGAAGAAGATGTGGGGCGACTCAATTTCCCTTTCAGGCGCGTGTCGCAGAAATTTAAGGTAATCCGGGACGGACAGGAGAGCATCATCATCCCCTGGGATGAAGAAGGTGAACGGTTGGTGGAGGCGTTGCGCTATGCGGAATATCCCGGCGGCCTGTTGCGTCGACTGCAACGCTATGTCGTCCAGGTGCCGCCACAGGTCCTCTCTTTACTGGTATCGGTAGGCAGTGTGGAGAAGGTGCAGGACCGGTTCAATGTACTCATAAACATGGATCTCTATCGGGACGATCTGGGTCTGTGCCCAGAAGACCCTACTTTTCATGAGGTCGAAAACTTGATGATTTGACAAGAAGAGACCTTTCTAAAGCAAGGACAAGGAGGAAAGATATGGCGTTTGGCATAGCCTTGAAGGTTTGGGGGGAATATGCCTGTTTCACCAGACCGGAAATGAAAGTAGAGCGGGTGAGCTACGACGTCATCACCCCTTCTGCGGCCCGTGGCATCCTGGAGGCAATCTACTGGAAGCCGGCCATCCGTTGGGTGATAGATCGCATTCACGTGCTCAAGCCTATTCGTTTTGAGAATATCAGACGAAATGAATTGGGACACAAGTTGCCCGTTGGAACGATCAAAAAGGCGATGAAAGACGGCCAGAGTCCAGTACAGACATTGATTGAAGGCGACCGGCAGCAGCGGGCCGCCATGATCCTGCGTGATGTCGCCTATGTGATCGAGGCCCATTTCGAGTTTAATGGAGCAGAGGACAACAATCCCGGCAAACACCTGGAAATCTTTCGCCGCCGGGCCGCCAAGGGCCAATGCTTCCACCGTCCCTACCTCGGCTGCCGCGAATTTCCGGCTTATTTCGCTTTAGTTGAAGAAAACGAACTCCCGAACTCATCTCTGCAAGGCACGCAAGACCTTGGCTATGTGCTTCATGACATTGATTTTTCAGATAATATGACGCCCCGCTTCTTCCGGGCGCGGATGCAAGACGGCGTCATCGAGGTACCGCGGTTCGATGACGAGGAGGTGCGGTCATGATCCTTCAGGCATTGAATAATTATTATCAGCGCCTGAGTGCCGATCCCAGCGTGGATGTTCCAGAACCAGGATTTGCTCCACAGAAGATTTCGTTCTGCTTTGTTCTTGATCGGAAAGGGAATTTGGTGCAGATGCGCGATTTGAGAAAAGTGGAAGGGAAACGGAAGATCCCACGCATGTTGGTTCTTCCTTCATTAGGGAAAAAACGAGCATCAGGAATTGAGCCAAATTTCTTGTGGGACAAGGCCGAGTATGTCCTTGGTGCTATTCAAGAAGATGAGAAAGAGACGCAGGAAAAAAGGGAGAAGAAGAGGAAACGTGCTCTTAAGTGCTGGAAGGCATTCAAAAGATTACAGCACAAACTTGGCAATGGTATAGAAGATGAAGGTATGGCCGCCTTACTCATTTTTCTAGACACATGGAACCCGGAAAAAGCTAATCAGCTCTCATATTGGGAGGAAATGAGTAGCAGCAATTTTGTTTTCCAGATAGACGGAGAAAGGTGTTTTTTACATGACCATAAAATATTGCAGAGTGCTTGGGTTGATTATTGGTGTCAATTGGATGTTGAAAAATCAGTGTGCTTGGTAAGTAATGAATCTACATATGTGTCGAAACTTCATCCAGTCATAAAAAACATAATGAAGAATGAGGCTCCTCTTGTTTCCTTCAATCTTGATGCATTTGAATCTTATGGAAAAATACAAAGTTTTAATGCTCCGATCTCCAAACCTATAGCCTTTGCCTACACTACTGCCTTGAACCATTTACTCGCTCAGAATAGTCGGCAAAAAGTCCGGATCGGCGATACCACCACGGTTTTCTGGACCGAAAAACCGTCCAAGGTGGAAGACCTGCTCGCCGACCTGTTTGAGGGCAAGTGGGAGAAGGAAGAGGCCCAGGCCGAGGATACCGGGCTGAGGGCTGACCTTCGATTGTTCCTGGAGGCAGTGCGCGACGGCAAGCAGATGCCCGGTATTGATCCGAGTGTTCCTTTCTATATCCTGGGACTTGCCCCAAATGCCTCTCGCCTGGCCGTACGCTTCTGGCAGGTAAGTACGGTTGGTCAAATGCAAAAACGCATCGGCCAACATTTTCAGGATCTTGCCATAGAAAGGAGTTTTGCCAGCGACCCGGAGTTTCCCGGGATGTGGCAGCTTTTGATCGAGACTGCGGTTCAACACAAGACCGACAATATCAATCCAGCCCTGGCCGGTTCGTTCATGCGATCTATTCTCACGGGCAGTCCCTATCCGCAGAGTATGCTCGGAGCGATTATCGGGCGCATTAAGGCCGAGCAGGCGTTAAAAGATCGAAACGGTAAACCTGTTAATAATGTCAATTACCTGCGGGCCGCTATGATCAAGGCCTGTCTGGTCAGAAAATTCAGAATATCCAATCAACAGCAAATGGAGGTGACTATGACCCTGAATAAAGAAAGTGCCAATACCGCTTATTGCCTGGGACGGCTCTTCGCCATTCTGGAGAAGGCCCAGCGAGACGCCCTGGGGCAGAACATCAACGCCACTATCAGAGACCGCTATTACGGTGCGGCATCTACCACGCCGGCCTCGACATTCCCCATATTGCTGCGTTTGGGACAGCACCACATCCAAAAGGCGGAGTACGGCTACGTCAACGACCGGATGATCGAGGAGGTCATGTGCAACATCGAGAGATTCCCGGCTCACTTGAGTCTGGATGAACAGGGACTTTTTGCCCTTGGCTATTATCACCAGCGCCAGGATTTCTACAAGAAAAACACCGAGAATTCCAACAAATATTAGAGAAGCAGGAGGAATATAATGAGTAATGCCATTCAGAATCGATACGAGTTTGTCTATTTATTTGACGTGGAAAACGGTAACCCCAACGGTGACCCGGACGCCGGCAACATGCCGAGGATTGATCCCGAAACCAATCATGGACTGGTTACTGATGTGTGCTTGAAACGAAAAGTGCGCAATTATGTTGATATAGTTAAAAAAAATGAGCCCCCTTTCGAGATTCATGTTCGCGAAGATGCTTTTTTGTCTGAGCATCATAAACGTGCTCATTTAGCCATATCCGATGAATCGATCACAATAAATATCCCGAAAGATTTGATAGAAGAATTTAAATATTTTGAAGGATACCCTTCAGGTATTTCATTCTCCGAGCATGAAGAAGGGGCGCGTCTAGTTCTAAAACTTGCTAATCTTGAAGAAGCGAAAAAAGAAGCTGACAGGGTTAAGGTAAAAAAGACAAAAAAAGATCAAGACAATATCAAAAAATTATCCCCTGCCGCGAAAGCATGTCTATTGGAATTGTTTATTGATAGTTTTGAAAAAAAAGCTGCTCAATGGATGTGTAAGAATTTTTTCGATATTCGAACGTTTGGAGCGGTTATGTCCACTGGGGATGAAAAATGCGGTCAAATCAGAGGACCAGTGCAACTCAATTTTGCAAAAAGTGTAGACCCAATTTTTCCCTTGGACATCTCTTTATCCAGGACAGCAGCTGTCAAAGTTACCGCCCCTGATGATAAGGGGTTGGGAGCTCGCAAATCCATCGTTCCCTATGGTCTCTATCGGGTTGAAGGTTATATCTCTGCACATTTGGCCGAGAAAACCGGATTCTCTGACGAAGATCTTGAGTTCTTATGGGAAGCCCTCATAAACATGTTCGACCATGATCGCTCCGCGGCCAGGGGCAAGATGACTGCCCGAAAGCTGATCGTCTTCAAACATGCAAACAAACTTGGCAATGCGCCGGCACATAAGCTCTTTGATCTGGTCCGTGTCAGCAAGAAAAACGATGGTCCACCACGTGCGTACTCCGATTACGAGGTATTCGTAGACATGGATAATGTGCCGAACCAAGTGAAGTTACAAGAAAAGCTCTGATAAGTATGAAGAGGCAGACACTTGCGGCCTCTCCACCCGGCACCGGCTAAGTCCCCTGGCCTTCTTTATGAACCTGGCATCAAAGGTCAGGAGCCGGGAGGTACCCTGGCTTGCGGCAAGGTGTAGGGCATCGGCAAAATCGAGCCCTGCACCATGCCAGTCGATCGCCGTGGCCAAAAGGAGGTAAACCATGATTCTCGGTAAAGACGAACAAACCTGGCAATTCAAGGCCGTGACGAACCTGTGGACAGGATCGGTTGATGGAAAACACGACCGCCTTGTCACCACCGGCTTGCTTGGCTCCATCCGCTGGTGGTTCGAGGTGTTGGTGCGCGGTCTGGGCGGTTATGCCTGCGATCCCACGGACACGAAATGTGAAGGCCGGAACCATTGCATTGTCTGCGAATTCTTTGGCTGTACCGGATGGGCGCGAAAGTTCCGGTTTGAAGTTCTGGGAGAGGATGGAAAAATCAAAACAGATCAGATCAAACAAAACCAGATTTTCAGTCTTCGTTTTACCCTGCTGCGTCCAATACGCGAAGAGTGGACTCTCCTGGATGCAACCCTCCGCCTGATTGCCGAATATGGAGCCATTGGGGGTAAGACCGTATTTAAGCCCGTATTTAAGCCAACAGACGAACCTGGTCGAGAAAGAAAGCTGCATCACAAAGACTATGGCTTGGTGCGGATGACCGGGCCTCAGCAATTCGATGGACTAAGTCGTGGTGTTTTGGAAACATACTTATACAAATGGCGAAAGATCAATCACGGTGATTTCGCCTGGGCTTCTTTACAGCATTTCTGGTGCGTAAACGGAAGGTATCTCGGGCGGCAGGGCAATGACAAAAGTACTTTCAACCAGGTCCTCGGACGTCAGGAGGCAAAAAGCCAGGGACAACGCTTGGTCAACTCTAAGGACGAAATATCCAGATGGCTTGCGGGTTCACAGCAGGAGAGCAAAAAGGTGTTCAGCTTCAAGAATCCTGCAAGGACCTTTGGTTTTGTAAGACCAGGGTTGTTTGATTTTGATGCAATGAAGAAGAGGCTACAAGGTGTATGGGGCAAGGATGGTTGGGAGTTTCTGGCTGGAGAAAAAATTATCGATCAACTCTTTGTCAAAGAGGAGGACCGTTCATGAATTTCGATTATTACGCTTCCTTGGCCGAACAAAAAGTCTGTCCTAAGAAGCTAAATGAATTTGGTCTTGCTTCGGGCTTTGCGGACGGATGCCTGGTGTGGTCCTGTCGTGGTAACCAAGCAAAAAACGAAGCTCGCAAATGTTATATGAAGCGTGCATCAGACCTGAAAGACCTCAAATTGCCGCCAGACCTGAAGCTTGAACCTGATTTTACTCATTTGCCGGATCCTTCCTGGTTCGGGATCGAAGTCGAGTTTGAATTGCTTTTGCCATGGTATTCCAGGGACGATCGGCCATTCCACGTGTTGGACAACCCGGTGCGCAAGGACAGGATCTTCGGGGTGCCATTCATGTCTGCCGCATCCTGGAAAGGGCTCTTGCGCTGGGCATTCAAAATGCGTACAGGCCTAATCGATCTCGGTGACAAAAAAAATTCTGACAAAGACAACAAGCAGTTCAAAATGCAGGAAGTCTTTTTATTTGGCAATGAACGGGCAGAAGGCGAAGAGTTCAGCCGCGGCGCTTTGATGTTTTACCCGACCTGGTTCGACAAAGTGGGCTTTGAGGTAATCAATCCACATAAACGCAAAACCAGGGCTGGCACTCAGCCAATTTACTACGAAGTTGTTCCTGCCAGAACTAAAGGCAAATTGCAATTGCTTTACGCGCCCCTACCGGGCCGGATGGAGCGACCTGATGTCAACCCAATAGAAGCAATGGAAAAACTCGTGGATGCAATTCAGCAACTTCTTGAAAGATATGGTTTCTCTGCCAAACGCACCGCAGGATGGGGTGCGGCAAAGGCCGGTGTTTCTACGCTGTACTTTATGGAAGGAAGCTGGATGGACCAATGCGCAGTCTCGGTTTACGGGAGCAAGGAATACATCCCTCCTGAGGATAAATTCAAGGTACTTATGTCTGAAAACGGTTACCCAATTGAGATTTTGCAGGATGAGAATGGAAACCTGCTGAGCAAAACAGGATGGAAAAGGCTTGGAGATAAGAAACCCCATTCTTGCACAAATGCCGACTTCGAGAAATTCAAGGCATGGTATAAAACTCACGGAGAGGAATACAGGCGGCGTATGAATAAGGGCAAAGAGGGTGTGCAGTCGCCCAGGATTAGAAAGCTTCCAGCCAACACATTAGCCGAGCTCAAAACGCTGATAGGGAAACTGAAGGATGCCCGGAAGGGAGATGACCAATGAGCGGATTTCAAGCGGCGGAGACGTTGCGGCAACATCGCCCTTTGCTTCTATCCCTTGAGGCCATCGGCTGGCTCCACATGACCGGTAAGGCCAAGGTAGATTTCCTGCGTAGCCATGGTGGACAGGGTAATTATGACTATCAGAAATGGTATGAGCAGGAGAACCCACTATTCCCCTGGGATGACCTGTTGAAATGGGTGAAGGGAAATTTTGATATTAAGGCCGAGTTTTCATTGAAGGAAGATCCTTGGCCCGGGACACTCACTGATTTTATAACCAAGCATAGGGGACGAAATGCAGGGTTGCTTGGCCTGCTCCAGGCCGGTCATGCCATGGCGTCGGGGATAGAGAAGAACCTACCTAAAAGTACTTCGCGGTATCTGAACCAAGATGCCATTCACATGTGGCTGTCCACGGCCTTTGGCCAGCCGGTCCACAATCTTCTGGTCGATCCGCCCGAATTGCTGACCGAAGCCGGCTGGAAACGCCTGCTTGGACAGATTAAAGGACTCCTCACCAAGCTAAAGGGACTTGCCTACCAGGATTCCTCAAATGACCTGGATGCTTGGTGGCGGTGGCGCGATAACGCGGTTGGTCCCAATGGATGGCTCTGCAACGCATTTACCAGCACCCTGGCAGAAACCCGGCTGCCAAACAACGATGTTACCCTGTTTGACCAGTCCTATGTGGCGGCCGCGCTTTTCAAGAGCGCTGCGGCCGGGGCGATTCTGGAAGGCGATTCATTTCCGTGGACGATTAAAGATAAAAATGGAAAAGACAAAACAAATAACGGCCTGAAACAGCAGACCCGCTGGCGACTCCTGACCGTTGGCATCGGCGCGGACCACTACGAGGCCCGGGTAGTGAAGATTGGCGATTGGACCGGAGCGCGACTGGCGCTGGACGAATTTTTCCGCAAGGCCTGCAGGCTCGTTGAGGTCGATTTGGCTGTAGGTTCCCTGCTGTACGCAGACGGGGAGGTTTGTGTCTTTTCATTCCCTGGGGAGCGATTCAATCATAACGGGGGCGATTTACAAATTAAGGAATGGGAAAAGTGGCTGATCGAAAAAATCGATAGCTATGCCGGAGAAGCCAGTCTCGAAACGCCTCCGTATTGCAGTATCAGCGAACCTTCCCGCTCTCTTGTCGGGATGACAGAGGAAATCCGGAAGGCAAAAAATACAATGGCAGTGTCGCTCTTCCGCGATTGGCAAATTTCTGACCATGATTCGTCGGATGGCCATGTCTGCCCGGTGTGCTTGGTGCGAAGGAGTGACGATAAAAAAAGCGATAAAAAAAGCGATAAAAAAAGTAAGCGGAC
>JALVVK010000113.1 GCA_027023445.1 Deltaproteobacteria bacterium | reverse complement strand
CTCATCAAGGACCGACCGGGCACGGTATTTGTCGTGGATGCCATCAGTGCCCTTGGAGTTTACGACCTGAAAGTGGACGAATGGGGCCTGGACGTGGTAGTAACAGGGTCTCAGAAATCTCTTGCCCTTCCTCCCGGCCTGGCAATGGTCAGCGTCAGCCAGAAGGCCTGGTCTTTTGTGGAAAAATCCACACTTCCCAAGTATTACTTCAACTTCCTGAAAGAAAGAAAGGCACTCGGGAAACAGACCACTGCCTTTACCCCGGCCGTATCCCTTATCATCGGTCTTGGCGCAGTCCTTGACGACATTAAGGCAACAGGCCTTGAGGCGCTGTTTGCCCATCACCACCGGCTGGCCATGGGAACCCGTGCAGGGATCCAGGCGCTCGGCCTTGAACTTTTCCCAAAGGTGCCTTCCGAATCCATTACTGTCATCAAGGCGCCGGAGGGTATAGACGGACAGGAGGTAGTCAAGATACTCCGGGAGGACTTTGGCATCACCATTGCCGGAGGCCAGGCACAGGCCAAGGGAAAAATTTTCAGGATCTCCCACATGGGTTATCTCTCCGAGTGGGATATGATAATTGCCCTGGCAGCGGTGGAAAGGGCCTTACTGAGGCTTGGGCATCCGGTCGAACTTGGCAGGGGAGTTGCCGCGGCCCAGGAATATTTTGCAAAAAGCTAATGCCCGGCACCAGGGCACAGAATCCGTTTTAAAATTCTCAACTGGAGGGATGAATCACCCATGAAAGTCTTAATAACAGACCCCATAGCTCAGGAAGGAATAGATATCTTTAAAGAAGCAGGCCTTGAGGTCGAAGAAAGGCTGGGGCTTTCGCCTGAAGAACTGCTGGAGGCCATCAAGGGGGCTCACGCCCTTGTCATCAGAAGCAATACCAAGGTGACCCAGGAAGTGGTGGACGCCGCCACTGACCTGAAAGTTGTCGGAAGGGCGGGTACGGGCCTTGACAATGTTGACATACCCGCGTGCAACAAGAGGGGCATAGTGGTCATGAACACCCCTGGTGGCAACACCAACTCCGCCGCTGAACATACCATTGCCATGATAATGGCCCTTACGAGAAACATCCCCCAGGCAACCGCCTCAATGAAGGCAGGCAAATGGGAGAAAAAGAAATTTTCCGGCCATGAAGTCGCTGGCAAGACCCTTGGAATTGTCGGTATCGGCAGGATTGGAAGCATAGTGGCATCCCTGGCTCAGGGACTGAAGATGAAGGTTCTGGCCTTTGACCCGCATATCCGGCCGGACATGGCGGAAAAGCTGGGCGTGGAACTCATGGATCTTGAAGATGTTCTGGCAAACTCCGACTACATCTCGGTTCATACGCCACTCACCCCTGACACCAAAGGCCTGTTGAACAAGGACCTGTTCGCCCTGATGAAAGACGGCGCAATGGTGATAAATTGCGCCAGAGGTGGCATTGTCAATGAAAAGGATCTTTACGACGCGCTCTCATCAGGTAAACTTGGAGGGGCGGCGCTGGATGTATTTGAACACGAACCCACAACCGGCGGGAATCCTCTTTTCAGCCTGAACAACTTTATCTGCACGCCGCATCTGGGCGCGTCCACCAGGGAGGCCCAGGAAAACGTGGCCCTTGCGGTTGCGCGTCAGATATCAGACTACCTGATAAAGGGAGAGGTCAGGAACGCGGTCAACGTGCCGTCTGTAAGCGGTGAGGCCCTCACCAGGCTTGGCCCCTTCCTCACACTGGCGGAAAAAATGGGTACTTTCCAGGCGCAGCTTGCCCGTGGAGCCGTGGAAGAGATAGAAATCGGTTATTATGGAGACATGTCCGAGATTGATACCGCCCCTATCACGGTCTCCGTGCTCAAGGGTCTGCTCTCCCCGGTGCTGAGGGAAGAAGTCAATTTCGTTAACGCACCTATCCTGGCCCAGGAAAGGGGAATCAAGGTTACAGAGGCAAAAAGCAAGACGGCCGAGGACTTTACAAACCTGTTAACCGTAACGGTGCGCGCAGGTGGAGAAGAAAATTATGTTGCCGGCACCATATTCGGCAAAAAAGAACCAAGGCTTGTGAGGATCAACGACTTCCGCCTGGAGGCCATACCAGGGGGACACATGCTCCTGATCTACAATGAGGACAGGCCCGGTGTAATCGGGAGAATCGGCATAACCCTGGGAGAGGCAGGAATCAACATAGCGAGAATGCAGGTGGGGCAGGACCCTGGACACAACCGGAACGTCATCCTGCTGACCACAGATGTGCCAGTATCAAACAATGCGCTGGAAAAGCTGAAAAAACAGGACGGCGTGACCACGGCAAAGCCCATGGAACTCTGAGAGGCCAAAGCCGGATCGCCCTAAGAATAAAGATCAGGACGAAACAAGGTGATTACAAATATCCATGTCAAGCGGGGTCTTTCTCCCGCTTGGCATGGATATTACCCACCAAACAGCATTCACCCCGCCCCGGTCAGTTATCAAGCCATAGAAATCAGCGTTCTCAAAACCCGTTTGATTATTCTTTTATTTTCCACTTGCTTTTTGTCCATAAAAATGGTATTTAGATACCTAAATATCAGAATATATGGCCAAGAACAAAACATTCATACTTCACGGCCCCATGGGCGGCAAAACCACCATGTCCGATCTACTGAAAATATCAGAGGCCACAGCAATTGCCCTGCATGTAATGGCCTTCCTGAGCAGCGAGGTCGGCGTCATGGTATCGGCAAAGAAAATTGCCCGACATCTTGACTGTTCAGAAGCGCATCTTGCCAAGGTCATGCAGCGGCTTGGCAAAATGGGGCTGGTAAAATCGGCAAGGGGGCCGCATGGAGGCTTTTTACTTGGAAGACCGGCACGTTCCATAACCCTGCTCGAAATATACGAGGCGATTGAGGGACCATTGAAACCGGCCAGATGCCTATTCAAAAGCCCTGTTTGTGATGGTTCCCAATGTATTTTAGGCGATTTTCTTGAAAAAATCGGTAATGAATTCAAAACATATATGACAGACAAAAAACTTTCTGATTTCAACAGGATTTTTGCACGCAAAAAAACACAAAAACAGGCAGGAAGTCAATCATGCTAAAAAATGGAGAAAAAGGCGTTGTACTTCAAAGAGACAAATCAACCTATGCCATAGTTCCACATGTGCCCATGGGTGTGGTCACACCCGCCTTTCTCAGGAAAATAGCCGAGGTCGCGGAAAAATACGGCGCCCAGGCATTAAAGCTTACAAGCGCCGACCGGATTGCCATAGTAGGGCTGCATGAAAAGGATATTGATGCCGTATGGGCCGACCTGGATACCCAGCCAGGGGCCGCTGTGGGGGCCTGTGTGCGAAGCGTAAAGGTCTGTCCCGGCAATACCTTCTGTCAGCTCGGCCAGAGGGATTCCCTCTCCCTGGGTGCCGAGCTGGACAAACGCTATCATGGATACTCCATGCCTTCCAAGTTTAAAATCGGGATCTCCGGCTGCGTGAACCAGTGCGCGGAAAACTGCATAAAAGATCTCGGTTTCTGGGGCAAATCCAGAGGCTGGGTCGCCACCGTCGGAGGCAACGGTGGTTCACGTCCAAGGCTGGCACAGGTTCTGGCCACCGGCCTGTCTGACGAAGATGCGCTGGATATTGCCGAAAAAACCGTGCGGTACTATGTGGAAAACGCGAAAAAAAGGGAACGATTGGGCAAAATGATCGAAAGAATCGGCTTTGATGAATTCAAAAAGGCGATCTTGCCATAGAAACGATCAGCGCTCCTGCAAACGGATTTTCACAAAACATAAAAAGGGCTCGAAAATACCCTCGCGATCTTCTATGCCATTCGGCTTGACAGCCCATACGGCTTTTGATACGAAAGCTTCAAGACCGACAAAGGAAAATTTGTCTTTTTTATGTTGAAAACAAATTATTACCCCAAAATCCTTACACAGTGCTTCCTCTTGCGTTTTTAAAATTTAATTACAGAACATTTTAATAACCCAACAATAATCAAAACAAAAACACCGGTCTTAATGCTCAGGTAACATTATGAACATGCCAGAATTGTCACTGGCTGCGGAAAAAGAGATCCTCGTGGTAGATGATGACCCCTCCATCTGCGCGTTACTTGAACAAATACTCAAGGAAGAGGGTTACCATCCCATCATATGCATGCATCCTGACCGCGCGTTAAAAGAGTCCGGGAGTGGGCGCTTCAGGCTCGCCTTTGTGGATATCAATCTCCCGGGGATGAATGGCCTTGAGCTGGCCTCAAAACTCAAGGAAGACAATCCCGAACGGGAGATTGTGTTCATAACCGGATATGGCAGTTTTGATAATGCCGTGCAGGCCATTAAAATAGGCGCCTATGACTACCTGAGAAAACCCTTCAATATCAGTGAATTTACCCTCTGCCTGCGACGTTTTGAAGAACGTGACGCACTGAAAAAACGCATAAAACAGGCTGAACACCGGTATGCCCGCCTTGTGCAAACTATTCCCCTGCTCATTTTTGTTATGCGGGATAATTTCCAGATGGAATTTGTCAACCAGGCCTGTTATCCCATGCTTGGATACAGACCGGAAGAGGCCATGAAAAAACCGGGATGGTTTCTGAGGCGTATACACAGAGACGACCGGGAGAAGGTTCGCAAGGCATTTGAAGCCGCCTTTAAACCCGACGGAAAACCAGTATCTGTGGAATGCCGGCTGCTGCACCGTGAAACCCATGTCATTCATTCGATCATCAGCTCCATACCCACCCCTGAAGCCCCGGAGACTGCCTCTCCACGAAAAATAGAAGGAATCATAGTGGACATAACAGACCGGATCGTGCTTGAGAAGGCCCTGGTGCAAAGCGAAAAGCTGAAAACATTGGGGACCATTTCCGCCGAGGTCGCCCACGAAATCAGAAACCCTCTGACGTCCATTGGGGGATTTGCCCGACGCCTGCAAAAACGTATCCCCGATTCCCCCGAGGCAGCCATAATTGTCAGGGAGTCAGAACGGCTGGAGAGGCTTCTGAACCGCATCAAGAACTATCTCAAACCGGTAGAAATCAAACGCAGGCCCTGCAGAATAAACTCGGCCCTCGAGGAATGCCTGGAATTCCTGAGGCCTGAAATAGACCAACGGATGATTGAGTGCGAGGTTCACATGGATCATGGCCTGCCAGAGGTATTCCTGGACCCTGACATGCTGGAGCAGGTTTTCATCAATCTTACCCGTAACGCCATGGAACTCAGCGGGTCAGGGAAAAAGTTCACGGTCAGAACCTATCAAAGCAGCCACATCATCCACATAGATTTCAGAAACGGCCTCAAGAAACCGGTGATCAAGGACCCGGAGCTGCTATTCCTCCCCTTTGATGAAGGAGGACAAAATTTTGATCTTGCCCTGTGCTATCGCATGGTAAAAAATATCGGGGGCTTTCTTACCTTCAACCAATCCCAGGATCACCTGACCTTCACCGTGTCCATACCAAAAGACAACCATTAGGATCGCCAAGCTTATTTGCTGCTCTATGATTTATCCGAAAATGCATTTTATCAGCCATGTACGCACAAGGACATACATGGAAAAACAAGCTATTCCCAAGTCCATTCTTATACTTCGTTGTGCCCGGCGTACCGGGAATGGTGATTATCGTGAACCAAAGGCGCGCCCGGCAATCCTCTCCCGCACTTGCCCATATCCTGAATAAAATCTGCGTGACAGCCTGTAAATTACACACTATAACTGGTTACAATAAAAATTCTGGTTAATATTTAAACAAACCTGGAAGATTGAATTGGTAAATTTAGAAAAAACATCCAGGGAGATATTTGGATATGGGAACAGAAACTCTTCTTCCTAATGGGGAAAAAATCAGAAGGGCAATCAAATGGATATCAGAAATAACACTGGAACATCCGGATTGGGACCGCAAAAAAATTGTCTGCGAGGCAGAACAGCGGTTTGACCTCTCGCCAAAGGACTGCGATTTTTTAAACCGACACCTTGCCCAAAACACCTCACCTTGCGGGCAGGACCAGTCAAAACCATCGCCATGACGGAATAATCATTTCAGTGCCGGATTATACCTTCCCCGCATCAAAGGTAACCGCTCCGGTCATATTTCTGCCCCTGATTACCATGATCCTCGCATATTTCGGATCCATGGCCGGGGTAACAGGGGCGTTTCTGCTCCTTCCTTTTCAGATGAGCTTTCTGGGCTACACCGCACCCGGGGTGTCCGCCACCAATCTCCTGTATAACCTGTTCGCCATACCTGCCACTGTTATTCAGTACGCCAGGGAGAAACGCATGAACTGGCCGCTTGCCTGGTGCATCACCGCTGGAAGCCTGCCTGGGATATTCCTCGGATATCTCCTGAGAATTACATACCTTTCAAGCCCCGGACGTTTCAAGCCCTTTGTGAGCGTGGTACTGCTATATCTGGCCTGGAGAATGGCCCACTCTCTGAATACAGGCCGCGGGGAAAAAGCTGCTCCGCCCCAAACCGCCCATCTTGACACAGTAAGTTTCAGGTGGAACAGGGCGGAATACATGTTCGACCATAAGATCTACTGCTTTAATCCTGTATTCATCACCTCGGTAGCCTGCGTGGTGGGGATAGTGGGTGGAGCATACGGTATTGGAGGCGGCGCTATCATCGCGCCTTTTTGTATCAGTATTCTGGCTCTGCCAGTCCATAGTGTAGCGGGAGCATCCCTTTTTGGCACCTTTACCAGCTCCCTTGCAGGAGTTGTGATTTATCAACTCGGTTTTTTCTCAGGGGGACTCGATACCAGGCCGGACTATCTTCTTGGAACCCTGTTCGGTATTGGCGGCCTTATAGGGGGATATCTTGGGGCCCGGACACAGAAATATATCCCCCCACGGCCCATAAAAGCAGGCCTTTTAATTGTCTTGATATATACCGCAGGAAAATATTTGCTGGAGATGTTTTAGCCGCTGCGTCCAACAAAAAAGCTCAAAGAAGGCCCTGAGCATCACGTTCTGTATCGTATACCATCGGCTGATACCCTAAACATCCCCCGTTTACCTGACAACCAGAACCTGTCCAGGATAAATGGTTGCATCCTGGTCCAGCTTGTTCAATCTCAGAAGTCGGGGAAGGGGAATGCCCAGCTTCTGGGCTATATAGGACGGATTATCACCTGGTCTTACCCGATAAAGGCGCCGCCGGCTACTTGCCTGCATGAAAGATCGGCCATGCGAAGCGCCGGATGCCGAGGAGGCATTCTTTTTACTTCCTTTATACCCGGGAATCCTTAATACCTGTCCCTGGTAAAGCCTTGTGGACAAAA
>JALVVK010000112.1 GCA_027023445.1 Deltaproteobacteria bacterium | reverse complement strand
TATTGAAGGACGTAATCCTGCCGTTTTCGTCAATGGTAATCAGGCCCGCGTTAAGGCTGCCGGCCACATGCCTGTGGACCTGTTCCATTCTGTGCAGGTCCACGCGCACCCTGGACAATTTTTCCTCCGCCCGGGAAAGACTGCGGGCCAGCAGGTTGGCAAGAAGGGCGGTGGCATTAAAGGCCGCCATGTTGACAAAGAAATTAAAGGCAAGGGCAGAGAAGGGAACTCCCTGTGGCCGTGTCCAGACGCATATGGCCCCGTATGATAATGTGCTTAGAATTGCCGCCCAGGTGCCACTGCCTCCACTTTTTAAAAGACAGGCCGTGATAATGGCCAGGGGATAAAGAAAAACAAACGCGCTGTGAACTCCACCAGACCACAAAACCGTCAGGGAAACCAGGATAATATCCGTCAGTGTCTGTAAACGTACAAGCCATGGCCTGGAGCCCTTTTGCCTGTACCATGTATTGAACGCGGCGCTTAAAAGAAAGGCCGCGCCCAGGAGCCAGGCAAGCCGTATAAAATTTTCGGATGAAAAGGTCTCGTTACCCGGCAGGATATATGCCGCGCCCAGCAAAAAAAACAGAAGCGCCATTCTTCCGGCGCTTATCCAGTAGAACCAGCGCCCTTCCCTGTGATCAGAGTCCATACTTGGCCAACCGGTATCTGAAGGAGCGGAAGTTGAGGCCGAGCAGCCGGGCGGCTTCCACCTTTACGCCATTGGTTCTTTCAAGGGCCTGGGCAAGGAGCTTTTTTTCCACCCTTCCCAGAAAACCGTCAAGGTTCATGCCGTTTTCCGGCAATATTGGTTCGAAGGTATCCGGATCGCCGGACACTGTCGGAGCAGATTTTTCCTGTTTATATCTGGCCAGGGAAAGGCTTTCGGGCAGTATGAGATTCGACGTTGAAAGGGCCACGCTTCTTTCTATAATGTTTTCCAGCTCCCGGACATTCCCGGGGAATGGATACTTGACCAGGGCCTTCATGGCAAAACTGGAAATCCCCTGCACGGTTTTTCCCTGTTCGGTGGAGTATTTGTCCAGAAAATACTGGACCAGCAACGGTATATCCTCGGGACGTTCCCTTAACGGGGGAGTCCTGATGGTTATAACATTAAGCCTGTAATAGAGATCCTCCCTGAATCCTCCACGCATGACCTCTTTTTCCAGATCCCTGTTGGTGGCGGCGATGATGCGCACATCCACGTCCCGCTCCACCGTGCTTCCCAGGGGCATGAAAGTCTTCTGCTGAACCACCCGGAGAAGCTTTACCTGAAGGGTCATTGGGAGTTCGCCTATTTCATCCAGGAAAAGCGTGCCCCCATGGGCCAGGCTGAAAAGTCCCTGCTTGTCCTGTATGGCGCCTGTGAATGCCCCTTTCACATGGCCGAAAAGCTCGCTCTCCAGAAGATTCTCCGGGATGCCGCCGCAGTTTACCGCAACGAACGGCCTGTCTTTCCGGGGACCCAGATTGTGAATCGCCCTTGCGATCAACTCCTTGCCCGTACCGCTTTCCCCGGTGATAAGTATGCTTGATGTGCTGCCTGAAATCCTTGGGATAAGCTGAAAAATTTTCAGCATCGCCGGGCTTTTTGCCACCATCTGATCAAGCCGGTATATCTTACACTGGGTATTGTTGGAAATGGGCTGTGTCCTGATGCGGGAGGCAAGGGCCTGATCCGCCACCTCTCGGATCTCATCCAGCCTGAAGGGTTTGGCAAGATAATCCCAGGCGCCTTCCTTCATGGCGTCCACCGCGGTCTCAAGAGAGGCAAAGGCTGTTATCAGAATTACCGGGATCTCCGGGCTCCTGGCCTTAACCTCCTTCAGAAGCGTCACGCCATCCATCTCTGGCATTCTTACATCGCTGAGGACCAGGGACACATCCTCATTGGATAATATCTCGAGCGCCTGTTTTCCGGTTGATGCTGAACAGACCTTGTAACCCTGTTCGGCAAAAAAGATTTCAAGGAATTCCCGGAGGCTCTTGTCATCGTCCACGATCATAATTCTCGGTCGTGAATTGGCTGAATCGTCCGGCCGAACCATACAGGAATCATCAAGCTGCGTGATATTCATTGGATACAACACCTCTCTCCTGTTTATCGACTGACAGGGAAAAGATGTTGAGTGGCAGATGCTTTTTCTCCGGTATCATATGTCGCAAAATGGTGATGAAAAAGGCTGTTTTCGCAGAAAGATGACGGATCATAGATCCCATGGCCACTGTCCCCTTAGGTACAAACCAGGCGGGGCGCAGAGGCGGGTGTTTATAATTGAAACGGGCAAATCATCTCGGATTATGCACAAGCAACCATATCAAAATCAAACCTTGAACCTCTCCATCATCTTCCTTAGTTGTGCGGCAAGCGCAGAAAGGCCCTCGGCGCTTGTATTTACTTCCAAACTATTTTTTGCAATTTCTCCGGCAGACTGATTAACCTCCACTATAGCCCTTGCTATATCTTCGGTCGCGGAGGTAGCCTCCGTTATATTACCGTTGACTTCGCCGATTACCTGTGAAACCTGGGTAATATTGGTTGCAATCTCCTGTGTGGATATTGACTGCTCCTCCACCGCGGCGGCTATCCCGTTTACAATTTCATTCAGCTCATTGATTATATGAACGATATTTTTCGTTTCCGTCGCGGAGCCTGTGCCCGATACGCGCTTGCCTTCCAGCTTCACCTTAATATCCTGGGTGGCCTCGGCTGTCTGTTTGGCCAATTCTTTTATTTCATTCGCAACTACGGCAAAACCCTTCCCCGCCTCGCCGGCACGGGCTGCTTCTATGGTAGCGTTCAGGGCAAGCAGGTTAATCTGTTCGGAAATCTGTTCTATGGTTTCCGTCACCTTGCTTATATCCTCTGCCGAAGAAACCGCCTGGGCAGATATATCCCGGGCCTTTTCCAGGCTTTGGGCGATTTCGTTTACCGTGGAACTCATCTCTTCCGAAGAGCTGGCAACCATGTTTACATTTGATGTCGCCTCGTCCATTGAAGCGGTAATGGAGTGCATGTTGGCGTCCATTTCCTCTGAGGAGGCCGCCACGGCATTAGATTTTGCCGCGCTATCCTCGGCGGAAGACTTCATATATGAAGAAACCTTTGACAAAGCATTTGACGAATCTCCAAGATTGTTAGCCGCTTCCTTAATTTCAAGAATGATATTATGGAAATTGGTTATCAACTTATTAAACCAAGCGCCGAGATTTGCGATCTCATTATCGCACTGCATCCTGTACACACTGCATTCCTTGCAGGATTCATATTCCCCGTTTAAAATCTTAGGGCAAGATATATTCCCGCCAAAATCAGGCGCCCAACTCCCTGCATCAAACCAACACAGCGCGCCGCTCTTGTCATAGCACGGACAGTCCTTTTTCCCGCATTCTTGAAGATCTGAGCATTTTATCTTTTTAACTTCATAACCCACAGTGAAATCCCCAAGGGCAATTTTACTGAAAAGCCGTGAAAATTCGTTCAGAGGCTCCCCCACCAGCTTGACGGCTATAAGAAACGACACGACCACACCCGCAGCAATGGAACAGATTAAAATGATAAATGAAAGTGTAATATTACCTTTAAGCGCGGCGACTTCACGCGAAATATCCTTTAATATCACCATTGAGCCGAAAACATGCTGCCCGGCATCAAGTACGGGCAAATAGAGTACCGAATAATATCTGCCATTGATCCGCCTTTCGATCTCTTTTTTTTCAACATTTTGCAGGCTGTTCCTGAGCAGATCCATATTTATTGCCTTCAGGGGAATATCTGCGTCCGTTGTAGCCAGAACTTTTTCTCCCTTTTTCTGAATGAACATGAGCTCCGTATTAACAACCTTTTTTACAGACTGTAAAAAACTATTATTGATATAATAACCAAAGCCGACAAAACCCGCGAATTCATCATCCACAAAAATCGGGGCGCCAAATTTGAGGGTAACGCCTTTTTTGCCTATCTCATAAGTCCAGCCCACCTTATGTTCCGAAAGCATACGCCTGGTGAACGGAAAATTGAGCTTGCTGTCACCAAATTTGCCCGGCAGATGCCCCCTTGCCAGAACGATCCCTTTTGAATTGGTAAATTCAATATTATTCAGATCCAGTATTTTGAAATAGGTTTTCAGGATACCTAAAAGGGTTGACGGGTCATCTGTCATCATGGCGTAGGAAACCGCCTCCTTCAAAGCCCCATCCCTTGTAAAGAGTTTCGCGTAGTTAAGCCCCTTGAGCTTTAATTCTTCAATGGTATTCAGGCATGAAAGCTTCGTCGATTTCAGGGTGTCATCTATACTGGTTTCAAAGGCCTTTTTTGTATTTCTGTATGAAAAATAGGTAATGGCCATCGTGGGGACCAGGAGTAGTATGATAATGGAACATATTAATTTCGATTTTATTGTCCGCAAAATAGCCATCGCAGTAACTCCCTGGAGATTCTAAGCCAGTAATCTGCCTGTCCTGGCGGTATTTTGGACTGGGCACAAGAGAGACTCTTTTTATTCGTTAAAAAAACCCGATTCCATAACAATGGCCTTTCCTGCGTCACTTTTCATAAAATCTATGAATTTTTTGCTCATTCCGGAAGGCTGGCCCATTGTATAAAAATACATCGTTTTTACAAAAGGATACGTACCGGAACGCACGCTGGACGGAGAAATGTCACACTTTTTCCCCTTATTAATTATGTCAAGTATCTTGATATCCTTTTTACCCATTATGGTAGAATAAGACAGCCATCCTATGCTTACAGGAAAAGTTTTTACCTTCTTATAAACATTAGGTGTCATATCAACGACGATGCTGTTTTTGGGCAATTCCTGAAAGCCCATCATTTTTTTGAAGAATTTATAATGAGCCGATTTTTTGGGCGGAGATATGATTACTATCTTCTTTCCTGCGGGGCCATTGAGATCATTCCAGCTTGTAATCTTTCCATGCATAATGCCTCTTAGTTGATCAATTGTTATTTCACTCAACGGATTTGCCGGATGAACCACCACTGCATACGCATCCAGAAATGCCTTTGTTTCGACGAGACCTTTGCCCTTTTCCGCGTCAGTAAGTGGTCTGCCGCCGCCGGCGATATCACACTCGCCGGCCAGCAGTTTTTTTATCCCGAACCCCGTACTCTTACCCTTGAGGTCAAATTTAATCCCCTCTTTTTTCTCAAAGGCCCTTGCCGCCTTATACATTATCCCTTTCAGGATGGTGGAAGATCCGTTATATCTCAGGATGTCCTGCGCCCGGGATATATGTATATCCGCTGTTAATAGAGTAAAGAGAAAAAGTGCTATAATCAAAGTTAATTTATTAATCATGATAAAACTCCTTGCCTGTACAAGATAATTGCCTGTGGACAGGCTAATCTAATATCCTGGTTCAGGCCTGCTATCTCAGCTTAAAGTTAAATCTATATGTAAACTGAAGGAATAATCTTTGAGCATCGTTATCTTCCACGTTGTTTTTGACAAAATCACCCGCATTGAAGTATGCGTAGATTACCTTGATCCCCAATTTCTTTGAGTAATTATAGCTAAGTTGTATATCATATTCATCGCCAAGATGGGTATAGCTATTGCCGGCTTTGTTTGTATATTTATAATAACTCCAGCTGTCATTTGCCTCGTCTAAGTTGAAATTATGATATGAAAGTTTCAGATGCGTTTTATTGTTTGGATATAAATGAAGATTGACCTGATTATCTACCAGATTACTCCAGGACATAATGTCCATACGGCCATAATGACTTCCGTCCGTTGATCCAAATGGCCGCGTATAAGTTTTTATTGTTCCGTCTGAGGGATCTTTATCCCCACTTGCGAACACACGTCCCAAAATAACCTTCGGCTGCCATGCAACCTGCTTGAACTGATATCCTGCTTTTACTACATAGGCATATGCATTGACGTCTTTTGATCCGTTTTTCCCAAGTTCCTTTGCGAATGTAAGATCATAATTGAATCCATGATAGTCCTTTTCATACATGCGCACACCGAAATGATGTGTTCTTTCATATTTTTTTATGCCATTGCTGATAGCCGGTCTCAGGCTGTGTTTCCAGACATAAAACGGTTCGACAGCACCCTTCCTGGTTGTTTTAAAATGAGAATAAACCGCAAAGCCCTCATAGACGTGTTTATTGATCAGGCTGAAGGTATGAGGGTTTTTGTCCTTTGTCTGGCCATAGAAGGTATCTATGAAATTGCCATTCATTTTATATGAAAATTTTGCTGCGTCCCATAACCACCCCATGGAATTCCCCCAACTCCCGGGGCCGATAATCCGCTTATCTCCATATACAATTCTTTGTCTGCCAAGTTTTGCTGTAAGATTTTTTACAAGAAAATCCTTGAGTTCTACATGGGCATTAAAAAGTTCAAAATAATCCTTCTGGGGATTCATCTCATATTCATCAGGAGTACCTGCATTTTTGACAAAATCGTTGTCATCCAGTGACCATCCCCAGACCCGGGCATCGTAACCAATCAGCCGCCATGTAATTCTGGGAGACTGTTCATAGACAAAACCCGCCATCAATCTGTGCACCAGCAGGTTGTCATATGACCGCCCTTTTTCGTTTCCCTTTGCATCAAGGGAACTGTCCCCATAGGCCTTTTTGTTCATACCGTCCAGGATCTCAAAACGTTCCCGCAACTCACCAACAAAATTGAGTTTTGCCGCGTTTGCATATGGCGCGATGGACAGAAACAACAAAAGCAGTACTGCCAGCTTTACACCCAAATGCCCGGCGTTATCTCTGTGTTTACCTCTTTTGAAATCCATGAAAAAACACTTGCCTTCCATTTTTTTCTCCTTTCAGTAACCTCAAAGCCCTGCTCAGTGGCAAACCGAAAGAGAGAGGCTTTGGTTTCCGATATTTTTTTTATCGGGCGGACAACCAAACCCTTTAATAACTTTCGTCGCAAAAAACAGATTAAGCCAATAATATATTGATTTTATTGCTACAACTTTTATAGCTTTTTGGGCATATGCTAATTATCTTAAAATAAAGACAAAAAATATTGTTTTTTGATGATTGGTTCGCGGAAAGGGAGGTTCCCTTGGATAAGGGATGGCAGGGAAACAGCCTGTTACGAAATGATATTGTTCAGATCAAACACAGGACGGCCGGCCACAAGGGTCAAAATGGCCCGGCCCTTAAGTGTTTTCCCGAGAAACGGGGAGTTTTTTCCTTTTGAATGCAGGGAGTCCGCGCTTAACTCAAAGGAGATTTCCGGGTCTATCACGCAGATGTCCGCTTCACTACCCGTCCGGAGGCTGCCCGCCTTAAT
>JALVVK010000111.1 GCA_027023445.1 Deltaproteobacteria bacterium | reverse complement strand
CCCTCTGACCGGTACAGCGCGGCATAAACCTCGTTAAGCCTGGCATGCTGAACGGGACAGACAAGCTCACCCTCCCCTGCCAGAACCTGGGAAGCCATGGCGTCCAGAGTGGCCACCCCAACAATGGGCACACCTAAAGCATAGGCCAGGCCCTTTGCCGTGGCAAGTCCGATCCTGAGTCCGGTGAAACTTCCCGGGCCAAGGCTCACCGCCAGAAGGTCAAGATCCCTGAAGCCACTTTCACAATGCTCAAGCAGAAAACGACAGGAGGCAAGAAGCCTGCGGGAATGGGTCTGACTGCTGCGCAGAAACAATTCCCCGACAGGCCTGCCCTCCCGCAAAAGGGCCACACCTCCCTCCGGATTCGAGGTCTCAATAGACAGGGTCAGATTCATAGATAAAGTAAAATCAAGGCTTTGCGCCTGGTGCAATAGACCCGAAAAGCCTCATGATGTCATTATAAAAAACAATAATCATCAAGGCGCCCAGAATAACTATGCCCACATGCTGCGCGATCTCCTTCTGGCGCATGGAAAGGGGCCTGCCCACAACAAACTCGATGAAATAAAGGAACAGATGCCCGCCGTCAAGAACAGGAATGGGCAAAAGGTTCAAGAGTCCCAGGTTGATACTGAGAAGCGCCATGAAATAAAAAAGGTTCAAAAAACCCTGCTGGGCCTGTTCGCCTGCCATCTGGGCAATCATGATGGGACCGCCAAGCGTTGAAAGTGGTATAGCCCTCTGAGCCAGCTTCAAAAAGCCCTTCAGTGTCAGAACAATAAGGTTATAAGCCTGCGAGGACGCTTCATGAAAGGAGGCCAGGAGATTTAGCCGTTCCACCTCAAAATGTCCTGCGGCAGTTACCCCGATAGCAGGTGTCTCGACCTCCTCTCCAAATATGTCTTTTAGCCTGTTTATCCGGGGAGTAACCTTTAATAGCACCTTTTTACCTTTACGCTCTATGGTAAGCTCAAGGCTTCTGCCACCGCTTGCCTTAATAAGGTCCGATACCTGCTCCCATGTCTTTATTGGCTGGCCATCCAAAGCGATTATCCTGTCTCCGGGCAATATACCCGCCATCTGTGCTGGCGAGCCCTGCTGAACAGCACCTATGTCCGGCAAAAGAATTGGGCGGCCATAACCGGCAAAAATCACAAAAAACACCAGCCAGGCAAAGACAAGATTAGACAGAGGCCCTGCTGCCACAACCAACGCCCTGTGCCAGAGAGGTCTGTGAGAAAAGGAATAAGGAATATCCTCCGGTGGAATTGTCTCTCCCGGCTGCTCACCAAGCATCTTTACAAATCCGCCAAGAGGGATCGCGGAAATACAGTAATCAGTACCCCCACGCACCAATCCCCAGATTCGGGGACCGAATCCAAGGGAAAATTTCAGGACCCTTATTCCAAGGCTCCTTGCCACCAGAAAATGGCCGGTCTCGTGTACAAGAATCAGACCGCTTAAAACCAGAAGAAAAGACCAAAGTGTGGTCATGCAAGCTTCTCCACCAGAATTTCTGCCCTCAATCTCGCCAGGGCATCGGCCCGGAGCACATCGTCAACATCAACGATCTCCTCCACGGGAAAATCATCGAGGACAGACCGAATCACCATTTGTATACTGTTAAATCCTATTCTCCCCTGCAAAAATGCCTCAACAGCCACCTCATTTGAGGCATTCAGGGCGGCAGGCGCAGTGCCGCCGGCGCGCGCCGCATCAAAGGCCATGGCAAGGCAGGGGAACCTTGATGTATCGGGCGCATCAAAGGTAAGATGCCCACAGGAAAGCAGATCCAACGACTTCAGTCCTATATCCATACGCTCCGGCCAGGAAAGTGCGTAGGATATGGGAACCCGCATGTCCGGCACGCCCAAATGAGCGAGAATCGACCCATCCACAAACTCCACCATGGAATGAATTATACTCTGCGGGTGGATGACCACCTGAATCTGCTCCACAGGTATGCCAAAAAGCCACGCGGCCTCTATAACTTCAAGCCCCTTGTTCATCATGGTAGCTGAATCCACTGAAATTTTACGCCCCATGGACCAGTTGGGGTGAGCCACAGCCTCGTCCGGTGTGACCCCTGACATTTCTTCAGCGGTGCGGGACCAGAACGGCCCACCTGACGCGGTAAGAATGATACGGCGTACCTCGGACGTCCTTTCACCGGCAAGACACTGAAATATTGCTGAATGCTCACTGTCAACAGGAAGAATTCGGACGCCGTTCCGCCTTGCCGCGGCAGTCACCAGGGAGCCTGCGGTCACCAGGGTCTCCTTGTTGGCCAGGGCAACGTCCCTGCCCGCCTCCAGGGCCGCCAGGGTGGGAATAAGGCCCGCAGCCCCCACCATGGCCGAGACCACGAGATCGGCATCATCAAGAGATGCCACCGCCTTGTAGCCTTCCTTGCCAAAAAGGATTTCCACGTCCCTGTGGTCCAAACGGGAATCAAGCTCACGGGCGAGATCCGGCCCCATGACCGCAACGCACCCGGGGCCAAATTCCCTGACCTGTTCCGCCAGCAGGTTCACGTTCCTTCCGCCGGCAAGACCTACCACCCGGTACCTGCCACCTGAGCGTCTGACCACGTCCAGCGTGCTGCGTCCAACAGATCCTGTCGAACCCAATACAGAAATATTCTTTACCTTTTTTACCTCAGGGGAGCTTGCCAAAAGATTTAACCAAACCCAGCTCCAGCGCCCAGTAAAGCACGGGCGCCGCCATTAACACCGCATCGACCCTGTCGAAAACCCCGCCGTGGCCAGGAAGAAGTGATCCGGAATCCTTTACCCCAAAGCCGCGTTTCAGTATGGATTCCGTCAGGTCACCAACCTGCCCCACCGCACCCAGCACAACGGCCAGGAACAAAAGCGACCAAGGCTCCATAGACCTCAAAAGCAAAAACCAGGCCAAAAAAGCGGCCACGACATTCGCCAAAAGCCCGCCAACGGCTCCAGCCACGGTCTTGCCCTTACTGACGCCAGGACACAGCTTCCTCTTGCCAAGGGCACGTCCCACATAATACGCCCCGGCATCCCCACTGAAAACCACGATAAGCAGGAAAAGTATCCATTGTCTGCCCAGGGGCAGAAACCTTATAAGACCAAGATGCGAGGCACAAAAACCAATATACCCTATCCCCACGAAAAAAAACACCCAAAGGGTATGGGGTTCCTTCCATCTCTCATGGGTAACAATGAATAAAAGGGCGCTTGAAAAAAGGCCTGAAAAGATGCCAGGCACAAGCATGCGGGGCCCCGGATAAAACAGCGACAAAAAAACCGGGATAAGCCCGGCGACCACGCCGAACAGCCGGACCCAAAAAATACCGGGAAAGATCATAGAATAATACTCATACAGGCAAAGCGCCACCCCTGCCGAAAGAAGCAGGGCAAAACCGCTGACACCTCCCCACCAGAGCACGGCAAACACCAGCGGTCCAAGGACCGCCGCGGTCAGGAGCCTTTGGGTATGCATTTTTGATAAACCTGCTCGCTGGTAAGGCCGAATCTGCGCTCCCTGCCCGCGTAATCGTGGAGCGCCCTTAGCAACTCGTCCCTGGAAAAATCAGGCCACAGGGTGTCAGTAATATAAAATTCAGCATATGCCGCCTGAAACAACAGAAAATTACTTAGCCGCATCTCGCCGCTCGTCCTTATTATAAGATCAGGATCCGGCAGGTCCGCAGTATCCAGGCACCCTGCCACGGCCTGCTCGTCTATTTCGTCCGGCCTCATGGCCCCACTGACACACATCTCAACAAGCCTTCTCGCCGCCCTTGCTATCTCGGCCCTGCCCCCGTAGCTGAGAGCAAGGTTCAGGATCATCCCGCTGTTTTCAGAAGTCTTATCTATGGTATCGTAAAGCTTGCTCCTGACTCTTTCCGGCAGCCGCTCCAAATCCCCAATGGCCCGGAAGGAGATATTCCGGCCTAACATCTCATCAAGCTCACCCTCCAGGTAGTCATAAAGAAGCCCCATAAGGGCACCGACCTCTTCATCCGGCCTTCTCCAGTTTTCCATGGAAAAGGCGTAAAGGGTCAAAACCCCGATTCCAAGCTCTCTTGCCGCGGTTACGATACGTTTTACCGTCTTTACTCCCTGCCTGTGCCCCATAATCCTGGGCAGTGCCCTGCGCCTGGCCCAGCGGCCATTACCGTCCATAATTATGGCTACATGGGCGGGAATCTTAGTAGGGGGTTCAGACCCGATCATGGGACAAAAAAAAGGCCCTGAATATACGGCTCAAAATTTCATTATCTCCTGTTCCTTCTTTTCCAGAACGACATCAACGCCCTTTATATGATCATCAGTAACCTTCTGCACCTCTTCCTGAAACTTAAAAAACTGGTCTTCTGATATCTCCTTGTCCTTTTTCATGGACTTAAGACGCTCAATGGCATCCCTGCGGATATTCCGGATGGCAACGCGACAATCCTCGGCCATTTTCTTTACCAGTTTAACCAGCTCTTTTCTGCGCTCCTCAGTCAGCGGGGGCACAGACACCCGGATTATCTTGCCGTCATTGGTGGGATTCAGACCAAGCCCGGACTTGAGAATGGCCTTTTCAATGTCTGGAAGGACATTTGCGTCCCATGGCTGAATGGTTATGAGCCTGCTCTCCGGAACGGCAACCGATGCAACCTGATTTAACGGCATGGCAGTTCCGTAATATTCGACAGTTATACCGTCAAGCAGGGCGGGAGATGCCCTTCCTGTCCTGACCCTGGAAAGATCCCTTGTAAAGGCATCAATAGCCTTGTCCATTCGAACGCCCGCATCCTTTATGACTCCTTTAGCCATGGCTAATCACCTCCGGCAACTACACTTCCCACATCTTCTCCGCGAATGGCCTTTTCAATGTTACCCGGCACCTGCATGTTAAACACAACCAGCGGCAGGTCCCCGTCCATCGCAAGGGCGACGGCTGCCGCATCCATAACCTGCAACCCGAGTTTGAGCACCTCATGATAGCTGATCCGGCCAAAGCGCCTGGCATCCGGATATTTCCTGGGGTCTTTGTCATAGACCCCGTCCACCTGTGTTGCCTTGAAAAGCACCTGGGCCTTTATCTCCAGTGCCCTGAGGGCCGCGGCTGTATCGGTGGTAAAAAAGGGATTTCCCGTACCGGCCCCGAATATGACAATCCTACCCTTTTTCAGGTGGTTAAGCGCCCTGGCACGCACAAAAGGCTCTGCCGCCTTCCCAACCTCAACCGCAGACATCACCCTGACAGGAACATCATGGCGCACAAGCGCGTCCTGAAGGGCCAGAGC
This sequence comes from Deltaproteobacteria bacterium, assembly GCA_027023445.1. GTDB lineage: Bacteria > Desulfobacterota > Dissulfuribacteria > Dissulfuribacterales > JALVPX01 > JALVVK01. Next base: position 85,605 of record JALVVK010000111.1, on the reverse strand, counting down.
GTTCATTACCGTGGCCAGCATGCCCATCTGGTCGGCAGCGGCCCTGTCCATGCCGCGGGCGGCACCGGCCACACCCCTGAATATGTTACCGCCACCCACGACAATACCAAGCTCCACACCAAGGCCATGCACCACGGCAAGCTCCCCTGCCAAAGAATCCATGACCTCCGGGGATATCCCATAGGGTCTGTCCCCCATGAGCGCTTCACCGCTAAGTTTAAGGAGTACTCTCTTGTACACGAGGCCCTGCTATGCCCCTACCTGGTACCGGACAAACCTGCGAATGGTTATATTTTCACCGGTCTTGCTCATCAACTCGTTAAGCATGTCCTGGATGGTAAGGTCAGGATTCTTCACAAAGGGCTGCTCCATAAGGCAGACCTCCTTGAAAAACTTCTCCAGCCGACCATGAACAATCTTTTCAATGATGTTTTCCGGCTTCCCGGAATCCTTGGCCTGATTAGCGTAGATCTCCTTTTCCTTTTCCACAAGATCCCGGGGAACCTCCTCGCGCCTTATGGCAACGGGGTTGGTTGCCGCTATATGCAGGGCCACATCCCTTACGAAATCCACGAACTGGTCTGTTTTGGCCACAAAATCCGTCTCGCAATTGACCTCAACCAGCACGCCTATCTTGTTTCCAGCGTGTATATAGCACTGGAGCGCGCCCTCGTCCGTGGCCCGGCCCGCCCTTTTAGCGGCAATGGCAAGCCCCTTCTGCCTGAGCCAGTCAACGGCCTTATCCATATCACCACCGCACTCCTGCAGTGCCTTCTTACAATCCATCATGCCGGCGTTGGTACGCTCCCTGAGTTCCTTGACCATCGAAGCGGTTATCTGTCCCATGTTGTATTGCCTCCTGTAAACATCCGCAACCCGGTCATCTGCCCGATCACGGAAACTTGTTTTCCTTTATGAAACCGGGACCGGCATGGCATAATATTCTGCGGCACTCAGCCCCAGAAAATACCTTATGCCATCCGGATCCCGCATGTTAACCTGCGTGCCCTGATTTTTTAAGGGGAAACGGCCTATGCCGCAGGTTGATTCGCAGCCTCAACCGCCTCCTCGGCTGAGGCATCCCCTGCCGCGGTCTCAGACTCTTCCTCGGCTCCGGCCTTATCAGTCTCCGCCTGCTGCTGCTCCAGATAACGTGCCCTGCCTTCCAGGCAGGCATCAGCCAGCTTGGATGAAATCAGCCTTATGGCCCTTATGGCATCGTCATTTCCGGGAATTATATAGTCAATGCCATCGGGATCACAATTGGTGTCCACAATTGCCACCACCGGTATGCCAAGCTTATTGGCCTCTTTCACGGCAATCTGCTCCTGCTTTGAATCAACCACAAAAACCGCCTGGGGCAAAGACTGCATATCCTTGATGCCACCAAGGTTACGGTCAAGCTTCTGGCGAAGCCGGTCCATCTTCAGGATCTCTTTCTTGGGAAATTTTTCAACCGTTCCGTCTTCAAACATGGCCTCAAGACGCTTAAGCCTGCCGATTCCCTTCTGTATAGTCTGGAAATTGGTAAGCATGCCACCGAGCCAGCGGTTGTTGACGTAAGGCATCCGGCACCTGGACGCCTCTTCCTGAATGGACTCGCGGGCCTGTTTCTTGGTGCCCACGAAAAGGACCGTGCCACCCTGGGCCACGGTATTCATGACAAATTCATAGGCGAACTTGAACATCCTCACGGTTTTCTGCAGATCCACAATGTAGATCCCGTTACGCGCGCCGAAGATGTAGGGTTTCATCTTGGGATTCCAGCGCCTTGTCTGGTGCCCGAAATGAACCCCCGCTTCAAGTAACTGTTTCATTGTAATGTAAGCCATACTTCCTCCTGTATGTGGTTTTGCCTCCGCCCAGCCGAAAAAACACCCCTTTACCGCCCCTTTTCAGGGATGGCACCACACGGGTTGGCTGAACGTGGGTTTTCATTTACCAAAATCGGCTCTATGTACCACCTGAACGCCGTTTTGTAAAGTTGACAGGCGGATAAAAACGGAAATGAGCCATGTTTCCCGTTTGCTTATCGATATACGGATGCAAGGGCCTTTAGGTTCCCGGACATTGGGACAGGCATACTGCCTGTCGAGTGTTTAAGGGGCCTACAGCCAGCACGTCAACCACGTTAAATACTGTTTTCTCAACACCAAAGGGGCCACAAACTTTTACCGTAAAACAACCTCAAAGCGCATGGCGCAAGGATACCCGGCACAACACATTTATAATACATCAGAATACAAACGCAGGCGGCCCTTAACACGCCTGAGGAACCTGGTGGTTCAGGAACGAGGCACAAGCAGGGGAAAGAAAAATTTATTTTCAGCTATTTTCAGATAAAACATCCTTGGGGAAAACAGGAATCGTTGCAAAATCACCATTGGCCTTTTAATAAAAGATATGTCATGCTATTCAAACTGTTATGCAACGTGATGCCTTGCTATCAGGAGCATGAAAGTTGTCTCAAGGCTCAAAGTGATAAGACAAGAAATCATATCTTTAATCTTTTACTTTGAGCTTTGAGCCTTGAGCTTTCAGCTATTTTCATGCCCGGGCACGAGAGCATCCTTTGTCATGAACATTTAAAAACAGGGAAAGGGAAAAGACATATATGCAAAGGGAAAAATGGGCTTCCCGCCTTGGATTGATACTGGCGATGGCAGGAAATGCCGTCGGCCTTGGCAACTTTCTCAGGTTTCCCACACAGGCGGCGCAAAATGGCGGCGGTGTTTTCATGATTCCGTACATGATATCCATGTTGCTCATAGCCATCCCGCTGATGTGGGTTGAATGGGGAATCGGCAGGTATGGAGGCATCAAGGGACACGGCACCACCCCTGCCATATTTCCACTCCTGTGGAAACACCCCCTGTCCAAATACGTTGGCGTGCTGGGCCTGTTCGTACCCTTTGTGGTAGTGTGCTATTACATGTATATAGAGTCCTGGACCCTGGGCTATGCCATCATGTCGGTAACAGGCATGCTTCCGGCCCCAAGTTCCCATATGGTAGGCTCAGAGGCATATCTCAAACCCTTTCAGGACATGCTGAATGCCTACACCGGCATGGGCAAAGGAGACATCTATCAGCCCTCCGCCATGGCATACGGTATCTTTGTCCTGACGGTTTTCCTCAACATCCTCATACTCATAAAGGGGATCTCTGGCGGCATTGAAAAACTGGCCAAGCTGGCCATGCCATCACTCTTTGCCATGGCCCTTATACTCATGATACGGGTGCTCACCCTTGAAACGCCCCAGGGGAGTGCCATTGACGGCCTTAACTTTCTCTGGTCCCCGGACTGGACCCAGCTGTCCAATCCAAGGGTGTGGCTGGCCGCGGCAGGCCAGGTCTTTTTCACCCTCAGCCTTGGGTTCGGCGCCATAATAACATACGCGTCCTACCTGAAAAAAAACGACGATATCGTAATATCCGGGCTTTCCGCCTCGGCGCTGAACGAACTGGCAGAGGTAATACTTGGTGGCTCTATCGCCATCCCTGCGGCAGCCGCCTTTTTCGGAATCCTCGCTGCACAAAATATCGCCGCATCAGGCGCCTTTAACCTTGCCTTTGTGAGCCTGCCTGCCATCTTTGCCAACATACCCTTTGGACAGTTGTTCGGTTTTCTCTGGTTCACGCTGCTGTTTTTTGCCGGCCTTACCTCGTCTGTGGCAATCACCCAGCCCATCATAGCCTTCCTGGAGGACGAATTTAAACTATCAAGAACAGTGGCCGTGATATCCACCATGAGCGTGCTCTTCGCTGTTGCCCAGGTTCCCATCTTCCTGGGTTCCGCGCTGGATGAGATGGACTTCTGGGCAGGCACCTTTTTCGTGGTTATCTTCGCGCTGGTTGAGATCCTAATATTTTTCTGGGCCTTTGGATCCCGCAAGGCATGGAAGGAAATCAACAGGGGGGCCATCGTCAAAGTACCGAGATTTTTCTTCCCTGTAATGAAATTCATCACACCGGTGTTTCTCTCCGTCATCCTTTTGTGGTGGATCTTTGACGTACTGCCGGACTACCTGAAAAATGGAAACTGGACTGTCTGGATCGCAAGGGAGGTCCTGGTCGGCATAGCCTTTTTCCTGGGTCTTCTCGTCTATATTTCCCAGAAAAAAAACAGGAGAAGAAGATGAAAGGCGACGCGCTTTTGTTCATGCTTTTTTCATGGGGGTGTGTAATCAGCCTTACCACCTATTGTTTCAGCAAACTTTTCTCCTCTGACAACAGGAGAAAGGGACGGCGCAAAAAAACCAAAGGAACTCCTCCTGGCGCCGGCACTCCCGCACGAAAATCCAAGACATCATGAAACGCATCCCCCTGGCGGAACGCCTCAGGCCCAGAACCCTGGAAGAATTTTTAGGCCAGAGACACCTGCTTGCCCAGGGAAAAATCCTGAACGGTATGATCGACCGGGGCACCCTCGCATCCCTGATTCTGTGGGGGCCTCCTGGATGCGGAAAGACCACCCTGGCACGGTTGCTGGCACGGTTGATCGACGCAAGTTTTGTGTCCTTTTCCGCGGTGCTTTCCGGTGTTAAGGAGCTGAGGATCATCGCAGGAGAGGCAAAGGAACAGCGCAAAAACGGAGGACTGCCCACCGTACTCTTTGTGGACGAGATACACCGGTTCAACAAGGCCCAGCAGGACGCCTTTCTGCCTTACGTGGAAGACGGAACCATCACCCTTATCGGGGCCACCACGGAAAATCCTTCCTTTGAAATTGTCGCGCCTCTTCTGTCCCGGTGCAAGATACTGGTATTAAATCCCCTGGACGAACAGGATCTAAAGGCCATAACAAAAAGGGCACTGACAGACAGGGAAAGGGGACTTGGCAAGCTGAATCTATCCATTGACGATGAGGCGGAAGCCTATCTCATCCAGCAGTCAAACGGAGACGCCAGAACGCTTCTAAACACCCTGGAGCTTGCCGCCCAGCTGGCTGTGGCAGGGAACCCGGAAGCAGAAGGAGCTGAAATCAGACCGTCCCATATCGCCGAGGCCCTGCAACACAAGGCATTAAAATACGACAAGGCGGGAGATGAACATTTTAACCTCATCTCCGCCTTTCATAAAAGCCTCAGGGGAAGCGATCCCGATGCCGCGCTTTACTGGCTCGCAAGGATGCTGGCCGCCGGGGAAGATCCCCACTACGTGGCAAGGAGAATGGTCCGTTTCGCCTCAGAAGATATCGGGATAGCAGATCCGCAGGCCCTCAGTGTGGCCCTGGATGCCCTGCATGCTTACGACTTCCTGGGATCCCCCGAGGGAGAACTGGCCCTGGCCCAGTCGGCCCTGTACCTTGCCACGGCCCCAAAGAGCAATTCCGTGTACAAGGCCCTTGGACAGGCCATGTCGGATGCCAGGCGCCTGGGTTCTCTCCCGGTACCCCTGCACATAAGAAACGCCCCCACCAGGCTCATGAAGGAACTTGGCTATGGCAAGGGTTACAAATACGCCCATGATCATGAGAACGCCATTGTCGAACAGGAATACCTGCCCTCACAGCTAAGAAACAGGATATATTACAATCCTACCAACCGCGGCTATGAACGCCTGGTCAAGGATCGCCTGGACAAATGGAGAAAGATCCTGGCACAACGAAGGAAAAAAGGCGGCCAGAAGTAACTCAGACTACCTTATCCAGAGATTTCGACATGTTTTTTTCGTACTGAAGCTTTATCAGTTCCATCTCTGCCTTTTGTATGGTCTGTGAGGCCTTGGCTGCCACGGCCCTGTCCTGGGGTGAGGGATCGGGCGGGGCAAGGGCCGCCCTTTCCACCACCCGCATCTTGTTGATGGTCGCCTCCGGACTGGATTCCTCTGACGCGTCAATGGAGACATCCCCGGATACCGCGTAACTTCTGCCGTCGGGCCCTATGCGATAATTGTAGTGGACACCGCCGCGGACGTACTGCCCACCTGCCGCGATATGGGCCATTTCGTGCTGTCTTACCCTGCGGTCAGAACGCTGGAGCTCCAGGAGCACTGCCATCTCCCTGGGGGTCAGTTCTCTGCCCGAAAGAGTCCTTGCGAGAGGGGCCGCTGCGGTTTTCTCCTGTTTTCCCGGATCGGCATCCTCATGTTTCTCAGGCTTACGTGGCCCTGTCTCATCGCGGGCGACATTCACGCTGTTTTTTCCCTCCCGGTCGCCCGCAACCGGCCAGGAAAACGAGCCCGTGTCCCGTAATGCGTTAATGTCCATGCCTCTTCACCTCAGATCGATGTAACCCTTATGGCCTCCTCCCAAGAGGTAATTCCACTGCGGACCTTTTCAAAGGCGTCCAGCTTCAGGGATCTCATCCCCTCCTCTACCGCCTGCGCCCTCAGGCTGTCCTGGTCTGCCCCGGAATGGATCATCTGGCGTATGGCCTCCGAAACGGCAAAGACCTCATATATGCCGGTCCGTCCCCAGTAACCCGTATTCCGGCAGCGGGCGCATCCGGTTCCCTTAAAGGAAGACAAAGGCCCGGAGCCTGCGTCAAGCCCCGCGGCCCTGATTTCCCGGGTCGGAATCTGAAAATCCTTTTTACACCATTTACAGACCACCCTCACCAGCCTCTGGGCCACCACACCGAGAAGGGTCGACGCGATAAGGTACGGTTCCACTCCAAGATCGCGCAGACGGACCACAGCGCTTGGGGCGTCATTGGTATGCAGAGTACTGAAAACCAGGTGGCCTGTCAGAGCGGCCTGGATGGCGTAATTCGCGGTTTCCATGTCGCGAATCTCCCCGACCATGATTATGTCCGGGTCCTGTCTTAATATGTTTCTCAGGATGGACGCGAAGGTGATGTCGGCCTGGGGCTGTACCGCTATCTGGTTGAAGTCCTCGCAGATCATCTCTATGGGGTCTTCCACGGTAACGATGTTCACATCCGGCGAGCTCATGTGTCTCAGGGTGGAATAAAGAGTGGTTGACTTCCCGCTGCCAGTCGGCCCGGTGATCAGTATCATGCCATGATTGTTCTGGAGAAAGCCTTCATAAGCGGTCAGATCCCTTGATGAAAATCCAAGCATTTTAAGATCGCTCAAAAGGATGGCAGCGCTTTGAAGACGAAGCACGACCTTTTCTCCAAAGGCAACCGGCACGGTTGACACCCTTACCTCGGCGTCCGTTCCCTTCCATGCCAGCTTCACGCGCCCGTCCTGGGGCCTGCGGCGTTCAGCAATATCCAGCCTGCTGAGTGCCTTTATTCTGGAGCACATGGCATCGTGCACCACCCTTGGCAGGCGATAAACCGTGTGAAGAATACCGTCTATACGGAGCCTGACCAGGGATTCATTACGTTTGGGCTCAATGTGTATGTCGCTTGCCCGCTGATCAAGGGCGTACTGGAAGAGATGATCCACCGCCTTCTGTACGTACTTGTCCGATGCCGCGGCATCAGCCGGGGTGAGTCTGACATACTGCTCCAGGTTGGAGATATCCACTTCAGGGGCCTGAAGCATGCTCTGCGCAGCAGCGATAGACTTCTTGAAATCAAAGAATTCCCCGATGATCCTTTCAATGTCGCTCCGCGCGGCCACCACAGACCGGGTCTTCTTTTTACAGGCCCGTTCCAGATCCTGTTGAAGCTCCCTGTCCAGGGGATCATAACAGGCGATTTCAAGAATTCCTCCAACCAGGGATATGGGCAGGACCAGGCGTTTTCTGCAAAAAGATGACGGCAGGGTTTTAGTTACAATGTCCATATCCAGGTCAAGCGGGTCCAGCCTGCGGAACCTCCATCCCTGGTCAGCGGCTATCACCCCAAGGATATCCGCTTCCTCCAGTATGGCACCTGGCCTTGACGCCATGGGCAACCGCATGGAAACCAGCCATTGGACAAGATCCTGGCCCTTTTTCCCCGACATGGACAACTTCTTCTTCAGACGAAGGATTTGATCTTCCGGGAGAATTTTTTTCGCGCCAAGCAGACGGAATATGTATTCATCATCATAATAGGGATGAAGGTCCATGCTGTTATTTAACCGAATTTCATGGTACATATCTATGAATTAGCCATATAAGCGGCCAGATGTATCTGTAAAAAACCGTGTAAAAAACTGTGACATGATCACTATCCAACAATGAACCAAAATGATAAACTATTACAATTTCTTGAATTTAAACAAATTAATCAAAAAACACATCCAGTTTATGTATTTCAGGCCTTATTTCCTTTTCGGCACAGTTGCCCGCGGCCTGAAAGCCGGAGGTGAATTACTTTGAACACGGTCAGCAATGTTCCCCCCGGGGGGAAAATCTGGGTGGAAATGATGGTGGAGGTATCATCAGACCTGTGTGACATCGTTTCCGAATTTCTCGCTTCCAGACTCGGCAGGGGGGTATTGATCGAGGATATTCCGGACTCCGGGCCAGAGAGCAGGGAGAAGGAAAAAATCAGGGCCTATCTCAACCAGAAGGAGCTGGACTCAGGACTGCTTCAGGAGATTCAACGGTACCTGATGGAACTCCCTGGAGTTGAATCCGGGGCTGAAATACGCATATCCACAAGGCCCATAGTGGAAGAAGACTGGAGCCAGGGATGGAAGGCCTATTTCAAGCCGCTCAGAGTGGGAAAACGCATTGTCATAAAACCAAGCTGGGAGGCGTATGTCCCGGATCCCATGGATATTGTAGTGGAAGTGGATCCTGGCATGGCCTTTGGAACCGGCACACATCCATCCACTGCCATGGTAATAAAGGCCATGGAACACATCTGGGAAAACCGGGGTTGGTCAAATACCGGCGAAGGCTCCGGACCTGAGGTGCTGGATGTGGGCACAGGTACGGGCATCCTCGGCATTGCCGCGGCCAAGCTTGGCGCCTCATCCGTACTCTGCCTTGACGTTGACCCGGACGCGGTGGAAACCGCCCGGGAAAACGCATATAAAAATCACGTGCATCACCGGGTTTCCGTCACGCTCACCCCCATCTGGCAGATCGGAGAAGAATTTGACCTTATACTGGCAAACCTTGACAAGGCCACGCTGCTTTTACTTGCAAAAGACCTTGTAAAAAGGCTTGCCTCCGGAGGCATGCTTGTGATCTCCGGCATACTGGAAGAACAGGAGAATGCGGTAAAAAACGCGTTCGGCAACCTTGGCCTGCATGTTGTTCAGGCAATGAGGGAAGACGAATGGGTCTGCCTGACCCTGATGGGTGGATAGTCTGTCATGCATCCGTTGCGATTCCTCATGCCTGCTGATGCCAGGGTTCAAGCAGGGGAAACACTTGAAATCAACGGACAGGAGGCACGACACCTTGCCACGGTTCTGAGGGCACGAAGGGGACAGAACGTGGAACTTGTGGACGGATACGGACGGCTTGCCAGGGCAAGAGTGATACAGACAGGGAGGGGAAAGGTAGATCTTGAGATATCTGGTGTGGAAACCCTGCCGGATGACCGTGTGCCCATTGATCTCATAACCGGCATGCTCAAGGCGGAAAAAATGGACCTCCTGATACAGAAAATGGCGGAAATAGGCATAAAGTCCGTGCGACCGGTGCTTACGGATCATACGGTACCGAGGATCAGCAGGACCCGGGTGGACAACAGGATCCACCGCTGGCGCCAGATCGTGAGACAAACCCTGAAACAATGCCGCGGGATAAACGCCACCGAGATATATCCTGTCTGCTCCCTGGAAGAGGCCCTTTCATTGCCGGATGAGGAAACATGCATGTCCATTATCCTTGATCATACGTCAGGCGCTCCAGGTCTGCTGGATCGCGTCGGTAACCAGGGGGCGCGGTCACTGAGATCCGTCCGCCTGCTCGTGGGACCTGAAGGGGGATTTTCCACAGGGGAACTGAAAGCGTGCCGCAGGAAAGGTTTTCTGACTGCCAGCCTGGGAAGGCGCACGCTGAGAGCGGAAACCGCGGCCATTGCGAGTGTTGCGGCAATTCGACTCGTTATGGACACTAAGGGATGGAGGACACAGTGAAAACTGCAACAAACTGCGCTCTCATCCTTGCCGGAGGAATAGGCACGAGGCTCTGGCCCAGGAGCAGGCGATTCAGGCCCAAACAGTTTCTAAGGATCCGGAGCGACAAGACCCTGCTACAACAGACCGTGTCAAGGATAAGGCACATGTTCTCCCCGGAGAGAATCTGGATCGTGACCAAACCCTTTCAAAAAAAGGATGTCATGGATCAGGTGCCGGAACTTCCCGAGGGAAATATTCTGATCGAACCTGTGCCCAAGGGCACTGCCGCGGCCATAGCATGGGCCGCATCCCTTATAGACCGGATTCATCCTGGATGCGCACTGGCAGTTCTTCCCTCAGACCACCATATAAAGGAAGAGGCAAGGTTCAGGCACCTTTTACAGATGGGCCTTGAGCTGGCGGCTTCGAAACCATATCTTGTCACCTATGGCATAACGCCCTTCAGGCCTGAAACATCTTACGGATATATAGAGGTCGGAAGACTTCTTGACGATGAAAAATTCTGCCCCTGTTACAGGGCAAAAAGTTTCCATGAAAAACCTGACAGAAGGACCGCAAAACACTACCTTGAAAAAAAAGGATTCCTGTGGAACAGCGGCATATTCGCCTTCACTTCCACCACGCTTCTAAGTTCCCTCGCCCAGTATTCTGAAGAAATATGGAGGCCCCTGGTACCCATTCTCAGGGAACTGGGAAAAGGGAATACAACGCTGGCCTGCAGGTTATACAAACATCTTCCGGACATCTCCATAGATGAGGTCCTGTTTGAAAGGGCGGAGAACGTGGTGGTCTTTCCTGCGGATTTTCACTGGCAGGACATAGGCCTGTGGTCCAGTATATATGAACTTTTACCCAAGGACAGACATCTAAATGCCATGGAAGGCAAAATTATTGCCCTGGACTGCAATAACTGTCTTCTGGTGGCAGATAACAAAAAATTTATTGCCTCAATGGGACTGAACGACATGGCTGTAATCCTTGCCAGAGACGTGGTCCTCGTATGCCCGAGAGAACGCCTCAATGCCATCCAGGACATTGTAAAAAGGCTCAAGACCCTTGGATACGAAGACTTTTCCTGATATAAGGCGCTTCCATGAGCGATTCCAACATAACGAGATTTCCGACACTTAGTATCTCTGAACCTGACGCCTTTCACGCCGCCGTGAAAAAACTGCGGATCATCTTCGCCCCCGCCTCTGTGATCCTTGACGACGTAAGGGACAGCGCGCGGGAATACAGGGAGGCGTTCGATGCGCTGGATCCATTGATACAGTATTACACATCAAGGGTGTGCCCATTTTGCGGAACAGTATGCTGCGCCAACAGACACGGCTTTCCCGCGTTCGAAGACCTTGTAGGTATTATGGCAATGGGGTTTGAGATCCCGGAATACCGTCTTGATGTGAACGAAAAAGACATGTGCCAGTTCATGGGATCTGCCGGATGCGTTCTTCCACGGCAACAGAGGCCGTTCCGCTGTACCTGGTATTTTTGCGACCCGCTTCTTGTCCAGATCGAAATTGGCCCGCCTGATCATTACACCCGCTTTGTTCAGGGGCTTGAACGCCTGGGCGCGGCAAGGAGAAAAATGCTTGAAACCTTTCATCCCGTATGGGTGAAGTTTTCCAGACAGAAAAAGGACAAATCCTGATGAAGATAAGGGCCAACCATCTTACAATCGCCAGGATAATACTGCTGCCCGTGCCTTACATGCTTATTTACGGGGGGGCCGAATCAAGGGCTGCCGCGCTGGTAATACTGACAATACTGGGGCTCACGGACTACCTGGACGGTCTGCTGGCAAGAATGGAAGGCGCAACCGACCTGGGGGCGCTCCTTGACCCCCTGGCAGACAAGATCTTCATAGCGGTCATGCTCATTCCCCTGGTGGATCTTCGTATCCTTCCCATCTGGGTGGTCTGGCCTATTTTCCTGAGGGAGTTTCTCGTAACAGACCTGCGTCATGTTCTGAGACAGGCAGGCAAAGACCTGCCCGTAACGGAAATCGCCAAGATAAAGACCACCCTGCAGATGACAGGAGCGGGTCTTATCCTGATTATAGATACCTACCCTGAAAAGATCGTGCCCGTGGCCTTTGTATCCGGGGCGCTCATTGCCACCATATTTCTCGCGATAGCCCTGTATATAAGGGAAGGATCCATATCCTCCAGGATGAAGGTCGCTCTGGCCATGCTTGCGACAGCCCTCGCGACAAGGCTTTGCATGGATACGCACGCGTCCATACTTATCTACGGGCTGGTCATCATGGCGATTACCCTGGCATCCGGCGCGCAATACGTTACAAAGGGACTGCCTGAATGCCTGAGGCAGGGGCCTCGAACCCTTGTCAAGCTCATTGCGTCGCTGGCAGTGCCAATGGCATCGGTAACGCTGATTCCCCTGGTACCAAGGGAACTTACGGTCCTGATCCTTCTCATACTCTGCCTTGAATTTACCGCTCAGGGCCTGGATATGTGGGCGGCCAAGAAAGGCAAGAAAGACCTTTCCGGAATAAAACTTTTCTTTATCACACCCCTTTGCCTGCTGTCTCTCGCGCTTCCATGGCTTCTTCAGGGCCAGATGCAGGGGATCACCCTGTTTCTATGGACTTCCCTGGGGCTGAACACCGCCTACGTGCTTACGGGCCTGTTTTTTTACCTTTACAAAAAATGATGACCTCGCAAAGGCAATCTGCTGTTATTAAAGAAAAAGTTTTGCGCCTTGGCGACCTTGCGTGAAATTCTGCGGGGAAATCGCGGTCATCAGGCCATCCGGGATGCCGCAGCAGGCATTTCCTGTACGCGCCCTGTCAAAGCCCGGTTGCCTGGTCTTCCCCGGCAGCGTTCCACCACCTGTCATAGTGAATGAAACAGAACCGGAAATAAGGTCTATGCCTGTGCCTCCTGCCTTGAAACCTGCAAGAATAACGCGCAGCCAGGGTCCCGGTTAAAACGCTTTATGACCTCTTTACGGTTCCGACCGGCCCCTATCAGGGTGACAAATTCCACCCTGATTTTTCCAGATGCTGTTCCATGATATGTATCATGTCAAGATACTGGCTGGATACCACCACCTTTTGTCCGCTTTCCAGGCTTTCCTGGAGAAGTTCCCTGAAAAGATCCCATTTCCCGGATTGATAATTCTCGTAATTTTCCACATCATTCATTGCCAGGACGGGATGGTCACAAATTAGTTTCAGCAGGTTGAGAAGGGCGAATATGTGTATGTATGGAACTCCCGGTTCCCGGCAAGCACGTCCGCGAGATTTCTGCCCTGCGTGGGAATCGCGTCCCTGTAAAGCTTCACCTGTTGTTCACTCAGCCGGCATTACATGATGTCCTCTACCTTTTCCGGCAATTCATCGGGAACGGTTTCCTTGTTTCATGCGTGCCCGGATGGCCCCCGCCGCTGAATAGGCCCTTGTAGAAGGATTTTTTATGTGCTGGATTTCATCAAAAACTGCCACGGTAAATGAAAATCTGATAGCGTTATCAGCCCCATTACCTGAAGTGTCTTCCCAAGCCCCATATCATCGCAGAGAAGCCCCCCAAGGCCATTCCTGTAAAAGTAAAAAGCCCATCCCAATCCCTTCATCTGATATTCTCTGAGGGGGGAAGTAAGCCCTGATCGCCAATTCTTTCCATGACGTCCGGGCCAAAAATTTTCTCGATGTGGTCAAAACATTGTAACTGGCAATCCAGACAGCCGGCCTTCGTGTTAATAAATCGCCTTCCCTGGCTGCGGGTCTCAAGAACATCTGCCAGGGACAGGTACAGTTTCGCTCCTCAACGCCGGGTCTTTTACCAGGCGTTATAAAGGCAAGACCGGGACGCGGGTCCTCCGGGTCAGGAAGCAGGGCCACTGCCTGCCCGTAAAATTCAAGAAAAAGGTAATCCGAGGAACAGGCCTTAACATCTTTTTTGCCAGAATATTTCTTTTCATCCAACTTCATAGCATGATTGCTTATGTGTCCATGAATAATCCCAAAATGCATTTCCGGATAAACAGCTAATGGATCCTGTTCAAATAGGCTGTTACCTCCCGGGCAAGGGAAACGCTGTCGATCAGAAGGGAAAATTCGTGATTATAGGCAAGGGCCGCCTGGGTAAGATTATGGCTGCCCACAAAAACAAAACGGCCATCTATCACCACAATTTTCACGTGGGTCGTGGTGTCAGGTGAATCAAAACGGACGTTGACACGATTTCTCTTCAGCAGCCTCGCAACCCGCCGGTTTTCCCTGTTGATTGATGGGTCATAACCGGATTTCTCCAGCAATACCGACACCCTCACACCTCTTTTCCTGGCCTGTATAAGCTCCCGCAAAATAACCGAAGGCCGATTTTTAGGAGACGACGTGGTCTTAAAAAGAAACATTGCCATGTCTATGCGATGTCTTGCCTGGCTTAAAAACTGACGCAACACATAGTAGTAATCACTGTCAGGAAGCACCCTGATATCCCCCGGTCTTGTGGATATGCAATGAAACACCCTTAGGCCGGTCAATTCCGCGCCGCCAAACTCTTTCCGCTCCCTTATCCCTGAAACGCCTCCTATATCGGACGGTCCGGAAAATTTCAGATAAGGCCTTATGGCATCAAGGGTGGCGGTACCGACAAGCCTGCTTTTAAGCAGGTCCCCGGGATCCTCAAACGGACCGTGCTTCCTGCGATAGTCCACAATGGCCCTTGCCCTTTCAATCCCGATAAAGGGTAATTTCTGAAGCTCGCTGACCGTCGCGGTATTCAGGTTGATACGGCCCTCTAATGCCGTGCTGGAGGCAGGACTCAGCAGGAGTGCCATAAAAAGGCAGGCAAAGATAAACAACACGCCAGCAGACACATGGCGTGCAGGTGGGGGAGTCGTTCTCATGTCAGGATGACGAAACATGATTGATCATGCCTCCTTCCAGGTCCATAAGTCCAGCCGGACGTTTATCCCGGATTATGCACTTCAAATAACGATAAAATAATTTTATATATAATTTCACCAGGTTATTACTAACATGATACCCAAAATATTCACCTGAATGGTGGCAGGTTCCAACAGCAAAAATTCGGCCTTTGAAGCCGCAAGGAGCTCACAATTTCACCGAATTTGATGCGTTATCAGGTAGTTGAAGTACCATAGCACGTCTGCATACCCTCCGTCTTGCACCTTCGGCAAACCTGCGAGCTGCATAATCCGGGTTTATGTAAGGATACAACTCCATATCCCCTTTGTATATCACGGATAATCGGATTTACAGGAACTCGTGTAAAAAATGCGGGAGCGGCCTGACAATTCCATTGGTCAGGCAAGAAGTACCGCAATGATACCTGTCAGGAATATGCCGTCGAAGGTTCCGGCGCCTCCGATCGACACCATTGGAGCCTCAAGCCTGGCAACATCTTTCAGGTGTAAAAGGTCCGCGCCTATAAGCGTGCCCAAGGTCCCTGATATATAGGCCACAACAGGGGCATGATTCCCGGTAGAGATCAAAACGGCCGCAAGGGCGGCAAGCAGAGGGGGAATGAACAGGGGCAGGCCGATACCCAGCCCAGGTATGGGTCTTGCCAGAAAAAAGCTTATGGCCGAAACCATGCAGATCCCCAACAACGGTTCCAGAAACATTCCCCATTTCAGCATAAGATAAAGAGACAGAAAAAGCGGCACTACCGCTCCTCCGAGGTTCACTGCCACCACGGTGTAGTGCTGTATACCATGTGGAATCCGATAGGTTACGCCATAAAACCTTATGGCTGTAGGCAAATCGGAAATCTCGTTTTTCAGCCTTTTCACAGGGATGTTGACATGGCTTCCAAAAAGTGAAAGCAACAGAAAACCAAATACCTGGGACGGGGACAGACCTATCCTTTCAAAGGCGATGGTGATCAGCCCCACATGAATAAACGCAAAGAGGAACAGCAGGCCAAGGAGGAAAAAGAGGAAAAATATGATGGCATAAGGACCGAATATCATAAAAATTATCCTGTAGGGCCCGGGGAAGCCGGGCCCTGGAAAGTGCTACTCTATGCTGAGCGCCACGTAACGGCTGAATTTACCGTCACGTATCCTGAAGAGAACACGTTTTGTACGCTTGGACTCGGAGAATGCCTTCTGGAATTCATCCATGTTGTGCACCCGGTGCCTGTTGACCTCTTCTATTAACTGGCCCGGACGAATTCCTGCCTGGGCTGCCGGACTGCCGGGATCCACGTCAGCCACCAGCACACCCTGTCCTTCCTGGTAACCAAACTGGTCGGCAAGGGCCTTGGTGAGGTCCTGCACGGTCAGGCCCAACTTTCTGAGGATGGAATGTTGAGCCATACCCATGGTCATGCCCGAAGGCTGCTCACCGATCTTGATACGTATGCGCTTGTGCACCCCGTTTCTCAGAACATCCAGGGTAACCAGGGTGCCTGGAGGGGTCAGGGCAATACGGTTCCTGAGATCATCCACATTTTCCACTTTTTTGCCGTTGAGCGCGGTTATCACATCTCCTTGTTTGATCCCGCCCTTGTCTGCCGGAGAATCCGGAGAGACTTCGGCTACCAGGGCGCCTTCGGGTTTTTTCAGCTTGAAGGATTTTGCCAGGTCCTCGTCAATGTCCTGGATCACCACGCCAAGCCAGCCCCTTACCACCTTACCATTCTTTATGAGCTGTTTTTCAATGGCCCTTGCCATGTTTATGGGAATGGCAAAACCGATTCCCATGTAGCCGCCGCTCCTGGAAAATATCGCAGTGTTGATGCCCACGGCCTCCCCATGGATGTTTATCAAGGGCCCTCCTGAATTGCCCGGATTAATGGCGGCATCCGTCTGGATAAAATCTTCATAGTCACTGAGACCTATCCTGCTTCTGCCCTTGGCGCTGACAACACCCACAGTAACCGTCTGGGTAAGGCCAAAGGGATTCCCAATGGCAATGACCCATTCTCCAACCTTCAGCTTGTCCGAATTGCCCAGGGGAAGCGTGGGAAGATTTTTACCGTTAATCTTGATAACCGCAACATCCGACTGGGGATCCGTCCCTACGACCTTTGCCTTGAATTCCCTTCCGTCTGCGAGCTTAACCTTTATGACATCTGCGCCCCCTACCACGTGATTATTAGTAAGAATATAACCATCCTTGCTGATTATAAAGCCTGAGCCCTGTCCCATCTCCTTGAATTTTCTCGGGGCACGTCTGGGCATCTGCGGACCGAAAAAACGCTCAAAAAAGGGATCATTGAAAAAGCCAAAGGGGTCTTCCTGTGAAGGGAATGGGGTGGCACGGCGCTCAATGGTCTTTTCCACCTCTACAAAGACAACAGCGGGCATTGCGTCCTTGACCACCACGGCGAATGCGTTAGATGTCTTACTCAACAGGGCAATATCTTTATTTTCTTCGGCGGTTCGCGCCTGCACATTGAACGTGAACATCAGAAACAGCAGCGTGAACGCTGCCGTAAGGGTAATACGATCAATAACAGCCGATTTCATGTGTGGGAGCATTTTTAATTACCTCCGTTTCCATTGATGATTTTATTAAATTCTTCCGCGCTCATAACCTCGTCGGCAAGGAGTTTCTCCGCCACCCGTTCCAGGTGGTGCCTGTTCTTTTCAAGTATCTGTGTTGCCCTGGTTTCCTGTTCATTAAGGATACGGCTTATCTCCTTGTCCACCTTGGCCGAAAGCTCCGGGCTCATGGGCTCTTTCTGCTGCTCCATTCCCTGCAGCTTCAGAAAAGAGCTGGTTTCCCTTGTCAGGGCCATTGGCCCCACGTCATCACTCATGCCGAACCTGCAGACCATGCTTTTTGCCATTTCCGTGGCCATCTCAAGATCATTCTGAGCACCGGAACTCACCTCACCGAAAATGAGTTTTTCAGCGCACCGCCCACCAAGGGACACACAGATCTTGTCCAGTATCTCCGTTTTGGTCATGAGGTATTGCTCCTCCACGGGAAGTTGCAATGTATAGCCAAGCGCCGCCCTTCCCCTTGGAATAATGGATATTTTGGCCACAGGGGGCGCATCGGGAGACTCATGCGCAACAAGGGCGTGACCTGCCTCGTGGTAGGCTACCCTTCGCCTTTCCCTGTCTCCAAGACGGCGGCTTTTTCTCTCCGGACCGGTAAGGACCTTATCCACGGCGTCTTCCAGTATGGACTGGGTTATCCTGTCCATGCCCTCCCTGGCAGCCAGCAGTGCCGCCTCGTTCATGACATTGGCGAGATCCGCTCCGGAAAAGCCGGGGGTTCTCATGGCTATCTGCTTAAGATCAACGTCTTCAGCAAGGGGTTTGTTGCGGCCATGCACCTGAAGTATGGCCTCCCTGCCCTGGACATCAGGAGCGTCAAGCACCACCTGCCTGTCAAACCGGCCCGGCCTCAAAAGGGCCGGGTCCAACACCTCCGGCCTGTTTGTGGCAGCCAGGATTATAACGCCTATGTTTGGCTCAAAACCGTCCATCTCCACAAGCAATTGGTTCAGAGTCTGCTCGCGTTCCTCGTGACCGCCGGGCGTCACGCCACCCCTGAATTTGCCGATCGCGTCGATTTCATCTATGAAAATTATACAGGGAGCATTTTTCTTGGCCTGTGTAAAGAGATCTCTGACCCTGGCGGCCCCCACACCAACGAACATCTCCACGAATTCAGAACCTGATATGCTGTAAAAGGAAACCTTGGCCTCTCCTGCCAGCGCCCTGGCAAGAAGGGTTTTACCCGTTCCGGGGGGACCCAGCAGAAGCACGCCTTTTGGAATCTTGGCACCCAGTTTTTCGTAGCGTTGTGGCCGCTTCATGAACTCGACCACCTCTTCCAGTTCATCTTTGGCCTCGTCACACCCGGCCACGTCCTCGAAACTGACGCCGGTATCCTTTTCCATGGCAATCTTCGCCTTGGATTTTCCTATGGAAAGAAGACCGGCGCCCGGCCGGCCCATACCTTTGAGCAGCAGGAACCAAAGGCCCACCCAGAAAACTATCGGAAGCAGGGTTCCCCAGAGAAACTGGCCAAACATGCTCTCCTTAACACCTGAGTAATCCACGCCATGCGCGTCAAGATCTTCCACTAATTTGGGATCCTTGACCCTGACAGCCGCGAAAAGCACAATATCGTTCTTTTGGGTGGCCGTGGCGCGTAACTTGTTCAAAAGATCCTGCAGTGATGGTGTCTGCGTTCCTGAAACCCCCCAGATTTCCCCGCCTGAGAGCTTCCGCTTTATCTGGATCAGGTGTTCTCTGACTGCCGGAAGATCCTTGGCCGGACCTGAAAACATCAGGCCCTTTACCTCATTCTGGCTCATCCGGACCTCTAAAACCCTGCCCTGCCTTACCATGGACTTGAATTCCGCGTAGGAAATCTGCCTGGTCTGTATATGAAGCCACAACTGGGGAAGGCCAAATATCAGAAACAGGCCTATAATCCAGTAGGCTGTTGAAAAAAGAATTCGGCGGTGTTTCTTATCCATAAACTGATCAGAGGAACAGGCCGTGACCCGTCCCTGCTTCTCCTCTCCGGCCTATTTTGTCGTGAAACTTATCTTTTTCAGGAGTTCCTTGTTGGTCTTTACCGGATATCTGGTCTTGAGATCAGCCATGATTTTCTCAAGTAAATTGCGCTGCTTCTCAATACTGAGATTGCGCCTTATCTGGTCCTTGACCTCATTAAATGACTTCTGCTTGGCAGGCATTTTCTCCTCCACCTGTATTATGTGATAACCGAAAACGGTCTTTACAGGCTGGCTGATCTCCCCCACCTTGAGGTTAAAGGCAGCTTTCTCAAATTCGGGAACCATCCTCCCCTTGCTGAAGAAACCAAGCTCTCCTCCGCGGTCCTTTGTACCCGGATCGTCCGAATATTTCTTAGCCATTTCCGCAAAATCCGCACCTGACTTTATTTTATTGCGTATCTTGAGGGCCAGTTTCCTGGCTGCCTCCCATTTATCCTTATTGGCGTTCTCCGATACCCTTATAAGTATATGCCTGGCCCTTACCTTTGCCGGTTCGGACATATCTTTCCTGTGGGTTTCGTAATAGGCCTTTACGTCGTCATCCGTAACATTAACCTTGTTTTTAAGAGCCATCTGCGCATATTCCTGCGCGAGAACAGAATTTTTCAGGTTCTCCACCCTTGCCATAACCTCGGGTTTTTTATCCAGCCCCTCATTCCTGGCGGCCTGGGCAAGCAGGGTAATCTGCACCCACCTGTCAAGAAGTTGCTCCTTCATTTCCGGGCTGCTGGCAAGGGCAATCTGGATCTGCATGGGAAGTGAATCTATCTGATCCTGAAACTGTTTTACTGTCAGTTTATTAGGCCCCACCGTGGCCAGGACCTGGTCCCCGGCCGCCATGGATAATCTGACCCCAAAACCCATAGACAGGCCCAGGGCCAATGCCATTAAAAGCGTTCTGCTAATGATATTCATGTAAATCTCCTTTTCTGTGGTTATTTTTTATCCGAAAATACTAATGTTAAATGGTAAATTCTGGATGTTAAATTAAGGTACCAGGTTATTATCCCGGATAATGCGCTTCAAATGCCTGAGAAAATAATTTTAGTCGAATAATTAAAGACTTAGCTATAATTCAGCCAGACATTTTGTTCACCCAAAAGGTGCGGTTTCTGTTACATCCCAGGCACTTGAAGCCACAAGGGGCTCGCAAATTTACCGGATCTGCTGCGTTGTCGGGCAGTTGAAGTACACAAGTACGTCCTCGTATGTCCTTCGCCTTGCATCTTCGGCAAACTTACGAGCTGCACAATCCGGGATTATATCTTTCTGAATTTAGTAAAAAAATATTTGCTGCAATTTATAATTCACCATTTATCATTCAGCATTTTCATGTTCCGGGGTGCAAGGCACCACTTAGCACAAAAGTTAAAGTTTAGGTTAAAAATAATGACTGATTAATATCATGCAATGTGACGTCATTAACGGATAACAGAACGGGGAGGATATACGCCTGGTTTTACAGTGGCGTTAGGCGAAACGAGGCAGTTTCTACCAAGAAAAGACCCCGGATTGGCAACAGAGTTGCAGCCTGTCTGCACTCCGTCTCCAAGGATGGCACCAAGTTTGCGTCTGCCGGTATCCACGCATCGGTCTTCCAGCATTACCTTTATATTCGATGAAGAAAGTTTCAGGTTGGCCAGTTTAGTGCCAGCCCCCATGTTTACGCCCTGCCCCAACACACTGTCGCCAATGTAGGCAAAATGTCCGGCCTTGGCATTGTCCATGAATACCGAATGTTTTACCTCGGTGGTATGACCCACAACACACCCGCGGCCAAAGATGCAGTCTCCCCTGATATAGGCCCCCTGGCGTATTTCCGTATGGTCCCCGATGATTACAGGGCCTTTTATCATGGCTCCCGGCTCAATAACAACACCACGGCCGAGCTGGACCCTGTAATCGGTAAATACAGCGCCCGCGCAGACAAGCGTCGCCTCAGGCACATGGCGGCCTTCGATCCACACCTCGAGCCCTCCCTTGGTAGCCTGGCCACATAATACCCTGAAACCATCTGAAAGCCATCCGTCAGGCAGAAGGACCATGTGTGACAACAGGGGAATGCCTGGCAGAATTTTTTCGCTGAGATTAGGTTTGATTCTCACGGATATAAAGCCCCTGAGGCCGTCAAGGATCGCCCATACTTCCTGGCCGCCTGAGGGTATCAATCCGGAAAAGGGCTCTGTTACATGGGAGAAAAAAAGGTCCAGATTCATTTTGGCGTCTTCCATGGCTTCTTATTACCATCTCCTTCGCCCAAATTGAAGGCTTTGGGCATGCCCTTAAAAAAATATAATTTTTTATCGTATCTTATACTGCTTTCTAAGCTCGCGCTCTATGGTCCTGCGCTTCATGGTCTCTCTCTTGTCATAGGCCTTTTTACCCTTTGCAAGAGCCAACTCCACCTTGGCCTTTCCTGCCTTGAAATAGATACTGAGAGGAACAAGCGTAAACCCCCTTTCCTGGATCTTACCAATGAGCCTTCTTATCTCCCGCCTGTTAAGCAGCAGTTTTCTGGGCCTTGTGGGATCAAGGCTGGCGTAATTTGCCGCGTATGGATATGGAGATATATGGGCATTGTAAAGCCACGCCTCCCCGGCCTCGAAACTCGCATAGGAATCAGAGAGATTTGCCCGGCCCTCCCTGAGGGATTTCACCTCCGGGCCCAGAAGCACGAGCCCGGCCTCAATGGTATCAAAAATCTGATACTCGTGCCTTGCCTTACGATTTTTACAGACTATTTTTTTCCCTGTTTTTTGCATGAATTTTCTACCAGTCCGCAGGACTTCAGTTTAACGTACACACGGCACAGATCCCTCCGGACCGCTGCCGCCTAACATTTACTTTTTACTCTAAATGGAGGCATATTCCAATTTTGACGCGGGATAACCAGCCAGCCCGTCCACCTCGGATGTAAGTTCATGCCCGATGCTTACATGATATTCATCCGGCAGGTTCAGCTTCACGGTCCCCTTACCCGGCAGTATTATGCTGATATGAACCGGATAACTCCCCCTGTGCCTGGAAAGAAGTTTCTTCAGGGACTGCAAGTCACCGGAGGTAATCCTGTCTTCCCTCAGTTCTATCGTGAGGCCGGCAATCCTTTTTTTGCCCGCCTCCTCCAGGGATTCCATGGCGTCAGCAAGGATCTTGCACGTATTATTTTCCCCATCCTCCTTTTTCAGCGTTCCCTGAATCCACAGCGGCACGTCCGAATCCAAAAATTCCCTGCCTGCGGCATATATATCCGGGAAACAGACCACCTCGATTGACCCGTGCAGGTCTTCCACCTTGAGAAAGGCCATTCTCTGGCCCTTTTTCGTGGTAATTTCCTTTTTTTCCCTTGCGATACCCGCAATACTGACCCGGCTGTTATCCGGAACCCCGGAAATCTTGCCAAGATGCGCGGTCGTCAGGCGTTGGATCTGGTCCTGATAGGAATCAAGAGGATGGCCGCTTACGTAAAAACCGAGAGCCTCCTTTTCCAGGCGTAACAACTCGGCCTCATCCCACTCAGGAATCTCGGGCAGGTCCAGGATTTCAAACCCTTCACCCTCAGGAGCGGTTTTGGCCATAACATCAAACAGGGACATCTGCCCGGAGGCCTTTTCCTGGCGCCTTGTCTGACCGAGCTCCAGGGCCTGGTCAAGCACCTCCATGAGCTGTGAACGCCGGTGTCCCAGGGAATCAAAGGCTCCGCATTTAATCAGGCTTTCAAGGACCCTGCGGTTTACCTTTCCCAGGTTCACCCTGGAACAGAAATCCTCAAAACTCCTGTATGGCCCCTTATTCTGTCTCTCTTCCACTATGGCATCTATGGCGCCTGCGCCTACATTTTTAACAGCAGCGAGCCCAAAACGTATTTTACCGTTTTCTATGGTAAAATCAATTCTGCTATGGTTGATGTCCGGGGGCAGGATATCAACACCCTGGGCCTTGCATTCCCCTATGAACTTTATTACACCGTCGGTGTTATTTAGCTCATTGGATAGCAGGGACGCCAGGAAGGGAACGAGATAATGCGTCTTGAGCCAGGCTGTCTGATAGGCTATGAAGGCATAGGCCGCCGAATGACTCTTATTGAAGCCATAACCGGCGAATTTTTCCATGAGGTCAAAGATGGTCTTTGCCTTGTCTTCAGGAATATTTTTCGCCCTTGCGCCTGAGAGGAAGCGGTCCTTCTGGGCGGCCATCTCCTCCGGCTTCTTCTTACCCATGGCACGCCTGAGCAGATCACCCTCGCCCAGGCTGTAGCCTGCCAGCACCTGGGCTATCTTCATCACCTGTTCCTGGTAAACGATAACCCCGTAGGTTTCCTTCAAAATAGGCTCTAATTCCGGCAGAAGGTATTTGACTTCTATCTCTCCATGCTTTGCCCGGACAAATTGATCCACCATGCCGCTTTCCAGCGGACCCGGCCGGTAAAGGGCCACCAGCGCTATCATATCGGTAAAGCCCGTGGGCCGCATCCGCCTCAACAGATCCTTCATCCCGCTGCTTTCAAGCTGGAAAACCCCGGTCGTGTCACCGCTGGCAAGAAGCCTGTAGGTTTCAGGATCATCAAGCGGAATCCTGGAGATGTCCACCTCCTGATTATAATGCTCTCTTATAAGACGCAGGGCAGTATCGATAACAGTGAGCGTCTTAAGGCCAAGGAAATCAAACTTAATCAGCCCGGCCTTCTCCACGCATTTCATGTCAAACTGAGTGATGGTTTCCTTGTTCTGGCCCTTGGTCAATGGAAGATATTCCACCATTGGCCGGTCCGATATCACCACGCCGGCCGCGTGGGTGGAGGAATGTCTCGGCAGGCCCTCAAGGGCCCTTGCTATGTTGAGAAGCCTCCTGACCCTGTCATCCTGTTTTTCCAGCTCCGCCAGCTTCGGCTCCAGCTTCAGGGCCTTTTCAAGGGTCATTTTGGGCTGTTCCGGCACAAGCTTGGCAATCCTGTCCACCTCTGGATAGGGTATTCCCAGGGCGCGGCCCACATCTCTTATCACCGCCTTGGCCTTCATCTGGCCAAAGGTTATAATCTGGGCCACATAGTCCTCTCCACCGTAGCGTTCCATCACATACCGTATAACCTCATCCCTGCGGTTCATGCAGAAATCAACATCAATGTCAGGCAGGGATTCGCGTTCAGCATTCAGAAAACGCTCGAAAAACAGGCCATATCGCACAGGGTCAATATCCGTAATGCCCATGGAATATGCCACAAGGGACCCGGCGGCTGAACCCCGGCCAGGCCCTACCGGTATATGGTTGGATTTTGCCCAGTTTATAAAATCCGATACAATGAGAAAATAGGATGCGAATCCCTTTTCCTTTATGACATCTATCTCAGTCTCAAACCGGCTCCTGTACGCATCGGCCGCCTCATCATCCAGATGAAGCTCATCAAGGCGTTTTTTAAAACCGCTTCTTGCCTGTGCTTCAAAGCGTTCTTCATAGGTTTCGCCCTCTTCCAGAGGAAAGAGCGGAAAATGATGCCTGCCAAGTTCCAGCTCAACATTGCATTTTTCGGCAATATCCCTCGTGTTTGACAGCGCCTCGGGACAATACTGAAACCGCTCCTTCATCTCTTCCGGCGATGTAAAATAGAGTCTGTCCGTGGAAAAACGCATCCTGTTGGGATCATCAACAGTTCTGTTTGTCTGGATACACAGAAGAACGTCATGCGCGCTGGAATCCTCGGCGTTCAGATAATGGCAGTCGTTTGTGGCCACAAGGGGAAGGCCCATCTCGCCGGCAAGGTCCATGAGTCCGCGGTTTACCCGTGTCTGCTCATCTATTCCGTTCTCCTGAAGTTCCAGGTAAAAGCGATCCCTGAACACCTTCGCGTAGGCCTCGGTCTTTTCCCTCGCGGCCTTAAGATCTCCCCTCAGGAGGGCCGCGGGAATCTCCCCGTGCAGGCACGCTGAAAGGGCGATAAGCCCTTCATTATATTGAGCCAGAAGCTCCATATCCACCCTTGGCTTATAGTAAAAGCCCTCGAAGTGGGCCATGGAGACCAGGCGAAGCAGGTTCTTGTAGCCCCTGTTGTTCTGCGCGAGCAAAACCAGGTGGTAGGCCGCGTCCTTGGCGCTCCTCGCCGACCTGTCCTTTCTACCCCTTGGCGCCACGTAGACCTCGCATCCAAGAAGGGGTTTTATGCCATGCTTGCGGGCCTGCTGGTAAAAGTTGAGCACGCCGTACATATTCCCGTGATCTGTGATGGCAAGGGCCTCATAACCATACTCAATGGCCCTTGGGAAAAGATCCTTGAGCCGTATGGCCCCGTCCAGCAGGCTGTACTCTGTATGCAGATGTAGGTGTACGAACATGCCTTATTCCCACTCAATGGTCGCAGGAGGTTTTGAGCTTATATCATAGCATACCCGGTTTACCCCCTTGACCTCGTTGATGACCCTGTTGGACACACGGGCAAGAATCTCATAGGGAAGCCTGGTCCAGTCGGCCGTCATGGCATCAAGGCTGTCCACCGAGCGTATGGCAACAACGTGTTCGTATGTGCGTTCATCCCCCATCACACCCACGGTTCTAATGGGAAGCAGCACGGCAAATGACTGCCACACCTTCCTGTACCAGCCGCTCTTTTTCATCTCCTCCAGGACTATCGCGTCAGTTTCCCTGAGGATTTCAAGGCGCTCTTCCGTAACATCGCCGAGTATCCTGATGGCAAGTCCGGGACCGGGGAACGGGTGACGGAACACCAGGTCTTCATTCATGCCCAGTTCCAGGGCCACTGACCTTACCTCGTCCTTGAAAAGCTCCCTCAAGGGTTCTATGAGGTCCAGTTTCATGATTTCGGGCAGTCCTCCCACATTGTGGTGGCTTTTGATGGTGGCGGAGGGCCCCTTGAAAGATACGCTTTCTATGACATCCGGATAGAGTGTGCCCTGGGCCAGGAAATTGACATCCCCTATGCGTCCGGCCTCCTCCTCAAAGATCTTGATGAATTCCGTGCCGATTATCTTGCGTTTTTCCTCAGGGTTGTCCACGCCCTTGAGCCGAGTAAGGAAGCGTTCCGTGGCATCCACGTAATGGACGTTAAGCCCCATGCCTTTCAGAAAGGCAAGCACGGTTTCAGGCTCATTTTTTCTTAAAAGGCCGTTATTCACGAATATGCTGGTAAGCTGACTGCCTATGGCCCGGTTTATCAGAAGGGCGGTTACCGTGGAATCCACTCCGCCGGAAAGGGCGCATATGACCTTGCCCGCGCCGACCTTTTCCCTTATGTCCGCTGTGGCCGTTTCAATAAACGACCGCATGTTCCATGTGGGCTGGCACCCGCAAACCCTGAACAGAAAATTTCCAAGTACCTCCGTCCCTATCTCGGTATGCGCCACCTCCGGGTGAAACTGGACCCCGTAGATCGGCCTTTCCGCATGGCGCATGGCAGCCACCGGACAGGAGGCGCTGTGGGCGATTTTAACAAAATCAGGAGGCAGGACCTCTATGCGGTCGCCGTGACTCATCCATACCTTGTGCCTCACAGGCGCCGGCGCAAGGCCATGAAACAGATCCCCCGTTTCATCTATTACAAGATCCGCCGGCCCGTATTCCCTGTGGGTGCTTTTTTCCACCCTACCTCCCAACGTCCGGGTGGTAAGCTGCATGCCGTAACATATGCCAAGCATGGGTACGGGCAGATCAAAAAGATCGCGGGAGACCGCAGGAGCACCTTCATCGTACACGCTGGACGGGCCACCGGAGAGGATAATACCTCTTGGAGCAAACTCTTCAATATCTTTCAGCGAGATATTAAATGGATGGATCTCACAGTATACCTTTGCCTCCCTGACCCTTCTGGCAATGAGCTGGGTGGTCTGGGAACCGAAATCAAGTATCAATATTCTTTGAGAATGTATATCAGCCATTTATATTCGGCACTCCTTTAAGTTTTTTGTTCCATGCCGTACGGAACGGATTTATCCCGGTTCAGAATTAACGACTTCGCAAAAAATCCGGAATATCACGCAAAGACGCAAATCCCTCGGCCGGTTTAGGTCAGGCCTTGTTTTCCCGGAATACCATTTTCAGTTCATTAATACCGGCATAGTCAAGAATTTTTTCCTTCAAATCCTTCACATACGGACAGTCCCAGACCGCAAGCAGCGCGTTTTGCCTGATCATCCGGCTGTCTTTCACACCACGCAAGGGCTTTTCCACCACTACCGGAAAAATCTGTGGTTTTCTGCAGACCCGTGGCCTTTCCGGATAAATACCGCAGGTCCCTGCCTCCTGCAGGTGCGGACACGAGCGCCCCCTGGGAAGTATCATGCTCCAGCCGGCAGACCAGTGATAAAGAGCCGGAGGATGTTCAAAAAAGGGATGTCCGTCAACACAAAACGCCGGGTCGTCCTCAGGACCGCATGCACGGGAAGAGGCACTGTCAATCCTTGGAAGGTCAAACAGCCGGATCTCATGCTCAAGGAGAGGGATCTCAAAGTATTCCTGCCTGGCATCAGGCGCAGGCCCTGTACAGCATAACGTGCAGGAACATGGCCCGCACAGAAGGGAATTGATCTTTTCAAGCTCCCTTTCAAGCACTGCCTGCTGAGTACAGGCTACCAGGCTGTCAAACATATCAAGGACCTGGCCCTCAGTGGAAAATACAGCAGGCATGTCAGGAGATGCGCCCCCTCCCCCCCTGAGAATTTCCATATTTTTCAGGGCAGGCAGATACGGCTTGAGAACCTGTGCCGGCTTTTCGTATATTATTCCCTGAGTCTCCACCTCTTCGGGCATCCGGGCAGCCAGGTCCTCAAGCCCCTCCTTTTCCGCCGCGAGATAAAGAAGGATCAGCAGGTTGCACAAAGGCCACACCGGCCGTGCAAGCATGCGGATCCCCTTTTCATAACAGGTGTCAAAATTTTTCTCGCGGAATGCCATAACCGGGGACTACCTCAGGACTTTCTTCCCAGCTTGAATAATTTCTTCCCTGATTCCGGCAAATCCAGAAGTTTCCTGGCCGTCTCGACAAGATTATCAATATCCAGTCCCTGTTTTTTCCTGAGAATGGTCTGGCTGCCATGTTCAATGAATTGATCCTGAAGCCCCAGCCGCCTGACCTTCACCCCGGCAACGTCATGGTCATTCAGACACTCAAGGACAGCCGAGCCGAATCCCCCCGCAAGGGCGTTTTCCTCAATGGTGATGACATGCCCTGCTTTCTGCGCTGAATCAATGATCAGATTTTCATCAAGCGGCTTTGCGAACCTTGCGTTTATGACAGCAGCCTCGACCCCCTGTTGCGACAGCTTTTCCGCCGCTTTAAGTGCTGTATGGACATGAGGGCCTATGGCTATCAGAGAAATGTCCCTGCCTTCCCTCTCCACAGCCCCCCTGCCAATGGGCAGCTGTTCCAGCTTCCAGTCCAGACTGACTCCCACACCGGACCCCCTGGGATAGCGCAGGGCCACGGGGCCTTCATGTTTAAGGGCGGTATAGAGCATATGCTGCAGCTCGTTTTCATCCTTTGGAGACATGATAACCATGTTGGGCACTGCCCTCAGGAAGGAAAGATCAAATGCCCCGTGGTGGGTTGGTCCATCATCCCCTACAAGGCCGCCCCTGTCTATGGCAAAGACCACGGGCTGGGCCGTGAGGCAGACATCGTGTATGATCTGGTCATAGGCCCGCTGGAGAAAGGTTGAGTATATGGCGACCACCGGTCTCAGCCCCTCAAGCGCAAGACCCGCGGCAAAGGTAACCGCGTGCTGTTCGGCAATACCAACGTCAAAAAACCGTTCCGGAAGGTATTTCTGAAAGGCCTGGAGGCCGGTTCCGGCAGGCATGGCGGCCGTTATGGCTACTATTCTGTGGTCATCCTGCGCAAGCCGCACAAGGGTCTGGCTGAAAATCTCTGTGTATGACGGGGGACTGCTGGCCGCCCTTTTCCTTACCTTCCCGGTCTTCATGTCAAAGGGGCCGACGCCATGGAACTTTGAAGGATTTTTTTCCGCCGGCAGATATCCCCTGCCCTTTTGGGTCAGCACGTGAACCAGCACCGGACCGGGGATTTTCTTGACGTTTTTAAGGGTGTCAATCAGTGTGCCGATGTGATGTCCGGGAAGAGGCCCCACATACTCAAACTGAAGGGCCTCGAAAAGCATCCCGGGGGTAAAAAAGCTTTTCAGGGAATCCTCGCTCCTTTTCAGCATGGCCCATATATTCTCACCCACACCTGAACGTTTCAGAAAGGATTCCAGCTCTGTCTTGAACCTTGTGACAAAATGGCTTGTAAGCTTCCTGCTGAGAAACGAGGACAGCGCCCCCACATTGGG
The DNA here is from genome assembly GCA_027023445.1 of Deltaproteobacteria bacterium. Classification (GTDB taxonomy): domain Bacteria; phylum Desulfobacterota; class Dissulfuribacteria; order Dissulfuribacterales; family JALVPX01; genus JALVVK01. Next base: position 55,896 of record JALVVK010000111.1, on the reverse strand, counting down.
AGAGATGGACATTTCGTTGTCGTTGAGAATAACGATAAGATCCTTTCGCAGATGACCCGCGTTGTTGAGCGCCTCAAAGGCAAGGCCCGCTGTCATGGAACCGTCCCCAATCACAGCAACCACCTTTCCATCCCTGCCCTGGATATCAAGGGCGGTGGTCATGCCAAGGGCGGCGGAAATGGAGGTACTGCTGTGCCCCGTGTCCAGGGCGTCATAGGGGCTTTCTTTCCTCTTTGGAAATCCGCTGATGCCCTCATGCTTTCTGAGGGTACCAAAGCGGTCGGCCCTGCCGGTGAGCAGTTTATGGGCGTATGCCTGGTGCCCCACATCCCATATTATTTTGTCCTTAGGGGCATCAAAGACATAATGCAGGGCAATGGTAAGCTCCACCACGCCAAGGCTCGGGGCAAGATGCCCACCTGTCTCAGAAACCGTTTCCACTATCTTTTTCCGTATTTCCGAGGCAAGGGCCGGAAGTTTTTTCGATTTGAGTTTCTTGAGATCATCCGGAGATTTTATGGATTCAAGGAGGTTAGACATGTGGCATATGACCTCTTTTAATATTCTCTTTCAACCACAAAGGAGGCAATGGCCCTGAGTGGATCGGCAAGGTGGTCAAAGTCTCTCAGTGACAACAGCGCCTGATCCAGGAGATCCCGTGCCCTTTGCCTGGTGTTTTCAATCCCGTAAAGAGCGGGATACGTGGCCTTGTGACTCTTCTCGTCAGAACCCGAGGACTTTCCTGTGATCCGCGGGTCACCTTCAACATCCAGGAGGTCATCTTTTACCTGAAAGGCAAGCCCAAGCGCGTCTCCGTACCGGACAAGCGCCTCCACCTGCTCCCTTTGCCCTCCACCAAGGATCGCGCCAATTTCAACACACGCCGATATAAGAGCGCCTGTCTTGCGGGTATGGATATAGGACAGGGTTTCGCCATCGATTTCCCTGTTTTCCATAAGGATGTCCGCAGTCTGTCCTCCCACCATGCCGTGGACCCCGGCAGCCCTTGCAAGTCTGTACACAGCAAGCCTGAATGCATCGGGCGGAATTTTCTTCATGTGGGCAGGGTTCATGATTAATTCAAAGGCAAGGGTCAGGAGGCCGTCTCCTGCCAGTATGGCAACGGCCTCTCCATAGGCCTTGTGACACGTGGGCCTGCCCCTCCGCAGGTCATCGTCATCCATGGCGGGGAGATCGTCGTGGATCAGGGAATATGTGTGCACGCATTCAATGGCGCAGGCAAAGGGCATCAGGGGACCAGGATCTCCGCCCACCGCCTCTGCCCCGGCCATGAGGAGAATGGGACGGACCCGCTTGCCACCTGCCATGACGCTGTATCTCATTGCCTGAAAGACCGGCAGGGAGGGACCATCTGTCAACGGGAGCAACTCTTCCAGCGCGGCATCCACCCGCGCCCTCTTCGCCTCAATGTATGTCATGAGGTCAAAGGTCTTCATCTTCTTCCTTTTCCCAGGGTTTCAGCTCTGGTCTTCCGTCATCTGACATTGTAAGCTGCTCAATTCGTTTTTCCGCCTCATCCAGGCACCTGCTGCAAAACCTTGAAAGCCTGATTCCCTTCTCAAAGGCCTCCAGGGCCTGTTCCAGGGAAAGCTCGTCCTTTTCAAGCTGTTTAACTATATTTTCAAGGTGTTCCAGCGCCGCTTCAAAGGTAATTTTTTCTTCTGGCATGTCCGTCACCGGCCTTTGGCAGGTTTTAAAAGGGGCCTTTCAGCCTTGAAGACCCGTATTCTCCATGTTACCTCATGGGCCATGGATGTGCGAGAGTTAAACTCAACCCGGCCCGGCAAAACCACACGCCCCGGACTGTTGGAGAAAATACTCCTGGCCTTTGTGGACCTGTGGCTCGGCACCTGCAGATTCAGGTGCCTGGGCGGGGATAACCTGTACCCTTTTTTTGATTCAGGCCGTCCCGTCATAACGGCTATTTGGCACTCAAGCCTTATTTATACCCTGTATAGATTCAAAATGCACCAGGCCGTGGTCATGGTAAGCGGCAGCAGGGATGGTGAATGGGTCGCAAGAGCCCTTTCCCACTGGGGCCAGATACCAATGAGGGGTTCAAAACACAAGGGCGGGCTTGCCGCGATAAAAAAAATGGGGGAAATGGTAAGAAAGTATGGTTATAATGCCGGAATTGTAGCGGATGGATCCAGGGGTCCTGCCGGGATCGCCCAGAACGGGCCCGTGGTCCTCGCGAGAGATACCGGCGCCCCGCTGGTTCCCCTGGGTTTTGCGTCAAGCCCGGCGTACCGTTTCAACAGTTGGGACAGGACTATCCTCCCACTTCCCTTTTCAAGGGTGGTACTGGCATGCGGAAAACCGCTGTTCATCCCTGAAGGAACCAGAGGGTCCGTACTGGCCAACTACAGGGAAAGACTGCAGAACGCCCTCAATCAGGCAACCGCCCTTGCGGAAAAGGCGCTTCAAGCATAATATTTTTAACCCGGCGGCTGGATCCGGGCAACGCCCTTAAAGGCGTACGGCATCAAAGGATGTCTCCGCAGGTCCATCCCCTTTGCGTTAGCTTTTGCCATATAACCAGGCACCTGTGAGGAAAAACTGCAAATGGATTTTTCATGGCTTAATTTCAGTGGGTTACACATGAACAGGCTTGACATCATCCTGGGCCTGATACTCATATTAACCATTGCAAGAGGCATCTGGACAGGTTTCTCCAGAACATTTTCCACGCTTCTTGGCGTGTTTCTCGGCCTGTGGGTGGCTGTCCACTATTTCCCCTCCCTTGCCCTGCGTCTCTCTCCATTTATTCATGACCCCCTGTGGAGGCCGCTGGCAGCCTTTTTCCTAATGTTCATAATAATCTATCTTGCCTTTGTTCTCACAGGCATGTTCGTAAACAGATTTCTGAGAAGCGTCAAGCTGGGCTGGGTGGACCGGCTCATGGGAGCCGTTATAGGACTGGTCAAGGGCCTGGTCCTCGCGGGCGCGCTGGCGTTTCTGCTGACCGTGCTGCTGCCTGGCAACAGCCCTTTACTAAAGGACTCACTTCTGTATCCCAGGCTGGTCCGCGTGGCAAAAATCCTTGGCAACTTTGTTCCTGAGGACATGAAAGGCCGTTTCATGTGGAAATGGAGAAGGATCAACCCGGAACCCGGCCACCTTAAAGGCGTTGCCACCTGACTTCCGGGCACGCCGGCAGGCGTATGTTTGTTTCCTCCAGCCACCTATAAAAATAAAGCGGATGCTGAATTTAAAAAATACAGTTATGGATAGAGGCTCTGCAAATGAACTTTGATATAGATCAGGTTAAACACTACATTGAAGAAAAGGACATGCTTATCCACCAGTTCGGCATGGAAATCCTCGAGGTAACCATAGGGCGGGCCGCCGTTAGCATGGAGGTCAGGCCGGAACATCTTAATGCCGCGGGCTTCTGTCACGGAGGGGTGATTTTTTCCCTTGCTGATGTCGCCTTTGCCCTTGCATGTAACAGCCATGGCACCATGGCGCTCGCGCTCGATGTGTCCATCAGCTATCTCAGACCCTGCGTGCCCGGAGATCGTCTGGTGGCCAGGGCGGAGGAGGAAAAAATCGGAAAACGCACAGGGCTTTACATAATAAAGGTTACAAATTCTGAATCAAAAAAGGTGGCGATCCTCAAGGCCACCGCCTTTCGCATGGGCGAACCCTTCAGGGCCGGGTGATGGGTGCGGGCAGTTACACAGGCCTACATGTGTTACCCTGTGACCGGTTAGGCTCAAATGTTATATGGAGCAAGAGGTAATTCATGGATTTTACTATAGCCCTGGCAGGAAATCCTAACGCGGGCAAAACAACCATATTCAACCACCTCACGGGGGCCAGGCAGAAGGTTGGCAACTGGCCCGGCGTCACCGTTGAAAAGAAGGAGGGCTCCTGCACCTTCAAAGGGAAAACACTGCGTATAGTGGACCTTCCCGGGATTTATTCCATAACCGCCTATTCCGTGGAGGAAATAGTAGCCAGGGATTTCATACTGGAGGAGCGCCCTGATGTAGTCATAGACGTGATTGACGCATCCAACCTTGAACGAAACCTGTACCTTGCCGTACAACTAATAGAGCTTAACATCCGTCCCGTATTCGCCATGAACATGGTGGACATGGCCAAGGCCCGGGGCATGGTGGTTGACTACCAGAAACTGGCCACACTCCTGGGGGTCCCCATCGTTGAAACCGTGGCAACAAGGGGAGAAGGGTTGGACCGCCTGCTGGAAACCGCCCTGGACGTCGCAAGAGACCAAAACCCTGTCGCCAGGCATGTGCATATCAATTACGGTACAGAGGTGGAAGAGGAGATAAAAAATGTTCGGCAGGCCATGGAACAGGATCCTGAACTCACAGGACGGTACTATCCCCGCTGGTTCGCCCTGAAACTGCTGGAAAACGATCATGATGTAAGGAAAAGGATCCGCCGCTCCCCGGCGGCCGATGTCATCCTTGAACAGGTTGAACAGAGCAGGCAGCATCTCTTCGAGATCTTTGAGGATGAACCTGAAACCGTGATTGCCGAGGCCAGGTACGGCTTTATATCGGGCGCCCTCAAAGAAACCATGAAGCTGTCAGCCGCAACAAAAAAAACCATCAGCGATACCATTGATCAGGTACTGACCAACCGCATCCTTGGCTACCCGGTATTTATTCTCTTCATGTACCTGCTGTTCCAGGGGACATTCACCCTCGGGGCATATCCGGTTGAATGGATCGAGACAGGTGTAAACTGGCTTGGCTCTCTGGTGGGTTCCCTCATGCCGGACACCCTTTTTAAAAATCTTATCGTGGACGGGATCATAGGAGGAGTAGGCGGCGTTATAGTTTTCCTGCCCAATATTCTTCTGCTGTTCCTGGGTATAAGCATACTGGAAGATACGGGCTACATGGCAAGGGCCGCCTTTATCATGGACCGTGTAATGCATACCCTGGGCCTACATGGCAAATCATTTATTCCTCTTTTGATGGGTTTTGGCTGTAACGTTCCGGCGATCATGGCGACCCGCACCCTTGAAACCAGACGGGACCGCATCCTGACCATACTGATCAATCCCCTCATGAGCTGTTCAGCCCGTCTGCCTGTCTATGTGCTGCTGGCAGGAACATTTTTCCCCGGACGCGAGGGCAACGTCATATTCAGCCTCTACCTTATGGGAATCATAACCGCCATCCTTGTAGGACAGGTCTTTAAAAGAACTCTTTTCAAGGGAGAGGCCGCCCCATTTGTCATGGAATTGCCCCCATATCGGATGCCCACCCTGAAAAGTATGATCATACACATGTGGGACAAGACAAAAGTCTATCTTCAAAAAATGGGCGGAATTGTGCTTATCTTTTCCATAATCATATGGTTTTTAGGGGCCTTCCCCAGGCAGGTGCCCTACACCCAGGATTATGAAGGGGAAATCGCACAGGTACGGGCCAGCATTCAACATGCCAGGGCAGACGGGAATGCAACACAGATACATATGCTGGAAAATCAGCTTCATTCCCTTGAAAGATCAAAGGAGCAGGAAAGGCTTGCATCAAGCTACATAGGCCGGATAGGGAAATTCATGGAGCCCGCGCTCTCACCGCTTGGTTTCGACTGGAAACTCGGGGTAAGCCTGGTAGCGGGTTTTGTGGCCAAGGAGGTGGTAGTCAGTACCCTGGGCGTACTCTACCAGGCAGGAGAGGCGCAGGTCAACAACAGTAACCTTAGAAACGCGCTGAAAAACAGCGGATTGACCCCGGTGACAGCCTATGGCTTCATGGTTTTTGTCCTGATGTACGTCCCATGCATCGTGACCGTTCTCGCCATATGGAGGGAAACCGGCTCTGTTGGATGGGCCGCCTTTTCCGTGGGTTACCTTATTACCCTTGCCTGGATCATGGCCTTTCTTATCCGCGTGGCAGGCGAGGCGCTTTTTGCTTAGAGAACAGGGAACCGCCTCAGCCAGGCCGTTTTTTTACTTCTGCGCCATGGCGCACATGGTGCATCCGGAAAAAATCTTCTTTTTTACCCAGCGCATACCATGGATGAGAAGTTCCTCTTCATCCTCTGAGATACGCTGGACCACGTCCTCCGGGTCCATGTAACGGTCAAGGTTGGGGCTCTCAAGATAAAATTTTCTGAATTCGTCAACATTATAACAGCCCAGGTAAAAGGTCTCGATCTGGTCCGCGTGCAGCTGGGCAATACCGGATTCTGTTTTTGCCTGGAGAAGCTCTCCGAAAATGTCGTTCATCTCGTTATAGCGGCCAAGGCCTTCCTGCTCCTTCCACTGACGGACAGTCATTTCTCTGCCATCCTTAAAGCCCATGCAGTCGGGTTCCCTTACCACGTAATAAAACTCTTCCACCCCGTCCATGTCCCTGCTCCTGTGGGCGATCCTGGCCAGCGGATAGGTACGGCAGGCGGCAGGCCTGTCTTCATATACCCCGCAACCCTTCTTTTCGTCCAGGAATGGACACTTCATGTATGGTCCTTCCATTTTGAGCAATACCACGGGCAGACCGGTTCCCGGTCCCACATGCACACTGGTGTAGCGTTTGAGAAAATCGTCCGAGGACATGCCCAGCCGATTCTTCAGACGAAGTATGTCATATGGCATGAGCACAAGGTTGATATCATAGCAACACGAGGTAAAGCAGCTCTTTTCAGGGCCGCATGAAAAACAAAAGGTATCATCGTCCCTTAATTCTCTGGAATCATCTATATAGGCATCAGGTTCCTGCGACATAATCTCTCCCCTTTTAATAACAATGTTAAATGGTAAACGGGGAATCAATATACCCCATTTACCCTGCTCATACCAGCTCCGCCATTACCGTGTTCGCAAGCCTGAGGCCCCTGGCGCTGAGCCGCACCCTTTCTTTATCAATGCGCACCAGGTCCTGATCCTCAAGCCGACGCAGGAGGTCTCCATAAAATTCCACCGGATCAACCCCCCATCTATGCCTGAAAGATGCCCTGTCAACTCCCCTGACAAGGCGCAGAGACAAGACCATGGCCTCCCTTACCCGGGCATCCCGGCCCAGAACCTCCCTGTGGACAATGGCAGACATTCCGGCGTCCACCAGGTTCATGTATGCATCAATGTCAGACGAATTGGTCCACCTTGCGGGAGGCACGTAAGACGCGGCACTGCAGCCAACCCCGAGATAGGGCAGGCCGGTCCAGTATTTCAGATTGTGCACACACTCCATGCCATCAAGGGCGTAATTGGAAATTTCATAATGACGGTATCCGTGCGGCCCAAGTATTTCATCCACCATATCCCAGAAACGAAGCACGGCCGCCTCTCCTGGCAGGCACAGGGAACCGGATGCAGCCATTTTTTGCATGGGCGTGCCTTCCTCAAGGGTAAGTTCGTAACATGAGACATGTTCAGGCCTGAGCAAGGTCAAAATTTCAAGGGTACGGCCCCACTCCTGCCCGTCCTGCCCCGGCCACCCGTAGATCAGGTCAACGGATACCCGCATTCCAGCGTTCCGGGCGGCATGAAAGGCCCGTATCCCCTGGGCAACGCCATGCCTCCTTCCCAGAACTTCCAGCCCCCGGGTTGACAGGGCCTGAAGCCCCAGGCTCAGACGTTTGACGCCGCGATGCCTCAACCAGGCCAGATCCTCTGGGGTCACCGTCCCTGGATTGGCCTCAATGGTTATCTCGCGGACGCCGGCACCCCATTCAAATGTTCCCAGTGCGTGATCCACAAGCTTGCAGAGCGCCTCCGGTGGAATGGAGGTGGGAGTGCCTCCTCCCACATACAGGGTATCAAACACAAGAGAGAATTCCCTGCAGAGGGGGACAAGCGAATCCATTTCCCGCCTGAGTGAATCCACATAGGACCGCTGAACCGATACAGGGGCGCGGCGTGAAACAAAGCCGCAGTAAGGACATTTACTCAGGCAGAAAGGCACATGAATATAAAGACCTGCGCCCTGATTCACGAAATCGACCTGGAAACCTCCATGCCTGCCATATCGGAGTGCCCGCCCATGGCAGAATCAAATTCTCTGGGAAAGGCCGATCGAAGATAGGACACAAGGGCCTCCCTCGCTTCAGCCGAGGTGGAGGCCTCCATCACCCGGTTCGTAAGCCTGACACAGTCCTCATACCTGACCATGCGAACCGTTCGTTTTACCCTCGGGATATCAAGCGCATTCATGCTTAATTCGTCAATCCCCATACCGAGCAATATGGGCACGTACATGGGCTCGCCGGCCATCTCGCCGCAGAGAGCGGCATTTATCCCGGCATCATGGGCCGCGTCCACAGTACGCTTAATCATGCGCAGGACTCCCGGATCAAGGGGCTCGTACAGGTGAGCCACAAACTCGTTTACCCTGTCTATGGCAAGGGAATACTGTATGAGATCATTGGTGCCCAGGCTGAAAAAATCCACCTCCTGCGCAAGGATATCCGCCACCATGATGGCGGTAGGAACCTCCATCATGATCCCCACCTTTATATCCCTGTCAAAGGGGATCCCCTCCGCCTGGAGTTCGCTGAAGACCTTGTTCATATACTCCTTGACCTGAAGGATCTCCCTTTTTCCGGAAATAAGCGGGAAAAGAACCCGGACATTCCCGTGCGCGCTTGCCCGGATTATGGCACGCAACTGGGCGCAGAAAAGCCCGGGTTCCCTGAGGGAAAGCCTGATGGCCCTGAGGCCCAGGGCCGGATTTATCTCCTCGTTGAGCGAGACTGAAGATATAAATTTGTCCCCGCCTATATCCAGGGTCCGGATGGTGACCGGATAGGGCCTGATGCGTTCAACCACCTCCCTGTACGCATTATACAAAACCTCCTCGGAAGGAAGCTCCCTGTGGGCCAGATAAAGGTATTCGGTCCTGAGAAGGCCCACGCCGTCAGCGCCGTTTGATATGACCGTGGGTATCTCCTCGAGCAACTCCATGTTGGCCTTTATCTTGACCCTGAACCCGTCCCTGGTCTCCGCGGGAAGATGGCTGTTGTGGATGACTTCCAGACGGTACTTGAGGTAACCATCCTGCTTTTCCCTGTAACTCTCCTGATATTCCGCATCAGGATTTATTATTACCTCGCCTGCGATACCATCCACAATCAGGTTTTCTCCTGACAGCACAGTGGAAGTAATATCCTCCAGACCCACCACGGCCGGGATTCCCAGGGATCTCGCAAGGATGGCGGTATGCGAGGTCCGGCTGCCCACATCAGTCACAAAGGCGAGCACCTTGTCAGGGGAAAGCTGTATGGTATCTGCGGGGGAAAGTTCATGCGCAACGAGTATGACTGGTTCCTTCAGGTCAAACAGGCCTTCACCGGACTCCCCGGCAAGAATCCTGAGCACGCGACAGATCACATACTCAACGTCCTTTATGCGTTCACGGATATACTGCTCCTTAATCTGTTCAAAAAGCCCGCGCACGTGTTCAAGCACCATGCTCAACGCCCACTCGCTGTTGACTCCGCGTCCGGTTATAAATTCCTGGGCCCTGTCATATACCATCTTGTCCTTGAGCATGAGCAGATGGGATTGAAGAATACCGGAATGCTCCCTCAATTCCTCGGGTATCTCCGCCAGAAGCCTGTTTATCTCATCTTCCGCCTGGAACACGGCCTTTCGGAATCTCTCGATTTCAGCCGACAGCTCAGATTCCGAGATCCTTTTTCTGAGCACCTTGACCTTATCAAGGCCAACAAGATGTGCCCGGCCAAAGGCAACCCCCGGAGACGCGCCTATTCCCCTTAAAATTCTGGAGCCATTCCGTTCCCTTGCGTCATTCATTAATCAATCTCGCCAAAACCTGTGTCCGCCAAGGACTTTAATGCCTCCACAGCATCTCTGGAATCCGGCCCTTCCGCCCTGATGACCAACCTGCTTCCCCTGGGGCAGGCCAGGGTAAGAACCTCCAAAATACTTTTTCCATCAACCGACTCGCCGTTTCTTGACAACGTAATCTCTGATTCAAAGGAACAGGCGACCTGGGCAAAACGGGAGGCAGGCCTGGCATGCAGGCCAAGCCGGTTTACGATAACTATCTCTGCTTCGTAAAACATATTACCCATAGCAGCACCCCGGAGGGAAACGCATCTGTTGCGAGGAAAACAGGAAAAACAACCGAAAACCAGACCTTCATGCCATGTCGGTGTTTCACACCCCAGGGCATGAAAATGTTAAATAATAAATGGTGAATGGTAACTTATGGTAAACAAATTCTTATTAAATTCAGGAAGATATAATAACCTGGCACCTTAGTTTAACATTCAGAACTTACCATTTAACGCTGTATTTTCGATGCACATACATCTTACTTTTTGTCCATGCATTCCATGGCTGATCAAAAAAACGCATTTTCGGATAAACGAAATCCATAACCCCGGATTATGCACTTCAAATGTCTGACGATGTAACACTGGAAGTACATAACCCTGTATAACGGCCCATACATAAGATAAAAAAATGTATTGGCATTCGTCAAGGCAGACAACGAAAATGTTCAAAATATCACAATACGCACCCCTCCCCGTCCCGGCACCCAAAAGCCTTTACGTCCGCCCCTGGGATTTTATCGGCGTCCCGCACAGGAGGAGTCTGCCAGATCCCTCTTGACGTACTACTTGACACACAATAAGGTTCGGGCTCAAATGCCTGGAATTAGAATCCATGCGCAGTGCTTCAGGGAGGTTTCATCACATAACCGGACATTAAGATCTCACCACATAACGCGAAACGGTTTTAAAACGGCTTTACAACAGGCAGGACATCCCGCCTGAATCCTTACAATAAAGAAAGGGAGATGTTGTTATGGACGTTCACAAAGTCAGAAATTTCGCCATAATCGCCCACAATGGAAGTGGCAAAACCTCACTGGCCGAGGCGTTGCTTTATACCGCCAAGGCTACTTCCCGACTTGGCAAGGTGGATGACGGGACCTCTGTCCTGGACTACGAGCCTGAAGAAATAAAACGTCATATATCCATCAGCACCGCCTGTCACCATCTCTCCTGGAAAAAAAACAAGGTCTATATCCTCGATACCCCGGGTGACGACAATTTCCTGGCCGAATCCAGGATGGCCCTCAGGGTGGCTGACAACATCGTCTTTGTGGTGGACGCGGCAAGCCCGGTAAAGCCTCAGACATCCAAGATATGGACCATGGCAAAAGATCGTGGCTGCCCGGTAATCATGTTTATAAACAAGCTGGACAGGGAACGGGCAAGTTTTGAGAAATCCCTTGACGCCATAAACAATGCCCTGGATATCAGGACAGTTCCGGTGGCCCTTCCAATCGGCTCGGAGGACAATTTCAAGGGTATAATTGATCTCATACATCTCAAGGCGTTTGAATTCCCGGAAGACCATAGCGGCACGCCAAAGGTCATTGAAATCCCATCTGACCTGCGGGATGAAGTAGAAACCCAACGGGCCAATCTTATCGAATTCGCGGCCGAATCAGACGACAGCCTGCTGGAAAAATTCCTGGAGGGGGAGGAACTCTCGGCTGACGAAATCATCAGCGGTCTCAGGCAGGGCATAGCGAACGGAGGTTTTGTCCCTGTGTGCTGCGGTTCCGCCATCAAGAACATCGCCACAAGCAATCTGCTGGATCTGATTGTCCAGTTCCTGCCGTCACCGGATGAACGGGGCCCTCAGAAAGGCGTAAACCCAAAGGATGAAAGCGAAGAAACCAGGGAAGCATCCCCTGAGGCCCCGTTCTCAGGCCTTGTATTCAAGACACTTACCGACCCGTATGCCGGCAGGCTCTCAATGATGCGGATCTATTCCGGAACGCTCAGGCCGGACAGCACGATTTATAATTCCAACAAGGATACCAGTGAACGGTTTGCCCAGATCATGGTTTTGGAGGGCAAGACGCAAAAAAACGTGGATGAGGCTGGACCGGGAGAGATCGTGGCCCTTGCCAAGCTCAAGGAAACCACCACGGGAGACACGCTTTGCGATGCCGCCGCTCCCATAAGATATCCCTTTGTGGATCTTCCAGGAGGGGTGCTGACCTATGCCCTCAAGCCCAAGAGCCGGGGAGACGAGGAAAAAATCACTCAGGCCCTGGCCAAACTCCGGGAAGAAGACCCTACGCTGCTTGTAACCAGGGACTCCCAGACCAACGAGCTCCTTATTTCAGGCAACGGTCAGATCCATATTGACGCCACCGTTGAAAAGATGGAAAGAAAATTCGGGGTCAAGGTGGATCTTACCACGCCAAGGATACCCTACAGGGAAACGATCAAGGGCACCAAGAAAGGGGTTATCTACAGGCACAAGAAACAGACGGGCGGTGCCGGGCAGTTCGCAGAGGTCCATTTTGACATCTCCCCCCTTGCAAGGGGAGAGGGGTTTGAATTTGAAGAGGCCCTCGTTGGCATGAACGTGCCGAGAAATTTCGTTCCAGCCGTTGAAAAAGGCCTGCATGAGGCCATAGCTGCCGGCCCTCTCGCCGGATACCCGGTGGTTGATCTCAAGGTACGGTTCTATGACGGCAAATCCCATGAGGTGGATTCCTCTGAAATCGCGTTCAAGATCGCGGCCATACAGTGCTTCAAAAAAGGTGTTCTGGAGGCAAAGCCCACACTGCTTGAACCAATAGTAAGGCTCCGGGTGACGGTTCCCGATGACGCCGTGGGAGACATCATAGGAGACATCAACAGCAGGCGCGGCAAGGTGATGGGCATGGAGCCCGGTCCGGAGGGCCAGGTAGTAGAGGCGCTTGTGCCCCTGGCAGAGGTCCAGAAATATATACTGGACCTTAACGCCATGACTGCCGGACGCGGAACATTTACCGTGGAACCATCTCACTATGAAGAGGTGCCGCCAAACCTGGCGGAAAAAATCATAGCGGAATCAAAACAGGAAGAAGAGGCAAAATAGCAAATGAGCCCACTATATACGGCAGGGGTGCTTACTGTGAGCGACAGCGCGTCCCGGGGAGAACGGGAAGACACGGCAGGCCCCTATATAACGCGCGTTCTCGAAAAAAACCAATGTAACGTGCTTCTGCACAAGATAATTCCGGACAACCGTGAACGCATAAAAGAAACACTTGTGGACTGGAGCGACAGAGCGGATGTTGACCTCATCATCACCACAGGCGGCACAGGTCCCTCCCCTTCTGATGTCACCCCTGATGCCACCCTTGCCGTGATCGAAAAGGAAATCCCTGGCATACCCGATGCCATGCGCATGAAGGGCATGGAATCAACACCAAGGGCAATGTTGTCAAGGGCAGTGGCCGGAATAAGGGGGGAAACTTTTATTGTAAATCTCCCGGGAAGCCCGACCGCGGTGGAACAGGGACTGGAGGTGATTCTCCCCGTGCTGGGACACCTGCTGGATAAAATAAAAGGGGATCCCACCCCCTGCGGCCAGGAGATACGGTCATGAAAATAGGCATTGTCGGCCTGCCCGGCTCTGGCAAAACCACGGTATTTAATGCCCTTACCGGCAGCGCCGCGGAACTTTCCGCCTATGGCGCATCCTCCAGGGATCCGAATCTCGCGGTAGTAAAGGTCCCTGATCCCCGGCTGGATACCCTGTCCGCCATGTACAAACCCAAGAAAACCACCCCTGCGCAGATCCAGTACGTGGATGTAGCAGGGGCCCTATCCGCCAGGGAAAACAAGGGTGGAACCCTGGATGACCTGCTGAGGCTTCTGAGGCCTGTGGACGCCCTGCTTCACGTAGTCCGCAATTTCGAAAGGGCCGGAGAGGCGCCGACACCCCAGAAGGATTTTGAGGCACTGGAGTCCGAGCTGATCCTTTCCGACCTGATTATCGTGGAAAAAAGGCTTGAACGCCTGGAACAGGACCGCAAAAAGGGCAGAAAAAGCGATCCTTCGGAACCGGGGCTTCTCGAAAAGGCGCGGGACATTCTCAACAGGGGCGAGGCCCTGAGAGCCTTTCCGGATGTGGCGTCATCCCCCGTGCTCCGCGGATATGCATTCCTGTCAGCAAAACCATGCATAGTGCTGCTTAACAGCGGAGACGATACTGACATGGGCGCCACATCACTGGAACTGCCTTCCGGTGTCCCATTGCTGGAGCTAAAGGGCAGGCTGGAGATGGAACTTGCCGAACTGCCCCCGGAGGAGGCTGAAGTCTTCAGAAAGGACCTGGGCCTCCCGGAGCCTGCCACCTTTCAGCTTATCCGCACGTCCCACAGCCTGCTGGGGCTTATTTCGTTCTTCACAGTCGGCCCCGATGAGGTCAAGGCCTGGAACATTCGCAGGGACACCAGGGCACAGAAGGCGGCGGGGACCATCCACTCCGACATTGAGCGCGGATTCATCCGGGCGGAGGTGGTCGCCTATGATGACCTCATGGCCCTGAAATCATATACCGCTGCGCAAAAGGCCGGAAAGGTCCGGCTTGAGGGCAAGGAATACCCGGTGAAGGACGGAGACATAATAAACTTCCGGTTCAATGTCTGACCATCAGCCAATGCAGGAGGTCACACGAATCCAGCCGCCCAGGAGAAACTCCCGTGAATGATCCTCACGTGGGAAAGCGCCTCCCGGGCTCCATAAACGTGGTGCTGGTTGAACCCGAAATTCCTCCCAACACGGGAAACGTGGCCAGGCTGTGTGGAGCCACGTGTTCCACGCTGCACCTGGTACACCCCCTTGGGTTCAGGACGGACGACAAAAATCTCAAGAGGGCGGGCCTTGACTACTGGGAACAGGTCAGGATAGTACACCACAGGAATCTTGAATCCTTCCTTAACTCAACAATGGGGGAAAACCTCCTGTTTTTCTCTACCACTGGAACGGCCCCCTATTCAAGTGCCCCGTTTTCCAGTGGATGTTATCTGGTATTTGGCTGCGAGACCAGGGGACTGCCACGTGAACTTCTCCGCTCCAATCCGGATAAAACCTTTAAAATACCCATATGGGGCAAGGTCAGAAGCCTAAACCTGTCCACGTCTGCAGGCGTGGTTGTTTACGAGGCATACAGGCAGCTTGCCGCATTCTGATCTTTTCCCCTTGACAAATGCCATAATTTTATCCACATCATAACGATACAATACGTTTGTTTTCTCCAACTCATCACAGGCAAAAATTTTTCATCAGCCAGAGGTTCAATAAAAAATGTGCCAGTCAACTGTATATTTAAAGAAAGGAGACCAGGAGGAAGAAATCCTGCGGGATGCCATACTGGTTGAACCCTATAGCAACGGGGTAAAAATTCAGGGCTTTTTTGAAGCTCCAAGGATGATACCGGCCAGAATCCTTACCATTGATCTTCTGAAGCACAAAATAATCCTGGAGCCGCTTGAAGCCGGGAATTAGGTCTTTTTCCGGTTACAGGTAAAGGATGGGGCGGTAAACTGGCGACCTGTTCCGGATTATCCCGAACGTCCGACAAACATCCCATGATCCGGGATAAGGGTTATTTATAATGCCGTTTCGGCCCGGATGAAACAGGCGGCAAAGCCTGCCATCCATCGGCTGCTCCCGGTCGACATCAATTTACCATTTACCATTTATCATTTACCATTTATCATTTAGCAATCAGCAATTAGTAATTAACAATTAGCAATTAGCATACTCATGCTGGGATGAAATTTTACCGGAAGCCTTAAATCAAGGCTCCTGACAGTCAAAAACGGGGGAAACTCTCATGAAAGAAATAGACAAGGTACGCGTTATCCTGCCGCACTGGATCACACATAACAGGGAGCATGGGGCCGAATTCACAAGATGGGCTGACACACTGGAAAAAGACGGTCATGCGGAGGTAGCGGATGCCCTCAGAAAGGCCGTCGAAGCGGCTGAAGACGTTACTGCCAAATTGAAAAAGGCGCTGGAGCTCGCCGGAGGCCCTATGGAAGCCTCTTCCGACCATTCACACGTTCATGCCCGGTCTCATTTGCACACGCACGGACACGACCACAGCCACCATCATGGTCATCATGACGACCATCACAAACATTAAGGGGGCCTCGGTTAAATGAAATACATAAGCACCCGAGGCGGGATAGAGCCCGCGTCCTTTAAGGAGGCAGTAATGATGGGGCTTGCCACGGACGGCGGCCTTCTTTTGCCGACCCTGATGCCTTCGGTGAGCTCTGAAACCCTGAAAAGCTGGGGGAACCTCAGCTATACCGAACTTGCCCTTGAAGTGATGGGCCTATTTGTGGATGATCTTCCAAGAGAAGACCTCAAGACCCTTATCCAGGACGCATATTCCAATTTTGACACGCAAGAGGTTACCCCGCTTATCGACCTGGGGAAATTCCACATACTGGAACTCTTTCATGGCCCCACCCTCGCGTTTAAGGATATTGCACTGCAGTTTCTGGGAAACCTTTTTTCCTATCTCCTGGAAGAAAGAAATGAGCCGATGAATATCCTCGGGGCGACCTCGGGTGATACCGGAAGCGCTGCCATTCATGGAGTAAGGGGCAAGGAAAACATCAACATATTCATACTCCATCCACATGGAAGGGTCAGTCCCGTTCAGGCACTTCAGATGACCACCGTGCCTGACAGAAATGTCTTTAACATTGCCATCGAAGGCACCTTTGACCACTGCCAGGCCATAGTGAAATCCATATTCAATGACCTGGAATTCAAGAAAAAATACAGACTTGGATCGGTCAACTCCATAAACTGGGCAAGGGTTCTCGCCCAGGTTGTCTACTATGTTTATTCCTATCTGCGAATTAACCGGGAGTCTGGTGCCCAAAGGGTATGCTTCTCTGTACCCACCGGCAATTTTGGTGACATATTCGCAGGTTACGTTGCAAAAAAGATTCTGGGCCCTCCTGTCGGCAGACTTATCCTTGCAACCAATGAGAACAACATACTCACGAGGTTTGTGCTTGAGGGCAGGTACGTTAAAGGAAAGGTGGTTTCCACAATCAGTCCCTCCATGGACATCCAGGTAGCCAGCAATTTCGAAAGGTATCTTTATTATCTGTACGGAAAGGACAGCTCCAGAGTCAGAGACGCCATGAGGAGGTTTGACGCCTCGGGCGAATTACAGTTCAATCAGGCTGAACGCGAAGCCATACGGACAGACTTCGCCTCTGCATCTGTAGATCAGGCAGCAACCGTCGCCACCATCAGGGATACCTTCCATGAAAGGCATTATGTCCTGGATCCGCATACAGCGGTTGGCGTGGCAGCGGCAGGCTGGCTGGCCAGGGATGTTTCCGACTGTCCGATGGTGTGCCTTGCGACAGCCCATCCCGCAAAATTCCCGGATGCTGTGAAAAGGGCTATCGGGCGGGAACCTGATAGGCCGGCGGCCCTGAAGGGAATTGAAAGGCTTGAGAGCCGCTGTGAAGTTTTGCCCCCGGACGTGGAGGCAGTAAAGAGCTTTCTGGCAGAAAACGCCCTTTAGGAAACAATGGGAAACAAGGATTTCAGCATTTCCAGGTACTCGCTTGTAAGGCAACAACGGTCAAAAGGGAAATAAAAAAACCACCGCCCCACCCTGCAGCAGCACATGCAGGTCTTCCAGTGGCAACCGCACAATAATACCGTTTAGCTCTTGACAAGCATTTATACAGGCGTTAAATAACTGCACTTTCACGTTCAAATTTAGGAGCAGAATTTTAGTCCCCAATTTTCCATTTTCGCACAGGAAATTCCCTTCTGAGATTTTTTTGAACAAGGTTTCCCTTGGGCTTAACCCAAGGGCGGGGGATACATTTTGTGTTGAGGTGTGCTATGAAAAAAGAACTTTCCAAGGTCAGAAACATCGGGATCAGCGCCCACATAGACGCGGGCAAAACCACTTTAACTGAGCGGATTCTGTACTATACCCGCAGGATTCACGCCATCCACGACGTAAAAGGCAAGGACGGCGTTGGAGCCACCATGGATTTCATGGAGCTTGAAAAGGAACGCGGCATAACGATCACGTCCGCGGCCACCTACTGCGAATGGAAAGGCCACGAAATAAATATTATCGACACTCCCGGCCACGTTGATTTTACCATAGAAGTGGAACGCGCCCTTCGTGTTCTCGACGGAGGCATACTTGTGCTCTGCTCTGTTGGAGGCGTTCAGTCCCAGTCCATAACAGTGGACAGGCAGATGGCCCGTTACAAGGTTCCATGCCTGGCGTTTGTGAACAAGTGTGACAGAAGCGGCGCCAACCCTCTCAGGGTGGTACGGCAGCTGAAGGAAAAACTTGGTCATAATGCCGTGGCCATGCAGATTCCCATCGGCCTTGAATCCAACTTCAAGGGAGTGGTGGATCTGGTTTCCATGAAGGCAATATACTTCGAGGGGCCCCAGGGAGAAGAAACCCGGGTCGGAGAGGTGCCTGAGGAATTAAAGGAGCAGGCTGAAGAGTACCGGGAGGCGTTAATTGACGCTGCCTCAATGTTTTCTGATGAACTCATGGAAGCGGCACTTGAGGGTGAAGTCACAAGCGACCTGCTGATTGACGCGGTGCGAAGGGGCACGCTTTGCAGGGGTATTACCCCGGTGTTCATGGGCTCTGCGTACAAAAACATTGGTGTCCAGCCCCTGCTTGACGCCGTCACGTCCTATCTGCCCAACCCGTCTGAAGTACAGAATGTCGCCCTTGATATGGAAAACGATGAGGCAGAATGTCCTCTCAAGGCCGATGCCGACGCCCCATTGGTTGCGCTTGCCTTCAAGCTGGAAGAGGGCCGGTATGGCCAGCTCACCTATATCCGTGTTTACCAGGGCACCCTTTCCAAGGGTGATACCATTCTTAATTCCAGAACAGGAAATAAGGTCAAGGTAGGCAGGGTCGTCCGGATGCATGCCAACCAGATGGAAGATATCCAGCACATTCCGGCCGGCTATATCGGAGCACTTTTCGGCATTGACTGTGCTTCGGGAGACACCTTTACCTCCCCGGACATAAGATATTCAATGACATCCATGCATGTTCCGGACCCGGTGATTTCCCTGGCCATTATCCCCAAGGACAACAAGGCGCAGGTTAACATGTCAAAGGCCCTTGGAAGATTTACCAAGGAAGACCCCACCTTCAGGGCGCATGTGGATCATGAGACTGGCGAAACAATCATTTCAGGAATGGGCGAACTGCACCTTGAGGTATATATTGAGCGCATGCGCAGGGAATATAACGCGGATGTCACTACCGGCATGCCCCAGGTTGCCTACAGGGAAACCATTACCAGGCGGGCCGATTTTGACTACACCCATAAAAAACAGACAGGCGGCGCCGGCCAGTATGGCCGTGTTGCCGGATACATGGAACCGGTGCAGGACGAGGAATTTGTGTTTGAAAGCCAGATAGTGGGAGGAGCAATACCAACCGAATTCATATCCTCCTGCGAAAAGGGCTTCAGGCGCGGCATGGGAAAAGGGGCGCTGTTGGGATTCCCTGTTACCGGGGTAAAGGTCGTAATCAACGACGGGCAGTCACATGCGGTAGACTCCTCGGATATCGCCTTCCAGAGTGCCGCTTGGGGCGCCTTCAAGCAGGCATATAACAAGGCAAAACCCGTCATCCTTGAACCCATAATGAAGGTGGCTGTTGAAAGTCCCTCTGAATTCCAGGGGGCCATCATGGGTTCATTGAATCAGAGGAGGGGCATGATTGTGGGTACAAATGACGAAGGTGACATGTGCGTGATTGAAGCTGAGGTGCCATTGTCCGAGATGTTTGGTTATTCCACATCCCTTCGTTCATGCACCCAGGGGAAGGCCCAGTTCACCATGGAATTCGCCACTTACAGACAGGTTCCAAAGGGTATTGCGGAAGAACTCATAAAAAAGGCAGCGGAAGAAAAAAAGAATGCCGCATAAGGTTGCCGCGGCATCAGGCAATAACGTAATCTGGCTTCACAAGAGGTCTCTGGCTATGCTAAAAAAAGATTTGATCCTAAGGAATCCACTGAGACTGGTAGGGAAAGAAACTGGACAGACCCTTTCAGAGGGCGAATTCGGCGTGATAATCGCGAGGGCCGGTGTGGGGAAAACCTCTTTTATGGTCCAGCTGGCCCTGGACAGTCTTCTCAGGCACAAGAATGTCCTGCACATCAGCCTTGATCAACCGGTAAAAAAGGTATGTCTGTGGTATGAGGAGGTTTTCAGACATATCTCGGAGCATTACAAGATTGATAACACCTCCGAACTCTGGGACACCATCCTTCCCCACAGATTTATAATGACCTTTAAGGAACAGGTCTTTACTGTGCCCAGGCTGGAGGAGAGGCTTACAGATCTCACTGAGCAGGGAATATTTTTTCCACAGGTAGTATTGATAGACGGTCTTTCCTTTGATGACACCGTCCGGGATATCCTGGGGGAGCTCAAAATCCTTGCCAGGGAACAGGGATTCCCCATATGGTTCACTGCCATGACCTACCAGGCGGACATACCGGACAAAGACGGGGTTCCATCCTCTGTAAACCATGTGTCGGATCTTTTTGAAACAATGGTGCTTCTGAAACCCAAGGGCCGTAAAATCTATGTAAATCTTATTGGGGCCACCGAAGGGGAAATTTCCCCCTCTCTTGTCCTTGATCCATCGACCCTGCTTATCCAGGATGACAGGGAGGCCGCGGCGAGCAAAAAATAAATCCGCATTTAACACCTTTGATAAATTCCAGCCAATTTCAAGGAAAGGCCGGTGAACCGAGTCAACAGTCCCCTGCTCAGCATACAAGGGCTTAATGTGGCCATTCAGACCCCAGGGGGCAGGGTTGCCGCAATAAAGGGGCTGAATCTGGACCTGCAACGGGGCGAAAACCTTTGCCTTGTAGGGGAATCCGGCTGTGGCAAAAGCCTTACCGCCCTTTCAATCCTGGGTCTCCTTCCCGATCCGCCCATAAGTATCCATTCCGGGTCAATTCTTTTCAACGGCAGGGATCTTTTAAGCATGGATTCAAAATCCCTCCGTAAAATTCGGGGACGGCGGATCAGTATGGTTTTCCAGGAACCTATCGCCGCCCTGAACCCGGTCTTCACCATCGGGGACCAGATCTCAGAGGCCATTATCGCCCACAGAGGTCCCAAGATTTCAAGGACGCAGGCCAGGGCGCAGGTCCTTGATCTTCTTGATCAGGTAGGAATACCCGACCCGGGAAAAAGACTCTGCAGCTATCCCCATCAGCTCTCAGGCGGCCTCTGCCAGAGGGCCATGATAGCAATGGCCCTTTCCTGTAATCCGGACGTGCTTATAGCGGACGAACCCACCACCGCCCTTGATGTGACTATCCAGGCCCAGATACTGGATCTTCTGGAGGACTTAAGGATAAAGAGAGGTCTGAGCGTCTTGCTTATTACGCATAACCTTGCAGTCGTGGCCCAGGTGGCCCGGCGCGTGGCAATAATGTACGCAGGCAGGATGGTGGAGGAGGCAGACGCAAAGGAACTCTTTGAGCACCCGTTACATCCTTACACCAGGGGGCTGATGGCCTCTATACCTTCAGGCATTCCGGATAAAACCAAAAGGCTGAAGTCCATTCCAGGCGTGGTTCCGCAGCTCGAATCCCTGCCATCGGGGTGTGTCTTCCATACCAGATGCCCCAGGTCAATGGATATCTGCGGACAAACCGAGCCAGTATTAAAGGAAATCTGCCCTGGCCACAAGGTATCCTGCCATCTCTATTGAAGCCCGGATTATGCGCTTCAAACGCCTTGGTGGATCAGCTGCCCATGGGAGGCTCCGTAACCCACCCTGGCGGAAAACCTAACAAAACTCAAGGGCAGACTTGACCCCTTTTACGGGTAGCGGCCTCATGCCTTCAGGAAGTCGGAGCCGGTCCATTGCCGATTCCGGCAGAAGGCATTTCCCAAACCCGAGACGGCTGGCCTCCTTCAGGCGGGCGTTCATGCGGCCCACCGGCCGGACCTCCCCGGTCAGGCCTATTTCTCCTATTACCGCCATATCCGGATCAAGAGGTCTGTTCTGATAACTTGACACAATGGCCATAATTATACCAAGATCCGCCCCCGGCTCTGACAGCCTGAGGCCCCCGGCGACCTTCACGAAGATATCCCTGTTATACAGCGTGACATCCAGGTATTTCTCCATGACCGCAATGAGAAGGGCAAGCCTGTTGGCATCAACACCGCTTGCGGTGCGCCTGGGCATGGTCAGGTGAGAGGGGCTGACAAGGGCCTGGATCTCGGCAAGAATGGGCCTCGTACCCTCCATGCACGGGACAACCACCGAGCCCGCAAGCCCTCTGGGCCTCTGGGTCATAAACACCTCTGACGGATTGGGCACCTGGACAAGCCCGTTCCCGGTCATCTCAAAGACCCCGATCTCGTTGGTGGCGCCATACCGGTTTTTGACCGTTCTCAAAAGCCGGAAGGAATGGCTTCTGTCACCCTCAAAATAGAGTACCGTGTCCACAAGGTGTTCAAGGACTCTCGGCCCGGCAATGGCCCCTTCCTTGGTCACATGGCCCACAAGAAAGGTGGACATGGCCCTCTGTTTTGAAAACTCCATGATCCTGACAGTTGATTCCCTCACCTGAGATATGCTTCCCGGGGCCGATGGGACTCCGGGACAGTAAACGGTCTGCACCGAATCCACTGCGAGAAACTCCGGATTTGTAGCCTGGATCATATCCTCCATGGCCTGGAGATCCGTCTCACTCGCAACGAGCAGGCGTTCAGAGGTTCTGCCACCGTCCGGATCGAGCCGTAACGCCCGCATCCTGATCTGTTCAGGGGATTCTTCCCCCGTAACATACAAACAGGGTCCCTTTGTTCCGGAAAGCTCCATCAGGATCTGTAAAAGCAGGGTGGACTTGCCGATTCCAGGCTCGCCGCCAAGAAGCACAAGGGTTCCGGGCACCAGTCCGCCCCCAAGGACCCTGTCCATTTCCTCCAGCCCGGTGACAACCCTGTCTCTTTCCCCGATGACAACGCCGGAAAGAGGAACCGGAACCGCCCTCCCGGACAAGGATCTGCGTGTCTCCCGCCTGTTCTCTCTCTGCTCAACCAGGGTATTCCAGCCTCCGCAATTGCTGCATCTGCCGAGCCATTTGGTGGACACATGACCGCATTCCCTGCACACGTATTGAGTATTATGTCCCTTTTTCAATAATGCGCCTCCAATGGATCTGGAACACCTGCCTCTATGGGTATGTCCACCCTGATCAGGGTGCCCTCACCCGGAGTGGATTCAATGTTCAACCTGCCTTTCAGGGCATAAACCAGTCTCTGGACTATGGCAAGGCCAAGACCGGTTCCCTTTGTCTTGGTAGTGACAAAGGGCTCACATACCCTTTCTGCGATCTCTTCATCTATGCCCGGGCCATTGTCCCGGACCTCAAGGGTAATAACGGAATTTTCCGCCCTGAGCCGGTACCACACCCTGCCCCCGACGGTTCCCTCCAGGGCATCAAGGGCGTTTTGCACCAGGTTTATGGAAATCTGCATGAGCTTTTCCCTGTCTGTTGCCACCGTATAATCGTCGCAGTCCCACGTTATCCTGTCCGAATGTTTGGGCCCAAGGGTTCTGGCAAGGTCTTCACAGAATTTCTTGAGACTAAATTCCTGAATGTGCAGGGCCGTGGGCCTGGCATAGGCCAGCAGATCTGATGTCAGGTATTCCAGCCTCCTGGCCTCCTCCACAATTATTTCCATATCCTGGCGCTTGGCAGGATCGGTCTCCCCTTCCATGTGATACTGAGCAAAGCCCTTTATGCTGCTAAGGGGATTGCGTATTTCATGGGCGAGCACGGCTGCCATCTCACCCAGAGCCGCCATCCGTTCCTGCTCCCTGAGCCTGATTTCAAGCCGGTATTTTTTTTTCCACGTCCAGAAAAAGAAAAGGGAAAGGCTCCACAGGATAACCAGGGAAAGGCCTATCAGGACCAGTTGCAGGTTCGATCTCCTGACAATCGCCTGCGCAGGATAAGGATGTAATGCCACCCGCAGGCAGTAGGGCCTGCTTAACGTCTTAGAAGCCGTGCCGTGCGTCTCCTGCCCCCCACCCTTGAGATGCAGGCGCAGGGGGAAATCCAGGATAAAAACCATCTCCCCTGTGGCCAGTGGGGAAAAATGTATCTTGGGTTTACGCTCCCTTAATACCCTCCTGACCCAGGAATCGTCCTGCCTTCGCCCTATGAGGTGCGGATTTGAGTGGAGAACTATGGTCCCGTCCTCAGAATAAAGGGACAGGAAAGCAAGATCATCCCATTGTTCATTCTCCGTAAGCTCGGGAAACAGGTCTTTTTTAAACCCAAGCTTCTCCAGTGTGAAACCAAGGTTTACAGCTATGTCAATGGCCCTTGTCTCAAGAAGATTCTTGGAACCCTCAATAGAAATTTTATAGGTACCCACCGCGCTTATGATGGCAATCACTGAAAACAGAAGCAACATCAGAAGGCTGAAAGTGGGATAGACTATCAGAGGCCCCCTTAATCCGTATATTTTTTTCTCTCCTGACATTTAGATAAAAACCGGAAACAGTCCACGTAAACACATATTAACGTAAATGGTTCTGTTGAGTCCGCTGGTCTGGACTTGTCTATAAACTCTGACTAATGTAGATTGCATCATTAAAGTCGGGTAGCGCCTCCTGCCCATACAGCGTGAAAAGTTGAATATTTGATTTTGAATATTGGATAGGCACAGGACATAATCATAATTTAATTTACCATCTATAATTCAATATTCAAAACAGGGTTTCAAAAAACGGCAGTTTGCCTTTATTGTTACGGTAGCCTTCTATCTGCAGAGTGACACATGTTAACCATATTCAAGTCAAATGGCACATCCCTTGAGAGCTGCTCCACAACAAGCAGCCGTTGCTGGGTAAACCTTGTAAGCCCCACGGACGAAGAACTTGCCCAGATTCAGGACGAACTTGGGGTATTGCCGGAATTCCTCCGATATCCCCTTGACGAAGAAGAAATATCAAGGATTGAACGGGAGGAAGAACAGCTCCTCATTATCGTCAGGATACCGGATCCACGCCCTGAAGGAGAGGTAGTTCGTTATGAAACGCTGCCTCTTGGCATCGTAGTTGCCAACGATGTAATAATTACCATTTGCCTCAAGGAAAACCAGGTACTGGATCAGATAGCGAAATCCAGAGCGATTCACAGACTCTTCTCAGACCATGTGAGATTTCTGTTCAACATATTCCTCAGAATAGCCAACGTATATCTACAACACCTCAGACATATCGACCGTCTCATCAGTGAATACGAGGCCGAGCTTCACAGATCCCTCAGGAATAAGGAACTGATCAAGCTCCTTAACCTGGAGAAGAGCCTTGTTTATTTCAACACCAGTCTCAGGGCCAATGATCTCGTGATGGTCCGGCTGCAGAGCGGCAGATATCTTCCCATAAGCGAAGAAAACGAGGACATACTTGAAGACGCCCAGATTGAAAACCAGCAGGCCATTGAAATGGCAAGGATCTACAGTGATATCCTGAGCGGCATGATGGACGCATACGCGTCGGTCATCTCCAACAATCTGAATATTGTAATGAAATTCCTGACCGCGGTAACCATTGTTCTCACGCTTCCCAACCTCGTGGCAAGCATATTTGGCATGAACGTCAGACTTCCCTTTCAGGATTCTCCCCATGCCTTTGCCATTACCATGGGTTTTTCCTTCATACTCTCTGGTATTGTTGTATATATTTTTATCAAAAAACGAATGTTTTGATGGCCTGTACCTACCCGCGCGGATCCGGTTCAATGTTGACTGCCAATCATGAAAAAATTTTCCACGAATAGATCCCTTGATGACAACGGCCTTGCCCTCATCCTTTACGGGGAACAGGGCAGCAACCTCAAGCACATTGAAAGCTCACTTGGCGTGGAGATACACGTCAAGGGAAATGAGCTGACCATTACCGGTGACCGGACAGGAGTGGAACTGGCTGACCGGGCATGCGCAGAACTTTACGGGCTGCTGCGCAGGAATTACCCCCTTCATCCCAAAGACGTGGACTTGGCGGTGCGAATCCTCAAGGAAAATCCGGATGCCAGACTTGCCGACATATTCATGGACAAGCTTATTGTGAGTTCCGGCAAAAGGATGATCACCCCCAAAAACATGGCGCAGAAGCTTTATGTGGATGCCATCCGCAAAAACGACATCATTTTCGGTATCGGCCCGGCGGGAACCGGGAAGACATATCTTGCCATGGCCATGGCGGTATCCGCCCTGCTGAAGGATCTTGTGGCAAGGATAGTGCTGGCAAGACCCGCCGTGGAGGCAGGAGAGAGGCTCGGCTTCCTGCCCGGTGACCTCGCCGAAAAAGTCAATCCCTATCTGAGACCACTTTATGACGCCCTGTACGACATGATTCCCTTTGAAAAGGTCTCACGACTGCTGGAAAGGGGAATAATCGAGGTGGCGCCCCTGGCCTTCATGAGAGGGAGAACGCTTAACGACGCGTTTATCATCCTTGACGAGGCGCAAAACACCACGTCTGAACAGATGAAGATGTTTTTGACAAGGATGGGATACGGCTCAAAGGTAGTGGTAACAGGGGATGTTACCCAGATAGACCTTCCGGAAAAACAGACATCGGGTCTCATGGAGGCAGTGGACCTCTTCCAGGATATAAAGGGCATAGCCTTTGTCCGGTTTTCAAGAAAGGATGTGGTCCGCCACAGCCTGGTCAGCAGGATAATAGAGGCCTACGAACAGAAAAACAGGCATGGAGGCCCGGTTCAAAGGCGACAGGCCCCTTCACGGAATTTTACCGAACAATAAAATGCCGGTGTACGTCAATTCCCATTATCCAGAACCCCTTGAACTTTTAAGGCTCCGGAGAGCGGCCCAGAGGATATTAAGGACCCTGGGGCTGGCCGATCTCGAACTCGGAATTCTCCTTGTGGACAACAGGGAAATTACAGACATCAACGGCAGGTGGCTTAAAAGGCCCTGGCCCACCAACGTAATATCCTTTGGCCAGACACCGGACGGGCCTGACTTTGATTCAGGGATCCTGGGCGATATTGTCATTTCAGTGGATACGGCACGAAAAGAGGCGGCAGACGCGGACTCCAGCCTTGAAAAGCGTCTGGACGCCCTGCTCATACACGGCATTGTCCATCTGATGGGGTTTGATCATACCCTTGGTGAACAACAGTCAGAACTTATGAAAAAAAAGGAGCGTGAGCTTCTGGACATTCTTTACAAGGAGAGGATTATGGCTGATCTGTGCATAAACGTGGACCATGTGGCCACAATCAGACAGGCAAGAGGAGGTAACGAACCTGATCCGGTGACGGCCGCAGGGCTTGTTGAACTGGCGGGCGCCGACGGTGTTGTGGTTCACCTGCGTGAGGACAGGCGTCACATCCAGGACAGGGATGTAAGGCTTTTAAGACAGACGGTCCAGACGAGACTGACCCTTGAAATGGCCGCCACCGATGAGATGCTTGCCATTGCAGCGGAAATAAAACCGGATATCGTCACCCTGGTTCCTGAACGCAGGCAGGAACTCACCACAGAGGGGGGGCTTGACGTGGCCAGGCTTGGTTCCGGTTTGAAAGAGGCAGTGGCAAGGCTTCACGATTCAGGTATCCCGGTGAGCCTTTTCGTGGACCCTGAAGAAGATCAGATACTGGCCTCGGAAAGAACGGGGGCGGATTGCATAGAAATACATACCGGCAGGTACGCAGAGGCGCCGGACATGAACACACAGGACATGGAATTCGAACAGATAGTCAAGATCGCACGGCTGGCCAGGGATTCCGGTCTGAGGGTGCACGCGGGTCACGGCCTGAACTACAGGAACACTGCCAGGCTGGCGGTCCTTGAAGAAATAGAGGAATTCAGCATAGGTCACTCCGTAGTCTCAAGAGCCGTTTTGGTGGGTCTGCGGAATGCAGTTCGGGAGATGCTCGCCCTTGTAAAGCGGGGTTACATCGCCTGATGCTGGGTGTGGGTGTGGACCTGGTATATATACCCAGGTTAAGACAGACTCTTGAGCGGTGGGGTGAACGTTTCACCAGCAGGGTCTTTTCCCGGGCAGAGATAGAATACTGTGAAAAAATGCGAGATCCCGCCTTGGG
This sequence comes from Deltaproteobacteria bacterium, assembly GCA_027023445.1. Taxonomy (GTDB): domain Bacteria; phylum Desulfobacterota; class Dissulfuribacteria; order Dissulfuribacterales; family JALVPX01; genus JALVVK01. The sequence continues at coordinate 27,940 of JALVVK010000111.1, read as the reverse complement.
CTATGCGGTCCGTTTTGCGGCAAAGGAGGCATGTTCCAAGGCCCTTGGCACAGGAATGAGACAGGGAGTGTCCTGGCGGCAGATATCAGTTACCCACAAGCCCAGCGGGAAACCGGTTCTTCATCTTACAGGCGCGGCCCTTGAACGGGCCAAGACGCTGAATGCAGGATGCTGGGACATAAGCCTCTGCCACGAAAGAGACTATGCCTGCGCCATGGTGGTCATTTCAGCCTAATTATTGAAGGCAAAACAGACCGTCCTTTGAAACAGGAAACAAAAAGAACATCTTTTATTAAAGTTTTTTGGGCCAGTATCCGTAGAATCTGAAAGGTTGCGAGTATTATGGTTGACAGAAAGGTCACGATACTGCTAAATCATTAAACTGAATAGTTGTTCACAGGCTGGCACGAAAGGCGGCCTCAATGCCATTTTTGGGATGGATTGCATCAAATCACAGAGAAACAGTACTTATCATGCCACGGATCTCCAGATTCCCTCGACATGAAAGTTAGATTAATAATATTTTGGTTATCTAAACTTTGAAGGCCACAAAAAGGTATTAAAGGGAGGACCTTTGCAATGAGTGACAAGCCGTTAATCTTATGGTTTGACCAGATTGGCATCCAGGATGTACCTCTTGTCGGAGGGAAAAATGCCTCACTTGGCGAGATGTATCAGCATCTTACCTCAAAGGGCGTAAATGTTCCAAATGGATTTGCCATCACCGCCGAGGCATACAAACATCTGTTGCGGGGCGCCGGCATTGAACAGTCAATCAGGGATGTCCTGGAGGGTCTGGACACACATAACATATCGGACCTGAAAAAAAGAGGCAAAAAAGTCCGGGACATTATATTGAAATCAGAGTTTCCTGAGGATCTGAACGAGGCCATCATAAATGCCTACCGCGACATGGAAAAGGCGTATGGGCCCAATGTTGACGTGGCGGTCAGGTCATCCGCAACGGCAGAGGACCTGCCTGATGCCTCCTTTGCCGGCCAGCAGGAAACGTATTTGAATATTCGTGGACCGGAGATGCTGCTTGACGCCTGTCTCAAATGTTTTGCCAGTCTGTTTACTGACAGGGCCATTTCATACCGGACGGACAAGGGTTTTGGCCATTTTGACGTGTACCTGTCCATTGCGGTCCAGAAGATGGTCAGAAGCGACAGCGCCAGTTCCGGTGTCATGTTCACCATGGACACGGAAAGCGGCTTTGACAAGGTGGTTTTGATAACCGGGGCCTGGGGTCTGGGAGAAAACGTGGTTCAGGGCGCGGTTAACCCGGATGAATTTTATGTTTTCAAACCTACCCTTAACGAGGGATACCGGCCCATAATCAGTAAAAAACTTGGGCTGAAGCAGAAAAAAATGATCTATACGGACAATCCTAAATGCCCGGTAAAAAACAAGGCCACTACCAAGGCGGAAAAAAACACCTTTGTCCTGTCTGATGATGAACTTCTTACCCTGGCAAAATGGGCCTGCATAATAGAAGATCATTACAAAAAATCCATGGATATTGAATGGGCAAAGGATGGAGACGGTAATGAAACGGGCACGGGCAATCTGTTTATCGTTCAGGCAAGGCCCGAAACCGTTCATTCACAGAGGGACACCAAATCTATCGAAACATATGTCCTCAAAGAAAAGGGCGAAATCCTGGCCCGGGGAAATGCTGTAGGCGCAAAGATAGGACAAGGCAAGGCAAATGTTATCAAGAACGTGAACGAGATTACCAAGTTCAAGCCAGGGGAAATCCTTGTCACAGACATGACCGACCCTGACTGGGAACCGATAATGAAGGTCGCCTCCGCCATCGTAACCAACAGAGGCGGACGCACCTGCCATGCCGCCATTATATCCAGGGAACTTGGAATACCCTGCGTGGTAGGCACCGAAACAGGAACCGAAACAATCAAGGCCGGAGAAGATGTCACGGTATCCTGCGCCGAGGGTGAAGACGGACTTGTTTACAAGGGCCTGCTGGATTACGAAGTCCAGCGGCTTGACCTTACCGATCTGCCGAAGACAAAAACAAAGATCATGATGAACGTGGGCATTCCCGAACAGGCCTTTGCCCAGGGTCAGATTCCTAACGATGGAGTAGGGCTTGCCAGGCTTGAATTCATCATAAATTCCCACATCGGGATCCATCCCCTTGCCCTTCTGAATTATAAGGAACTGAAGAAAAAGGCCAGAAAAGACGCTGACATCAAAGAAATTGTCAAGGCCATTGACGAAAAAACCATGGGCTATACGGACAAATCACAGTTTTTCGTGGACACCCTTGCCCAGGGAGTGGCCAGAATCGCTGCCGGCTTCTGGAATAATGACGTGATCGTGCGCATGTCCGACTTCAAGAGCAATGAATATGCGAATCTCATAGGAGGACCTCTCTACGAGCCTGAAGAGCATAATCCAATGATCGGATGGAGGGGCGCATCAAGATATTATTCCCCGGTTTTCGAACCTGCCTTTGCCCTGGAATGCGCAGCTCTTTCCAAGGTCAGGGACGAAATGGGACTTAAGAACGTAAAGGTGATGATCCCGTTCTGCCGCACGGTTGAAGAGGGAAAGAAGGTTATCTCCACCATGGAGAAATACGGTCTCAAGCAAGGCGACAACGATCTTGAGGTCTATGTCATGTGCGAGATCCCGAGCAACGTGGTCCTTGCGGATCAGTTTGCCGAGGTATTCGATGGCTTCTCCATTGGTTCTAATGATCTCACCCAGCTTACCCTGGGGCTTGATCGGGACTCCGAGCTTGTGTCCCACATCTATGACGAAAGAAACGAAGCGGTTAAGCGCCTGGTAAGGCAGGTCATCACAACCGCAAAGAAGGCCAAATGCAAGATCGGCATTTGCGGACAGGCCCCCAGCGATTTCCCCGACTTTGCCGCCTTCCTTGTGGAGTGCGGTATTGACTCCATGAGCCTTACCCCGGATACTGCGGTAAAGACAAGGCTGGTAGTGGCGGACAAGGAAAAGGAACTGGGAATCAAATAACAAAAGCCAGCTGCCCCGGAGAATCCGAAGACCGGGATGGACACGGAGCCACTAATCAATAAACCAAAAAAGGCGGCGGGGTCTTACCCTGCCGCCTTTTCATTCACTTCTTTTTTACCCTCATGTCCCCATATCCCATGAAGCCAGATATTTCTCCTGCTCTTCCGTAAGGGTATCAATGGAAATTCCCATGCTCGAAAGCTTGAGAGCAGCTATTTTCTGATCGATTTCTTTTGGAACACCATAGACCCTTTTCTCAAGCTCTTTTGCGTGGCTGGTCATATATTCCGCGCAAAGTGCCTGGTTTGCGAAACTCATGTCCATAACGCTTGAAGGATGACCTTCCGCCGCCGCCAGATTTATGAGTCTTCCTTCGCCGAGCACATAGATGCGCCGTTCATTAACCAGGGTATGTTCCTTCACGTAGTCTCTTATGGTCCTTTTTTCATTGGTAATGGTTTCCAGGGCCTCCAGGTCCAACTCGACATTGAAATGGCCCGAATTACAGACAATGGCGCCATCCTTCATCTTGAGGAAGTGTTCCTTGCGGATGACATGGATGTCTCCGGTAACGGTGCAGAAAAAGTCTCCAAGAGGGGCGGCCTCTTCCAGCGGCATCACCTCATAACCGTCCATAACGGCCTCCAGGGCCTTGAGCGGATCTACCTCGGTTACTATTACCCTGCCACCCAGGCCCTTGGCCCGCATTGCTACGCCTCTACCGCACCAACCATAGCCGCTGACCACGAATATGCTGCCTGAAATCAGACGGTTGGTCGCCCTTATGATGCCGTCAAGGGTGGATTGTCCAGTGCCATAACGGTTATCAAAGAGGTGTTTGGTATTGGCATCATTTACCGCGACAATGGGATATTTCAAAACCCTGTCTTCGGCCATGGCCCTCAGCCTTATGACTCCCGTGGTGGTTTCCTCGGTGCCGCCTATGATTTCTTCCATCAGATCTTTATGTTCCGTGTGAATGGTGGAAACAAGGTCCGCGCCATCGTCCATGGTGATCTGAGGCCTTGAGGCTATTACCGACTTGAGATGCTGGTAATATGTGTCGCGGTCTTCCCCTTTTATGGAAAAAACCGGTATCTGGTCGTGTTTTACCAGGGATGCCGCCACGTCGTCCTGGGTGCTTAAAGGATTGGAGGCGCAGAGATATACCTGGGCGCCTCCCGCCTTGAGAGTCTGTACCAGGGCGGCGGTTTCAGTGGTGACATGGAGGCAGGCCCCGAGGCGGACTCCCTCCAGAGGCCTTTCCTTGGCGAAACGTTCTTTTATCAGGTTGAGAACGGGCATGCTCCTGGCGGCCCATTCGATTCTCAGTTTTCCCTTGTCTGCCAAATCGATATCTTTAATATGATAGTCCATCGTATCCCCCTAAAGCCCTGCCTGGTCCTTTAATGTATCCACCATGTCAAGACGTTCCCATGTAAAATCAGGCTCCATCCTGCCAAAATGGCCATATGCCGCGGTTTTCTTGTAAATAGGCCTTCTCAGGTCCAGAAAATCGATTATGTGTTTCGGATTAAAATTGAAGTTGGCCTTAATCAAACTGACAATTTTATCCTGCGGAATGGCCTCGGTGCCAAAGGTGCGCACATTTATGGACAAAGGTTTGGGAACCCCAATGGCATAAGCCACCTGTACCTCACACTCCCTGGCTATGCCTGCGGCCACAAGATTCTTTGCAACATACCTGGCCATATAGGAAGGTGAGCGGTCCACCTTCGTCGGGTCCTTTCCTGAAAAGGCGCCGCCTCCGTGATGTCCGCGACCACCATATGTGTCGACAATGATCTTCCTGCCGGTTATGCCGCAATCTGCAAGCGGACCTCCCACGACAAACCTGCCGGTACTGTTGATATAGAATTCTGTTTTATCCGTAAGATGTTCCGGCGCGACCACCTTTTTGATGACCTCTTCTATAACGCCCTCTCTCACGTCCTCCGTGCTGACCTCGGCTGTATGCTGGGCCGCGATGACCAGAGAATGAATATCCAGCGGCCTGCTGTCTTCATACCTGACGGTTACCTGGCTCTTGCCGTCAGGCCTGAGAAACGGGAGGATACCCTCCTTCCTGACCTCAGCCAGGCGTCTGGCCAGTTTGTGCGCATACCAGATTGGCATGGGCATGAAGTCCGGCGTCTCATCACAGGCATAACCAAACATGAGGCCCTGGTCACCCGCGCCTATCTCCTCACCCCGATCAACCCCCATGGCGATATCCGGTGACTGCTTATCAATACTTGTCAAAACCGCACATGTCTGCCAGTCAAATCCCATTGAAGAATTAGAATATCCGATTTCTTTAATGGTATTTCTTACCACCTGGGGCATGTCAACGTAGCAGTCTGTGGTGATTTCTCCGGCGATCAAGGCCAAGCCCGTGGTGACCATAGTCTCGCAGGCGACCCTGGCCAAGGGGTCTTGCGTTAATATCGCGTCCAAAATGGAATCAGATATCTGATCTGCCACCTTATCCGGATGTCCCTCGGTGACCGATTCAGAGGTGAAAAGGAAATTAGGCATCATTGGCGTGATTCTCCTTATATATGTATTTGCTTCGAATGAAGATTGGATGTCGAAAGTTTGTCGAGCAATTTTTCACCAGGTGGAGGTATTATGATTGTCTGAACGATAAAAAAAGGCCACCTGCCATGGCCGTCAAGCGTCTTTTGGGGTCTCCCTTCGGGCTTTTAAAAATGGCGGAGAGGGTGGGATTCGAACCCACGGTACACCTTTTAAGCGTACACTCACTTAGCAGGCGAGCACCTTCAGCCTCTCGGTCACCTCTCCGTATCTTCAATGGCGGAGGGAGTAGGATTCGAACCCACGGTGCCTTTCGGCACAACGGTTTTCAAGACCGCCGCCTTCAACCACTCGGCCATCCCTCCAAAAAGCGAACCAATTATAATGAAAGCCCGCTCCGTGCGCAAGGTCCGGGACTGTCAATAATTACCTTCTGAGATAAAAAAATAGGGGACAGGGTCCTTGTTAAAGGGATATTTCGTCCCTGACGATAAATAAAACATGAGGCATGAAAATATAAAAGGAAGACGTAGCGTATTTTTCCTGATATTACTGAGTATCACCCTATGCTCAACTTCGCCCCGTGCCGGCACCTATCTAAAATCGGCACATGGCAACAGCACCATAGGGGTCAACCGGACCTCTGCCGGTTTTCCAACCGACTATGCCACTGGCAACTGCGCCCACTGTCACGAACAGCACTCCAGTATCCAGGGAGCAGAGCCTGTTCCCACAGGCGGTCCTAACAACTTCCTTCTTTTTGACGAAAACTATACGAGCCAGACGATCAATTTCTGTTTTGACTGTCACCAGGCAAACGGATACCAGACCGGAGGAATAACGATAAACAAAAGCTACAGTTACAATTTTGGAGGCAACACCAACAGCAGCTCCTATGACAGCAACATAAAAGACGCCTTCAGTCACATAGGAACTACCGGATCCTCCCACTATCTTCCGTCTTTTGTGTCACAGGTGCTCGGTAAGACCATGTACGATGCGGACGGAGTAGCCTGGTCCCTGCCAGCAAACATCAATCCGTGCGATGCCTGTCACAACCCGCATCTTGCGCAGCGGAACAAAAACACAACATACGACCCCACAAAGTCAGCTATATCCAGGCCAAGCGATCATAACAACCTGTGGGGGGACAATACCACGGAGCGGATGAGCGCTGATTTTTCAGATTACCAGGCCCCGTACTGGTATGGTTCCAACACCAGCTATGAGCCTGCCAATGATGCCACCACTACCGGATCTAATCTGCCCAACTATGTCAGGCTCTGCACGGATTGTCACAACGAATACAACACGATATACAGTGAAAATCCCCGTCTACCAGGGGGACCGAGGAATATAAGAAAAATCTGCTGGAAAACCACCTATGTCTCTGTGGTACCGGACGCCCATGGGGCATATGCGGGGTCAAGCGCATACCCGAGGGATCCCTATAACCCACCATACTCCCCACACACACTATGCTGCACTGATTGCCACGAGCCCCACGGATCGGCTACCAACATCTACCTGATCCGTTCATCCATAAACGGAGTATCCATATCCGTGCCCGACACCACGGATACCTCGTGGCGGAATTTCTGCCTTAATGCCTGCCATACCAGGCCAGAGCATGACCCCTACAAACCAGGTTGCTCAAATTGCCATTACCACGGCGGCGGTCGCGGCGGCTTCTAATTGCGTACCCGTCGCATCTGCCTTGCCGTGCTTTTCATTGATCCGATCAATGATACCAGATATCTGCTGTAAATCTGGTTGGTAAAAATATGGCAATCAATACAAAAAGACACATCGTCTGGGAGAATTGAGCCATCCGCCTCATACGCATTTCAAACGCCTGGGGGAAATTTTAATAAAATAATTTTCAGTTGAAATCATTGATGAGCGGCCTAAAAACACCTTCTGCCCGTATATTGGGAAGGATAATAAGGTTTGCTTGAATCGTCTAATAGGCATCTGTCATTACCGCCATGAAAATGGCAGTAATTGCATTTTATGGGAGGCTTACTCATTCCTCCCCCGCCCATGTCTTTATCATGACAACTACAGCACCCCATTGGCGGACCAGGGTATGGAGCGTCCTTGTCGTAATGGTGGATATATTTGAATTCTCCCGCAGTGCCTCCATAAAATGAATCATCCTTATGACAGCGCCCGCACAGATTGGCCCAGGCCACGGTATCATTAGAGGTTATATCTCCAGGAAGATCTTCTCCATTTACCTCCCGCCTTATCAGCATGACATTGGGCGAGCCGTGCGGTTCATGGCAATCCGTGCAGGAGAGGACAAATCCCTTGGTAATTCCCAGGGATGATGACGCGAAAGGTTTCCTTACGTTCAGGCTGACGGTAGCCTCATTTTTCCCGTGTTTATCGCCACCATCTGTTTCATTGCCTGTGGTAACCCAGTCGATCTTACGGAGATCCCTGTTGAGGTTATGGCTGAAAATCGTATTGTCCTTATTATGGCAATCAGTACAAAAACTGTTGTAATCAGGAACCCTTGAACCATCATAGCTTGTCGTGCCGGCAGGTTCATAGGTGTTGGAATTGTAGTAATAGGGCGCCTGATAATATGACGAATAATTCTTCATGGTTTCGTCTTCGTCATCCCCCCAGAGGCTGCCATGGTCAGAGGGTTTTGATATGGCGGTCAACAGGGGATTCTGGGGCTCATACCAGTTCCTTTTGGCAATATGGGGATTATGGCATGCATCACAGGGATTTGTATTATCTTTAAACCATGAGGGAAAAGCGTCCCTGGAAAAATTCCATATGTCATAAAGATTATGATAGGATGACTGGTTAAATTCGTCCAGTATGGACGATTCCCCGCCAGTGGCACCGCCAAAGACATGGCTGTAGTCATAATTGGTTACGCTCTGCGCTGACCCTGTGGTATTATGACAATAAAAGCAGAAATTATTGGCTTCGGCATATGAGCCGGAGATAACTGTTGTGTCAAAATTCTGCGCAAACAGGGCGTAAGGGGATGCCGCGCCCCCGGCAGGAGCTGGCTCAGCACCTTTTATGGATGCGTGCATCTCGTGGCAATGGGCGCAGTTACCCCGGGAGTAACCAAGATCATGTATCACCTGCCGGTCAACCCCGGAAGATGAGCTGCCGTGAGCGGAATCCGTGTAATTCCCGGCATAGGCAGGGACGCAAGAAAGCAAGGTCAATACAATAAAAAGAGAAAGAGACATCTGTTACCCACCAACTCCTGGAAAATGTTCGTGACAAGGGATGCTGTCACCCCAGAGACATACATGAGACTAACCAGCTACCCGTTTCCTTCGGTTAACAGATAAGAATAACCGATCTCCTCTGGCAACCACACCTTCCTGCCAGGTAGTGCTTCGCACCCCCAGAACATTAAAATCATTAAATGATAAATGATGAATTGTAAATTATGGCAAACTAATTTTTATTAAATTCAGAAAGATATAATAATTTAACACCTTAATTTAACATTCACCATTTACCATTTAACATTGTATTTTCACGGCAACAAATAAACTATACTCAAATTAAAGAAGAACTGTCAAGAAGGCTGATTGGCATTCGGCATGGAAGGCAGTAATCCCTGCGCTCTTTACGCTATATAGTCCCACGGTATCTTGAATCAATGGAGGTGTTGTGTTAAAAGATGCTCTGCAAGTCGGGGCGTGGCGCAGCCTGGAAGCGCATCTGCTTTGGGAGCAGAGGGCCGGGGGTTCAAATCCCTCCGCCCCGACCATTTTCAGCATTTATCACCCATTCCGATGTCATCTGTCTGCCTGCTGTTCTTCCTCGTCCCTTTTCAGTGTATTATCTATCAGGCTCCATAATTCCCGGTCCACATCCGGTTCAATCTCCATTACAAGTATTTTCAAAGAAATTTTTTCCACATCAAGGCCGGCCAGCTTGACAGCGTCCTTGGCGGTGGTAACAAGGGCGTCCGCACCGGCCTTTTGGGCCTGGACGGCAAGATTACATAGATCGCGGTCCGCGTATTTGTGATGATCTGCAAACCACCTGTGCCCTGCCACCCTGACCCCGCTGGCCTTCAGCGTAGCAAGAAAGGATCCCGGGTCTCCAAGGCCGCAGAACGCAAAAGCGGTTCGGGGCGAGGTAAATTTCCTGTTTTCCTTTTCCTTGAGGGGCCGGATTTCCGATACCCTGTTTTTGCTGAAGAACACGGGCCTGTTGCCCAGCAAGGGCCCAAATTCCCTGACAAGGGTTTGCCGTTCATCCCGGGTAATGCATTCCGCCCTGGTCACAAGGACACACGAGGCCCTGCAAAGCGCATCAATGGGTTCCCTTAGTTCTCCGCCCGGGAAGACCTTTTCCTGCAGGGGAGATCTGGTGGCCGCGATCAGCACGATATCCAGGTCCCTTCTGAGCCTGAGGTGCTGGAAGCCGTCATCCAGCACTATTACCTCTGCCCCAAGCCTGGAAATGGCAAGTCTTGCCGAGGCCACCCTGTCCGAGCCGACGACCACCGGCACGCCCGCAAGCCTTCCGGCAATCATTACGGGTTCGTCACCAGCGACCTGTGGCCCCACCTCCGGCCCGGTTCCGTTCGAAACCACCAGGGGGCCTTTCCCTGCCCTGCCTCCATATCCCCTTGAGACCACGGCCGGGCGAATGCCCGCCTTGACCAGTTTCCTGCAGAGCCATATCACATGAGGGCTCTTGCCTGTGCCGCCCATGGAAATATTACCAACGCATATAACCGGCCTTGACAGACCGTAGGACGCAAACAGGCCGGAGGCATATGCCTTTGACCTCATGCGCATGATAAAGGCATACAAAGGCGAAAGAGGCGCTCCCAGTCGGAACAGAAGCCTGCGGCCGGTTTTGTCCATTCTTCAACCCCTGGCATCCACAAGGTCCGAGAGAACCTTTATGTATCTTGAAACAGCGCCCTGATTTTCCTGCACCAGTTCCCTTGCGGCCGATGACATATTGTCTGCAAGCGCCCTGTCCCGTAGTATGGAGCCCACGTTTTTTTCCAGATCAGCACTCGATTTTATCTGGACTCCACCGCCACAATTCTGAAGCTCCCTGGCCATTTCCATGCAGCTTTCCACAAAGGGGCCGAAAAGAACCGGGACCCCGTATCCCGCGGGTTCCAGCAGATTGTGTCCCCCTGTATCCACAAGACTTCCTCCCACAAACGCCACATCCGCAAGACCGTAACAGCCAAGGAGCTCGCCCAGCGTGTCCAGAATCAGTATGTCAATTCGCTCCGTGCCTGGAGGCTGGCTCCTGCATCGTGCCTTGAAACCTGCTTGCGATGCCATGGACAGGATTTCCCGGCCCCTTCCGGGATCTCTTGGGGCAATGATTGCCTGAAGCATGGGGAATGTCTGTTTCAGGTCCTTAAAGGCATTCAGGACAACCCCCTCTTCACCGGGATGTGTGCTGCCCGCAATCCAGAGTGGTGCGGACCCATCAAGACCCATTGCGGCCTTCAGCATGGGCCTTTCCTCCTTGCTTACAGGGGGGAGCTTTATGTCATATTTAAGATTACCCAGGTATCTTAGCCCGGATACGGATATGCCGAGCCCGGATAGCCGGTTCATGTCCTCACGGGATTGCATGCAGGCAAGGTCCAGGGAACCGTAAAGCATGCGGGCAAGGGATTTCAGCGTCCCCAGTCTTCTGGCGGCAGAAGACGAGATACTGCCGTTGACCAGTATGGTGGCGGCGCCGGACGATCTGAGTTCCCGCAACCAGTTCGGCCAAAGGTCCGTTTCAACCAGGATGAAATATTCCGGACGAAGCGTCCTTATGAATTTTCGAACAACCGGAAGTATGTCAAAGGGGGATGGGAATACCGTGTCCGCCAGGGAGGAGGCCCTGTCCCGCAGCGCATTGAGGCCGGTGGAGGTGGTTGCTGAACAGGCGATGGAACAGCCGGGCCACCTGTCCCTGATACCCCGGATTAGCGGCAGGGCGGCATTGACCTCTCCCACGGACAGGGCGTGGATCCAGAAACGGGGACGTCCCCCCGCCGGCTTTTGGATCCCCGCTCCCAGCCGACCCGGCAGTATATGCCTGTACTTTTCCCTGCCTGCCAGAAAGGTAAGGCCCACAGGCGCAAGTATGGGTGAGAGAAACAGCTGAAGCAGGTTATACGTCATCAACATGGTTTCGAGGGCCTTTTTTCACAGGTTTTTCTCTGGGCTCGTAAAGGGCGCATGGCGCACCGGAGGTTTTCCGGACCACAAGGTAAGGTGGATTTGACGACTTAAAGCCAAAGGCCCTGCATCCCCAGGGCTTTGAGGTATCCCATGTGATGTAGTAATGTCTGCATCCGCTGCATTTTTTCTGATCCATGAGGCGTTAATTTAGCATTTTTTTGCCATTAAGGTAATATGATGACCATGGAAATACATTTAAAACTCAAGTTTCTGACTTAAAATAACCTGGGGAAAGTAAAGATAGATAATGCACCCAAGATCAAAGACTTTTTAGCCATGGACACACATGGATTTACATGGACAAATACCTTTATTCATGCCCGACCGGGCATGAATAAAACTCCAAGGAGACAGCTATTGGCTGTCTGGGAAGCGAAGCACCGCCTGGCATGAAAGTTTGGGTGACCCATGATGATCCGTCTGCAAAAATTCCTGGCTAATGCCGGCATATGCTCCAGAAGGGCGGCGGAGAGGCTTATTGCCAGGGGAGACGTGGCTGTTGATGGCGCCGTGGTAACACAGGCAGGGTTAAAGGTTGATCCTGAACTGAACAGGGTGAGCGTAAGGGGTGAACCTGTACGCCTCTCGAACCCTCTTGTTTATATCATGCTCAACAAACCCCGTGGCGTGGTGAGCACCGCCTGCGACCCTCAGGGAAGGAAAACCGTCCTGGATCTCGTCTCAGAGGTACCCGGCAGGATTTATCCCGTTGGCCGGCTGGATAAGGAAAGTGAGGGACTGATCCTGCTTACCAACGATGGCGCTCTTGCCAATCGTCTGATCCATCCGAGGCACAAGGTGGCAAAGGTCTACAAGGTTACCGTTGGCGGCAGACCGTCCGCCGCGGTTCTTCAGGAACTGCGCAAAGGTGTGGAGGTCGATGGGTACCGGTTTAAGCCCTGCGTGGTTCGAACCGTGCGTAAAGGAAGATCCTCAACCATGTTTGAGATTGTGCTCAGGGAGGGAAAAAAAAGACAGATAAGGCGGATGTTCGCATGGGCCGGATACAAGGTCCAAAGGCTGGTCCGGATAAAAATGGGTCCTCTCTCGCTGGGGAACCTGCCTCCCGGCAGATGGCGTTATCTGGGGAAAGGCGAGGTAAAAAAATTGACAAAATCAGCAGGCCTGGACGCTGAACGCGTTCCGGAAATCAGGCCTGATTAATGCCATAGCCCTTCATCTTGTATAGAAGAGCGGGCAGACTGATTTCCAGAATCTGGGCCGCCTGGGTCTTGTTCCCCTTTGTTTTGGCAAGGGCCCTCTGGATAAGGTTTTTTTCCAGCTTTTTGCTGTTTTTCTTGATAGACAACGAGGCATCGGTATCAAGCCATGGGGATTGCATAACTGTATCTGCAGAATCCGACAGCAGGCCCGAAGGCAGATCCGCCTTATCTATCATGGATCCTTCCGCGAGGACCATTGCCCTTTCAAGCACGTTTTCAAGTTCCCTCACGTTACCAGGCCAGGAATAAGTCAGGAGGATATTCATTGCGTCCCTGGTAACGCCCTTAATAAGGGTCCCCAGGCGGGTATTATACTTTTTAACAAAATGATCCACCAGCAGCGGGATATCTCCCTTCCGTTCCCTTAGGGGGGGCAGGCGGATGGGCAGGACATTCACCCTGTAGTACAGATCCTCCCTGAACCGTCCCTTTTTGACCTCAGTCACAAGGTCCTTTGACGTGGCCGCCACGATTCTTACATCAACTTTAATAACCCTGTTCTCTCCAAGGGGCCTTATCTCCTCCTCCTGAAGCACCCTTAAGAGCTTTACCTGGAGGGACAGGGGCAGGTCCCCAAGCTCGTCAAGAAACATGGTGCCCCCATGGGCCTCCTCAAAAAGGCCCTTTTTGGCCCGTTTGGCATCGGTAAAGGCACCCCTGGAATGGCCAAAAAGCTCACTTTCCAGCAGGTTGTCCGGTATGCCCCCGCAGTTTACAGGCACAAAGGGTCCCTTTTTCCTGATGCTGTTATAGTGAAGGGCTTTTGCTATCAGTTCCTTGCCTGTACCACTCTCTCCCGTAATAAGGACTGTTGTTTTATAGTCAGCTACTTTTTCTATTATATTAAAGATGTGGCGCATCTGTTCGCTTTTGGCCACGATATTGTGAAAGGAATACTGATCCCGTACCTCCTTTCTGAGCTGTTCGTTTTCCCTGCGAAGCCTGGCCTGTTCCTCAGCGCGTTTCAACACGAAAAAGAGCTGGTCTATGGTTATAGGCTTGTGTATGTAGTCACAGGCGCCTTCCCGTATGGCTCTCAGAGCCACATCCGTATCCGCCTGGCCTGAAATCATGATGATGTTGCCAGGGAATCCCATCTCTCTTGCCTGGCTGAGGAAATAGAACCCGTCTTTCGGCTCCATGTAAATATCGCACAGTACGTGGTCAAATGGATATTTTTTCAGTAGATCAATGGCCTGGTCCGCGTCTTCCGCCTCCATGACCTGGCTGTTCCCACCCCTTGAGACGAGATACCTTCTCATTATCTCCCGTACCTGGGAATCATCATCTACAATGAGGATTCGTGATTTCGCCACCTTGCTCCCCTAAGCGTTTAATCCTGTATATTCCAATACTACGTCTATCCTCCGGTGTAAATCGTCTGCGTCAGAAAGTTGGCATACCAGCCCATGATTTCGTGCCCGTAAAAAAGGGTTATAACCGCGGCTCCGGACAGAAAAGGCCCGTAAGGGATGGCACTGTCCCTGTGCCCCTTACGAAGCGCCAGGATGGCAATGCCGACCGCAGACCCGACTACCGCGCTCAGAAATATGACCAGGAAAACCGCCTGCCACCCCAGGTATGCGCCTATCATGGCCAGCAGCTTGATGTCTCCGCCTCCCATACCTTCCTTTCTGGCAATCAACAGATAGCCCGCTGCTATGGCGTAAAGTATTCCTCCACCAACAATAACACCCAAAAATGAATCATACCACTCAAGATGCGGATTAAAAAACGAACAAAACAACCCCAGGATTATACCAGACAAAGAAAGCACATCCGGGATAATCTGATGTTTCAAGTCGATAAAACTTATCACTATGAGAGAGGCAAGAAAAGGCGCATAAATGGCAAGTTCTATTCCGGGACCGAACCTGTTCCAGAGGACCAGGGCCAGGATTCCACCAAGCGCCTCCACGAGCGGATACTGCATGGATATGCGCCCGCCACATCCGCGGCATTTCGCCCTCAGGATCAGGTAGCTTAAAAGGGGGATGTTTTCCCACCAGCTGATGCGGTGGCCACACCGGGGACAGGCAGAACCCGGAGACACAACAGACTGCCCCTCAGGCAGCCTGCAGATGCACACATTCAAAAAACTGCCGACACAGGCACCGGCGATAAACACCAGGATGCCCGCAAGATACTGCGGCATATCAGTCACAAGGCCTCTCCTGCGTTCTCCTCCGAGGATGGATCATAACGACCCTACAGACAACCGCACATGCTTTGGAAATTGCGGCATTCCTGGCGGTTCAAAAAGGGGCACGGCTCTTTCTGGAACCACCTTTTTGACGGACACCAGAACCTGCCCTTAAAGGGTTCATTACATCCATCTTTCATTATGGGTTTCCGTTTTTTCCCGCCTATCTCAACGTGATCGGGTCTGACCCTGAATTGCCATACCGACACTTTAATCACCTCCTTTATATTTTTATCGGAACTCAGAAAGGAGGTGAAAAAGATTTCAGCCGATTTTTTTTGATTTTTTGGGTAATGACAGAAGCTTGAGCTCCCCTGCCTGGACCATGTCGAGGTAAATGCCCCTTATTTCCTCGAACCTGGGCAATATTTTTATAAACCTCGCGTAAAGGTTGTAATAATAAGACTGGTTTTTCTCAAAACGCACCTGTATAAACTGAAGGCCCATTCCAGGCTCAGGCCCGTGGTGGTGCTGCACATAGCCCTTCATGGCGATGGCACCTATTACAGGCAACTCGATGTAGATATCGGTTACAAATCCGTCTGCCACCGGCAAATCGGCTACCACATAGCAGCCGTCCATGGAAACATTATCCGTGTACCCCCATTCCTCGAACTGCGGGAAATAGACCGGCATTGTTACCGGGTATCGGGGACTTTTGCGCCTCTCCGGCATAACTACCTCCTGTTGGGATGGCCCATCTGTATTCGAAAAGATTCGCCCCGCTTTTTACGGGTTTGTTTTTTTATCGGCCGAACTACATACAAAGTACATTTTATTTTCAAACAGTCGCCCAAACCGCCTATTTAAAGGCCGCCGGACCAGGAAGCGCCGCGCCCTTTGTATCCATTTCCACATGCCTGTCATCGTCCAACTCATCCCGCGCCTCTATATGTGGATGATCAGGCGGTATCAGTACGGGCAAAGATCTTGTTCTCTCAATCTTCAATAAAGATTTCGTTGGGGAAATTTCCATCCATTCACCATCGACGTGCCAAGGAACCCCGTTACCGGATATCATGACCTCAAGACAGGATGCCCTGAAGTCTGCCACAGGTCCCCTGAGGCCTGGAATCCGGCCCTTTAGCAAAAACCTCTGGAAATCCATTATGGATTCAAGAAAATATATTTCAAGAAGACCATCATCAAACCGGCTGCCAGACGCAAGCCGTCCGCCGCTGGCATAACGCATGACATTGCCCAATATTATTCCCGCGCAACTCCCTGGGGTTATATCACGCATCTTACCGTTCACAGGGGCCTTCACACTTATCGCGAGGTCCGCCCCCCTAAACCATGAAAAAAGCAATCGTCTCATTCCCAATACGACATACACAAACCGGTTTGCCACGGGTCCGCAGAATTTGAAAAAACAGCCACGGGCCCTCCAACGGGTAAAATTTTTTACTATTTCCGCATCCAGGCCAAAACCGGCATAGGCGAGAAAGGTTTTGCGCCCTCCCATGGTCCAGAGATCCATCCCCTTTACCCTGCCATTTTTAACTGCATACATAAAAGACAACACCTTCCCGTTTTTCCATACGGAATACCAGCCCAGAGACCTTGCGATATCGTTGCCGGTACCGGCCGGTATGATGCTGAAAGGAGGCGGAAAATGTAATGTGCCCAAGGCATTTGCCACGTTGGAGATCGTCCCGTCGCCTCCGCATATTATCAAAAGATCAACACCGGCTGCCAGTGAATGAACCTGTTGCTGTAGCTTCCCCGGGTTGGTAAAAACTATCTGAGAGCTGATGCCAGGGGCATGGAAATGCTTTTCTATCATGGCAGAGATGGCCTTGCCAGCGCCTCCACCTGCCAACGGATTTATTAGAAAAAGACATTTCATAACGAATACCCTGCCTGACTTATCAACATATACAAAAATGATTATGTTAAGAACAAAAAATGGATATGACTTCTAACAGATTTCGCATTCTCATTGTTGATGACGAACCTTCCATAATAATTCTACTGTCCCGCATCCTTGAACAGGAGGGGTACACGGTTCGCACCGCCCTGTCCGGCCAGGAAGCCCTGAAGGAGATAAAAGGCTTTCTGCCCGATCTGGTTATAACAGATTTGAAGATGCCGGGCATGAGCGGACTTGAACTGATGAACAGGGTCAAGGAAAGCCATCCGGAAACCGACTTTATTATCCTGACCGCCTTTGCCACAGTTGAAAACGCTGTCCAGGCCATGAAAAAAGGCGCGTTCGATTATCTGCTCAAGCCGCTCAAAGACCCTGATGAACTAAGGCTTGCCGTTGCCAAGGTTGCAGAGCGTCAGAGGCTCGTGGCCTCAGACAAGTCCTGGAGAGACAAACTCGCGGATGATCTCCCACCCACAGAGGTACTTTTCGCCGGCATGGAAAATGTTTGGGATGAGGTGCGCCAGGTGGCATCCACAGATGCCACTGTTTTGTTGCAGGGAGAAAGCGGAACGGGCAAAAGTCTTATAGCAAAGGCAATCCATCACTTGAGCGACAAAAAGGGCCCCATGGTTGACCTTAACTGTGCCGCAATCCCTGAAAACCTCATAGAATCAGAACTCTTCGGCCATGAACGGGGAGCCTTTACCGGAGCGGTAAAAACCAAGAGGGGCAAATTTGAACTCGCAAATGACGGTACCATTTTCCTGGATGAAATAGGGGAAATGCCACTACCCGCCCAGGCAAAACTGCTCAGGGTTCTTCAGGAACGGGTGTTTGAACGTGTAGGCGGAACCGCAACCCTTGCCACCAATGCCAGGGTGATTGCAGCCACCAATCAAAACCTGATGGAACGTATCAAAAAACGACAGTTCAGGGAAGATCTCTACTATCGTCTGAATGTCTTTCCAATTACCCTTCTGCCTCTGAGAGAAAGGCCCGAAGCCATCGAAACTCTCAGCAGATACCTGCTGCATTCCATATCGCTGAAAGTAGGAAAGGGAGTTGGAGAATTGACACCTGACACGCTGGAACGATTAAAATCCTACACCTGGCCTGGCAATGTGCGGGAACTCCACAATATCCTTGAAAGAGCCATTATACTAAGCAATGAGCATGAGTTAAGATTGCCTCCTCTTGATCTTGGCCGAACAATGGAAGCCACCGTAATGGAGGAACCGGATGTCCTGAGCCTTAAGGAACTTGAAAAAGACGCCATCATCAAAGCGCTGAAAAAAACCGGGGGTCATAGGCGCAAGGCAGCGGAATTACTTGGCATCTCACTCAGATCGCTACAATACAAACTAAAAGATTACAGACTGGGGAAAAATGTTTGATAAATGGCACGCCGCATGCATTAAAAACGAAATGTCAGGCAAACAACGCATGATAAAGGCCTGGCACAAAGCATGCATAGTTAAAAAGCAACGCAACGAAAAAAATCCCTATCCCTCCCAACCCTCCTCTCCCCGAAGGCCTTCTTGGAACCTCCTCAAGAAGGCCTTCATTTTTGGTAAATCCTTAGCGGCAGGGCCGGTTTCCCATGCCGCACGCATTAACACCTGGAGAAAACATCACATCTCAGCCAAAACAATGATGCAAAAAATGCACAAACCTCAATGCAAAAAATGCATGGAAGTGCAGGATATGCGCGACAAAATCAGCCCTGTCGAACAGATTATCCCTAACCGTTTCCAGGCTTGTGGCCCTGAGGGCCGTTTCGCACAAAAATCTGAGGCCGCAAGCCTCTTTTAAAAAAAATCCCAAGGGCACGAGTCCTGCAATTGAAATTATTCCGGATACAGACTATTTAATGCCGGTAAAATACTCCCAATATTTTAATGTTAAGCATTGCTTCGTACTCACGAACATGGAAATACTGTTGAAATGTAATTTGTGATAGGTAATTTTTTAAGATTCAAAAAGATTAAAGATATAATAATTTAGCATGGGAATTTAACATTCAGAATTTAATATTTAAATTGTATTTTCACGGCAAGTCACAAAAGGAGGTAACCCCTTGATCCGCGTGTCCGGGAACAAGACTGCATGTTGTATCATAATGATGTCTTCCATTTTTGTCCTCGCCGTAGGCCTTTGCCTTGCGCAGGACACCGGGTACGATGAAAATACCGAGGTACAGATCAGAGGAGAAATCCAGCAGGTTGAAATCAAGCCCTGCAAGGGCCTCAAGGGCTTCCTGCTCAACTCCAATGGCAGGGACTATATTGTCTTAACAGGGCCTGCTTGGTTTTTAAGGGAAATTGGTCTCCGCCTGCCTGACGGGGAAAAAGTTGAGGTTACGGGCTCCAAATTTTACGGCCATGACGGAGTCCTGTATCTTCTGGCCCGCTCCATAAAATTCTTATCCGAAGGCCGCATAGTTATGCTGCGGGACAGGGCATGCAAGCCTGTCTGGAACAACTCAGGCCGCAGCCATTCCTCATGCATGAAGATTTTTTATCACCCATCCAGATAATTTTTTAAATCCCTTGACCATTCTCAATCCTCAAAAAATAAGATCCTCAATCCTCAAAAAAAGAGACTCTCTCTCCCCGGAAGAGCTTGTCGAACGAAGTTGCAGGGCGACCGTTCTTTTAAAGGGCCTTGATGTCTATCAGGCATCAAAAAAACCTATGTTTTATGTCTCGTTCCGCAGCGAGGTTATAACCCATTTCCTTTTGCAGGAACGGTTAAAACAGGGACTCTGCGTTGTGTTGCCGGAAACGGACATTGGTACCAAAAAACTCAGGCCAAGACTGATAAAAGACTGGGGGAAAGACCTTCGGACCGGGGCCTACGGGATCCTGGAGCCGGATCCGGAAAAAACCGTGCCGGTAGAGCCTTCCTCCATTGACCTGGTTGTGGTACCCGGTTCAGTATTTGACAAAAAATGCGGCCGTTACGGTTATGGCGGCGGATATTATGACAGGTTCCTTTCCATGAAGGCGCCCAGGGCATCAAGGGTAGGACTGGCGTTTTCGTTCCAGGTGCTGGACGAAATACCCCTTAAAAGCCATGATGAAAAAATGGACATCGTGGTTACAGACAAAGGTACGTCAGTGTGCACGGCAAGACGGCGAATCTGAACCCGCACCGTCCGTATCTTTCAGTCGGGATTTGACCCCCAATCCATGAAGTATAACCGCCACTGGACAAAACCCCGTGAATGCATAAATAAGCATGTTTATGCCTGCGAGCAACGGCAGCGCAAACCAGTATGTGTGCACAAGAAGTCCAAGAAGAATCCCGACTGAAACCACTGTTCCGGCAATAAACCATATTATCCTTTCAAGATACCATCTGTCAGTAGGTGCCTTATACACGGGTTTCTCCTTTTTCATGAAGGCATAGCCAAGCCCTTGAGGATCTTTATGCCTTCGGCAGTGCCAAGCGTGACAAGTATATCCCCCTCGGCCAGAACAAGATGAGAATCAGGGCTTACGATCATATTCCCATCCGATCTCTGTACTGCAAGCACCGTGCAGCCGGTTTGCTGCCTGACCGCTGCCTTTTGCAGGTTTACCCCGTCCAGAGGCGACCCCCTTTCTATCCCCACCTGTTCAATACACAGGTTAAAGGAAGTCGAATGAATGGCGAGATCGAGGAACTCGGTAACCGTGGGCTGCAACACGGCCAAAGCCATGCGCTTTGCCCCGATGTCATAGGGAGAAATCACCCGGTCCGCGCCTGCCTGTATCATTTTTGTCTCGGCATTTGCATCGTCCGCCCTGGCTACTATCAGAAGAGCCGGATTAAGGGTCCTGGCCGTGAGGGTCACATATACGTTTGCGGCATCCGTGTGCAGAACACAGACAATACCGCGGGCACGTTTCACCCCCGCCTTGAGCAAAGTATCGTCATGGGTCGCATCTCCCTGTATAAAGGGCATGTTCCCACCATCAAGCTCAGAGGCTATCTCAGGATCGTTTTCCACTACAACTACCGGAATATCCCTATTGGCAATACTGGTGGCAATGGTGCGCCCTATCCTGCCGTAGCCGCATATTATGAAGTGACTGTTGAATTTCTCTATGGTCTTTTGCATGCGTCTTCTTCCCAGAATCCCCTTGAAATGCCCTTCAATGGTGGCCTCTGCCAGCACCCTTATGG
Organism: Deltaproteobacteria bacterium; assembly: GCA_027023445.1. Lineage (GTDB taxonomy): Bacteria > Desulfobacterota > Dissulfuribacteria > Dissulfuribacterales > JALVPX01 > JALVVK01. Next base: position 6,715 of record JALVVK010000111.1, on the reverse strand, counting down.
AATAGGAAAAAATCCCAAGCCCCGTGACCAGGAGCAATATGGTAAAAATCCGCCCATGGGGGCTTAACGTATGCACTTCGCCAAACCCCACAGTGGTAAGCGTTATTACGGTCATGTAGATGGCATCCAGAAAATTCCAGCCTTCTATGATCATGTAGCCGGTTACCCCCACAGCCCACAGGCCTATCAGGAGTAATATTATGGAGATGAACCTACGGTTACCGTACATATCGGAGCCGCCTGTTACAGGCGGACAGCCCTTGAAAGCACCTTGCTGAAACTTCTCAGGCCCAGGTTGAAATCCGGGTTGAAATGAACATGTATCACTCTCTTGTTCCGCTCCTCAAGGGCCTGGAAATCTCCTGCCGCCTGGGCGAACTGCAACTGCCAGAATGAAAAACCCATGCCCGGCACCGCAGGATATTCTTTTGGCGCCTTTCTTGTAAAAATAACATACGCGCCGGAAATAGGGCCTCCTTTATGAATCTGTCCTGTTGAATGAAGATATCTCGGCCCGTATCCCATGGTAGTGGCACAGCCCTTTTCCTGGCGAACCAGATGACGCATTTCCCTGATTATCTCCTCTGTTTCGGCATTGTAGGGCAGATAGGGCAGAAAAGCGATATATCCCCAGGATGGCAGCACCTGGAACATGTCCCTGAGCGTCCTGAAAAGCCCCTTCATGGAGGCTGCCAGCATCTTTGATGGCTTGAACAGAAGCTCGCTCTGTGGATCCACCCAGAACTTTACCGGCACCCTGCCCTCTGCTTTAAGGACGTTCAACACCTCCCCGGTCTTTTCCTTGGCATGCTTAACGTCCGGTTCGTCAAAGGCGTTAACACCAAGAAAGTGGGACGCAATGGCTGTTGCCATCTCCCAGAGGAAAAACTGGCCTCCAAGGTCATATAGATCCTCAAGGTTCAGCCTGTATATCGGGAAATCGGCACCCCTGAGCTCTTCAACAAAACCGCCCAGGGACCTTTCCTCAGGTGTCTGCGACATGGAAATATACGCGAAAATACGTTCTCCACCATAGAACCCGGGGATACCCGTTGTTTCCCCCACCACCGGGACTATGCCGGTTGTATCCTTCCCCGTGCTTTCTGCAAGCAGCTGTTCCAGCCACAGGCCAAAGGATTCCAGTCCCGGATCGGTGAAAATGTTGATCTTGTCCCTGCTTTGAACGGCATACTCTCCCATGAATTCACCGAGCATGTAGCCGGGATTTTTTTGCCACGGGACATCCGGTCCGCACTCTGCGACCATCTTTCCGGCATGGGCCAGCAATTTTTCCGTGTCAATTCCAATAAGTGCGGCCGGAACCAGCCCGAAATAGGAAAGGGCAGAATATCTACCGCCTATATCCGGCGGATTACGGAAAATTTTCCAGAATCCATGTTTTTTAGCCAGGTCATCCAAGGGGGTCTGTGGATCCGTGATCGCGATAAAATGTCTTCCGGGATCCCCGGTTTCCCTCTCCATTATGGGCCAGAAATAATTAAACTGGGCGTTTGGCTCTATGGTGGTCCCGGACTTACTGGCAAAGACAAACAGTGTCCTGTCCCACATGCCCCTTGACTCTATTTTTTCTATCTCTTCCGGGTCCGTGGTATCAAGGACCTGAAGTTCAGGAAAATCCTGCGCGCTGCCAAACACCCTGCTCAACACCAGCGGGCACAGACTTGAGCCGCCCATGCCAAGGAGCACCACCCTCTTAAAGCCCCTGCTCCTGGTTTCATCTGACAATTTCTTCAGCTCATCACATACCTCACCCTGCATTTTTCCAACAATGTCAACCCAGCCCAACCGGTTGGCCACTGTTTTTTGCGTTTCAGGATCATTGCTCCAGAGAGACGGATCCTTTTTCCAGAATCTGGAGATAATTTCTGTCTTCTGTTCAGCTGTTATGTTTGATGGACGGATAATCACTTCAGCACCTCCTCTTTTTTAGGACAAAAGGCATCATAGATGTACTGCACAAAAAGGCCAACAAATCACGCCAGGATAACCTGTTTATGATCAGTAATCAGAGTTCATCAGGCAGTCAATCAAAATTTGTCTTGGACATGGCTCGACAGGGATGCTCCAACCTGTCTCCGGCAGTTATGCCGACATCTTTAATATGACAAGCAAAAACATGACTCACACAATACAAGCTGCGATCCGTGCAGGCTATGAGCTGATCCGAATAATTTCGGATACACCCTTCCTTGCCATCCGGGCAAGAGACTCAAACCTTTCCCAGTCAAAGGGACCCGCTTCCCCAGTAACCTGAATCTCCACTATTTTTCCCGAGCCGGTCAGCACAAAATTGGCATCAACCTCGGCGCAAGAATCCTCCTGATAATCAAGATCAAGCAGAGCAAGGCCTCCGACCAGTCCAACGCTGACAGCGCCAAGGCTGTCTTTTATGGGATTTTGCCCGATTCGTCCCTGGGCAAGCAGTTTCCGCACGGCATCTCTCAAGGCGAGAAATGCCCCTGTAATGGATGCGCACCTTGTGCCTCCATCTGCCTGTATCACGTCACAATCCACTATAAAGGTACGGGGACCGAGGAGATTAAGATCGGTCACGGCCCTGAGGGACCTGCCGATCAGCCGCTGGATCTCGTGGGTCCGCCCCTTTACCTTCCCCCTGCGTGACTCCCTTGCCGTCCTGACATGGGTGGATCTTGGCAGCATGGAATATTCCGCCGTGACCCAGCCCTGGCCACTGTCTTTGAGAAAGGGAGGGACATCGTCTTCAACACTTACCGCGCAAAGAACCCACGTATTGCCCTGTTTGATCAGGACAGAGCCCTCTGCGTGCGCCAAAAAATCGTGTACGATCTCTACAGGCCTGAGATCATCAGGAGATCTTCCATCCTGCCTGAACATTTAATTACTCCGTTAATTATTCCGTTGCCGCAAACTTAAAAACTCATACCATGGCCTTCTCTATGACCAAATCTTCATGCCTAAGTGGTACTTAGCACCCCAGGGTATGCGAATGCTAAATGATAAACGCTGAATTGTAAATTAAGGAAAACAATTTTTATTAAATTCAGAAAGATATAATAACATGGCACCTTAATTTAACATTCAGAATTTACCATTTAACACCTAAATCCTGCAATTGCCGAGTTTGCCGAAGATGCAAGACGGAAGGGACATAAACGTATTCTGATATTTCAACCCCCTGATAAGGCGACAGATTTCTCGCATTCGACATGCAGGATTTAGGTAACATTGCATCTTCGGATAAAAGCCTTTTTGTCCATGTTTCCATTTTGTGATAAGTTCTATAAAATCGGTTTTGGTTCAATACCTGTTTATGGGACCTGTTTACATGAAAGGAGGAACTGTTATGGGAAAAAGTAACCAGGCCAAGCAGGAGAAACCCCTTGACAAGATGACTGCCACGGAACTTCGCGAGGTGGCCCGGGACATTCCGGAGATACAGGGGGCGCATGCCATGAACAAGGAAGAACTCCTCTCTGCCATCAAAAAGGCACGGGGCATTGAGGAACCTCACAAAACCGGCGCTTCCATGAGGGATGTAAAGGCACAGATAAAAGAAATGAAACGTAAAGCCCTTGAGGCAAAAAAGGCAAATGATCTCAAGCGGTACGGAATCTATAAAAAGAAGGCCGCCAGGCTAAAAAAAATTACCCGGAGGGCGGCAAGGTAAGGAGACATGACAGAAAACAAAACGAACCCGGTCATTTCTAAAACAGAACTTCCGGATCTCAATCTCCTTAACAGGGGAAAGGTCCGGGACCTCTACGAGGTTGAAGGAAATCTTCTCATAGTGGCGACAGACAGGCTTTCGGCCTTTGATGTGATATTGCCCACTCCCATTCCGGGGAAGGGGGTTGTACTGACCCAGATGTCTCTTTTCTGGTTTAAACGTTTAGGAGACATAATCCCCAATCACATTATTACCGCTGACGTGGACCAGTACCCAACCTCCTGCCGGAAGTACAGGGATCAACTGGCCGGCAGAAGCATGCTGGTAAAAAAGTGCTCCCCACTTCCGGTGGAATGCATAGTCAGGGGATACATTTCCGGCTCCGGCTGGAAGGACTACCGGGCGAGCGGCTCCATAAGCGGCATTTCCCTGCCTTCCGGACTTGTTGAATCGGACAGGCTGCCCGAGCCCATATTTACGCCTTCCACCAAGGCGGCTGCAGGTGAACATGACGAGAACATCAGCTTTGACCGTATGGCTGATCTGATAGGCAGGGAAATGGCGGAAAAGGTCAGGGACGTGAGCCTGACCCTGTATTCGAAAGCTGCGGATTACGCGCTTGAACGGGGGGTTATAATAGCTGATACAAAATTTGAACTCGGCCTGGCAGACGGAGACCTGATCCTCATAGACGAGGTGCTCACTCCTGACTCCTCCCGTTTCTGGCCCGCGGAGGACTACAGCCCGGGGCGGGCGCAGCCGAGTTTTGACAAGCAGTTTGTAAGGGATTACCTGGAATCCATTTCCTGGGACAAGACCCCTCCAGGCCCCGAGCTTCCGGATTCCATAGTGGAAAAGACGGTAAAAAGGTACAGAGAGGCGCTGTCCAGACTCACCGGGTAACCGGGGCGGCGGGGCGATTCGCCTGGACAGCATGGCTGGAGGTGGAATCATGGCCGGCACAGGCATTGTCAGGCACCAGAGATTTCTGGATCATATCGCGGGCCCAGGACACGTGGAGTCCCCGGAAAGGCTGAAGGTAATCTATGAAAGGCTTGACCAGGCTGACCTGAAAAATCGTTTTTTTCGAATAGCGCCCAGAATGGCCTCCACTGAAGAGCTGGAATGGAATCATTCTCCTGAGTACATCCGAACCATTGCCGCAACGGCGGGTCATTCACATCGTCAACTGGACCCTGACACGGGCACCAACGAATATTCCTACGAGGCGGCAAGACTTGCGGCAGGCGGGGTGTTCGCTGCCATGGACGCGGTTATGGCCGGCGATGTGAGCAATGCCTTTGCCCTTGTGCGGCCGCCGGGCCATCATGCTGAAAGGGACCACGCCATGGGATTCTGCCTCTTTAACAACGTGGCCCTTGGCGCCCATTATGCGCGCATGGCCCTTGGCCTTGAAAAGGTCATGATAGTTGACTGGGATCTTCATCATGGCAATGGCACCCAGCACAGCTTTTATTCGGATCCTTCAGTGCTTTATCTTTCAACCCACCAGTATCCATACTATCCGGGCTCAGGTGGACTCGACCAGACAGGAAGTGGAGACGCAAGGGGATACACGGTGAACGTCCCGCTTGCTCCCGGTGCCGGGGACATGGAATTCGCCGCCATCTACAACCGGCTGGTGACGCCTTTAGGCAAAAAATTCGAACCTGATTTCATGCTTGTTTCCGCAGGTTTTGATATCTACGAGGGGGATCCTCTCGGACGGATGGAGGTTACAGCCAACGGGTTTGCCTATCTTGCCAGAAAACTGATCGAAATCGCCCGTTCCTGCTGTGGGGGCAGAATCCTGTTCTGCCTTGAGGGCGGCTACAGCCTTGAGGGCCTGAGGGACGGGGTTACAGGGGTGCTCATGGAGATGATGGGCAAAAGCCTGCTCAGCAATGATTATGCGGATGAGCTTTCCGCATCCCGCAACGGCACGCAGGCCCTCGAAAGAGCGCTGGATACTTACAGGGAATTCTGGGAGCTATGACCCATGAGCCACACAACCGGCAGGAAACGGGTGGTTGATTATTTCCATGCCCAGGGATAACAGCGCGGGAAAGGGAATCAGGAAACGGGTATTCCGGGGATCCGGTTCCGTATAACCGATTCCTGCCCGTAGGCGCGCTTTCTGAAATCTTCCGCCCTCAGATGCGGATATATGCTGGATCCGGCACCGATTTCTATTCCCTGGGGAATCTGGGTCTGGGTACCTACCACGCACAGCCCTCCCGTGGCGCTTCCTATGGAGGCATCCCTGCCAATACTCACGCCGATATCTGTAATGGTCCTCTCAATTTTTGCGCCTGGCCCTACCTGAGTGTCGAAGAACAGGATGGAATCCTTTACCACGGAACCCTCGGACACGTGCACGCCCGGGAAAAGTATGGATCTCTTTACCGTGCCATCCACCCTGACACCGTTATAGATCCTGGAGTCCTCAAGGTGTGACGATTTGCCTATTATGGCAGGTCCCCTGTCCCTTATTGCCTCATGATCCAGATTTGTCCTGACCTGCCACGCATCCAGATTGATTTTCGGATTGTCTCCAAGGAGATCCATGTTTGTTGACCAGTATTCCTCAAGGGTACGGCTGTAGCCCCAGAATCCGGAATGTTTAAAACCGAAAACCCTGTAAGCCTCCATCATGGATGGAATAATATCCCTGCCGAATTCATGTGATTGCAGCTTGGCGTTTTCCCTGAGAATCTGCATGAGGGGTCCGGTCCTGAAAAGATAGATGGTCATGGATGCCCAGTTTGAATGGGGCCTTGCGGGTTTTTCCATATAATTAAGCAGCCTTCCGCCCCTGGGATGGTCATCCGCCATCTCCGCCAGACCGAAGCGGGACGAACCGGTTGATGACACCTGGACAAAGGCGGCAGTCAGATCCGCGTTCATCTCGAGGTGGAATTCCAACAGTTCCTGGTAATCCATGTTGTAAATGTGATCACCGGACAGGATCATGACGAGGTCGGGCTTGTTGTCCTGGATAAAGTCCAGGTTCTGGTAGACCGCGTCCGCGGTTCCCCTGTACCA